>NC_013745.1:0-300000 GCF_000025325.1 Haloterrigena turkmenica DSM 5511 | reverse complement strand
AACGCCTGCTGGGGCGACTTCTCGCGGTCCGGGTGCGTCGCCTTCGTCCAGTGTTTCTCGGTGAAGCTGTGGACCGACGCCTGGCTGTCCTCGTCGTTTTTCCCCATCTCGTCCGGGTCGACGACCAAGGGTTCGTGGTTGTAGGACCCGAGTCCGTACCCGTCGCCGTGCGTCCGGAAGTACAGCGAGTTGTCCTGGTCGCGACCGACCGGCCGATCCGGCGGCTGGGCCATGAACTCCGTGATCTGACTATCGCCGGGGACCTCGAGTCCGGCGGTGGCGTCGCCGATCGCATCCTCGTTACCTCGGAGCTCCTCGAGCGGATCCGTGACGACGTACTGGTGCTCGACGGGCGTGATCGGCAGGTCAAGGCCCGCCATCTGACCGGTCTGGTAGGCCCAGTTGTTCGTCGCGAGGACGCACCGATCGCACTCGATACGGCCGTTGTCGGTGACGACCGCCTGGATCTCGCCGCCGCCGGTCTCGATGTCCGTTACCTCGGTGTCGCCGAAGAACCGAGCCGACGACGTCTCGATGTACCACTGCAGCGCGTCGGTCCCGGCCACCTGCCCGTCGGTCGGCGAGTAGTAGCCGCCGAGGATCTCCTCCTCGTCGACCAGTGGGAGACGCTCGCTGACCTCCTTGGGCTCGAGGAGCTGCGGTTCCGGCAGTCCGTACGAGGTGGCCCACTCGACGCGCCGCCGGAGGAAGTCCATCCGTTCCTCGGAGCGGGCGACTTCGATGCCGCCGACCTCGGTGTAGACGCCCGCGTCCTTCAGCAGTCGGCTCGTGTAGTGGGCGGTCTTGGTCTGGATCTTCGACGGCGACGTCTGGAACATGATTCCCGGTGCGTGCGTTGACGAACCGCCGGTCACCGGGAGCGGTCCCTGATCGACGACGACCACGTCGTCTGCGCCGAGTTCCGTCAGGTGGTAGGCGATACTACACCCGACGGCCCCGGCGCCGATGATCACTGTCTTGGCTCTCGAAGGCAAGCTCTCTGTGCTCATGTGATACCCACACGTGGTACAGTCCCTCTCATAAATATACCGCTGCCTTAAGTGAAATCGGCGAGCGAGGCCGTTTCACGGAATCGAGAATCCACAACAGAAAAGAGAGTTGATACGTTTTGTGAACGCGGCATCGTCACCGGCTCGACCGGGCGGCCGCGTCTCCGTCGCCGGTCAGGGGAGCGATACGTCGACGTCGGCTTGCAGACTCGCCGCCTTGATCGTATTGTAGAGGAGCATCGTGATCGTGAGCGGCCCGACGCCGCCGGGGACCGGCGTGATCGCGTCGGCCTTCTCCGCCGCGCTCTCGAACTCGACGTCGCCGACGAGTTCGTACCCTTTCTCGGTGTCCGCGTCCACGCGGTTGACGCCGACGTCGATCACGGTTGTTCCCGGCGAGAGCATCGATCCGTCGATCAGTTCCGGAACGCCGGCGGCCGCGACGACGACGTCCGCGTCCCGCGTCTTCGCCGCGAGGTCGTCCGTACGCGAGTGACAGACCGTCACCGTCGCGTTCCCGGTGTCGGACTTCTGGACGAGGAGATTCGCCATCGGTTTCCCGACGATGTTCGACCGGCCGACGACGACGACGTCCGCACCCTCGGTCTCGACGCCCTCCGCCTCGAGCAGTTTCTGGATGCCGTGGGGCGTACACGGCTTGAACCGGGGCGTACCGGTGACCAATCGACCGACGTTCTCCGGGTGAAACCCGTCGACGTCCTTCCGCGGATCGATCCGCTCGAGGACGGCTTGCCGGTCGACGTGATCCGGGAGCGGTAACTGCACGAGGATACCGTGGACCGCCGGATCGCCGTTCAGTTCGTCGATCCGATCGAACAGCGCGTCGGCGGGCGCGTCCGGATCGAGTTCGTGGTGGATGCTCTCGATTCCGAGTTCGTTACAGGCCTGTCGTTTCATCGAGACGTACGTCTCGCTCGCGCCGTCGTCGCTCATCAGGACTGTCGCCAGCCCCGGCGTCGTGCCGGCGTCCGCGAGCGTCTCGAGGCACGGTTCCAGGTCCGCAGTGATACGATCCGCGATCTCGTTCCCGTCGATGATCCGTGTCATAGCTGATCTCGTTCCGATCGCTGCGGGCCGCGTCCGCTCGAGGAGACGGGCCGCTACGGCCGACACCTCGATCGGGTACCGGTGCCGTCGCTCGTCGAGACGGACCGCATCGACCCGCAGCGATGTCGACTAAAGGGTTTCCGGCGAGGGTAATTAATCCACGTGTCGATCGCTACTACGCTCCGCAATCGGGTTCGCCTCAGTAGACGTCCGTCTCCCAAATCGCTCGCTGCGATCGATATCACGTCGGATTCGGCGGACTAATTTATACACCTGTAGTATTTGCGGTGGAAACCTATCCGCCTTCGTGCGCTCTCTTCGAACGGCACCGAACGGTGGTGCCGAAACCGGGACGGAAGAATCCGCAACCGTGACCAGGTACCGTCCCGACTCCCGGGTTTCGCCCACGGCCCCGGGTCCTCATCCTCAACCGGAACTCATACGCTCTTTCCGGTTTCGCGCTTCGGCCGCCGAACGGCGACGGCGTCGCCTCGAGTTATCAGAGATCGTGAATTACAAGCGACGCCGAGCGGATCCGATCGCTATCGAGAGACGCGCAGCGGACCATCGGAGAACTGACGGCGTGGTCTCGTGGCTCCGAAGACCGGGAATCGAGACCCGCTCGGCTACGCGAGCGAGAACGAGCGAGAAGCGACAACGGGGCAGAAGAACGCGTCCTGCGGCGTGGATTGGCGGAGCCGTCGAACGGCCGCCGACGTTACGACAGCACGCGTTCGCGTTCGGGGTCGTAGAGCGGTTCCTCGCGGACGGTCGCCGCGTAGCGCTCGCCCTCGTAGAGGATCTCGACCTCGGTTCCCGGCTCAGCGTACTCCGGCGGCAGGTACGCGTACGCGATACAGGAACGACGGTGTAGTCGTACTCAAACTGGTTTGTGTGTTTATAACTAGCGTTGTGATACGCCGGAGATGGACAGATATCTCTATCGCCGACGGTCATCGATCGTCAACAGAAGGTCAGCGTTCTAACGGATGGAGTTTCGCGACCGACGCCGGTGAGCCGCGATCGATCGAGGAAATAACAGCGATATCAATGTGAAGAAGCGGACGCTCGAGGCGAAAATATCGAGGCGACACCGACGACGGACGACCGTCTCGTCGAGCGTCGGGAATCGGCCGCGCCGTCGCGGGGTTCGGTCACCGGTGGGCGGGGCGGTCGAGATCCCGGTCAGCGACGGTCTTCAGCAACGCGATCAGCGCGTCGGCCGCCGCGTCGAGCAGCTCCTCGCCCAGCTCCGCGCTCGCCTCGCGCGGATCGCCGACGACGCCGTTCTCGGTGAACTCGGCCGAGTCGAACGCGAGATTGACTCGCCCCTGCCAGTCGCCCCAGCGCTCGCTCCCGTTCTCGGCAGCCTCCTCGAGGCGGTCCTCGCGGACGGCACCGGGATTCGCGTGCTGTACCAGCGCCGTCTCGAGCGGCCCGCCGTGGCCCATGCGGGAGCTGTGTTCGCCGACCTCGTCGAACCACGTGAACGGCACGGTATAGGCGTCGTCGCGTCGAGTGATCCGGCCGGCGACCTCCTGGAGAGCGCTCGTATTGCCGCCGTGGCCGTTGACGAGAACGATTCGATCGAACCCGTGGTGGGCGAGGCTGCTGACGATATCGCGGACGTACGCCTTGAACGTTGACTCCGAGGTCCAGAGGGTGCCGGTGAACTGCCGGTGTTCCTCGGCGATACCGACGGGGACCGCGGGCGCGACCGCGACCGTCCCCTCGTACCGCTCCGCGGCCGCCTCCGCGACCGCCTCGGCGTTGAGCGTGTCTGTTCCCAGCGGCGCGTGCGGGCCGTGTTGCTCCGTGCTCCCGACCGGGAGCAGCGCGAGATCCGTTTCGACCGCGTCTATCTCCGTCCACGTCGCTCGCTCGAGATGCATACGGCCGATCGCTGAACGTGTAGTCGCATAAAACATCACCTCTTCGAGAGACGTGCAAACTTACAAGTTCGAACGAGGGATTGAATGAGTATGGAGTACGAGACCGTTACCCATACGACCGCTGAACGCCGTCTCGCTCGCTTGCCGTCCGGGACGGACGTCGCGGTGACCGTCCATCGGTACGACGGCGGAGCCGGACCGACCGCCTACGTGCAGGCTGCACAGCACGGCATCGAACTCAACGGAACGGCCGCGCTGCGTCGATTGCACCACCACCTGCTGACCGCTGATCTCGCCGGTACGGTGATCGCCGTGCCGGTCGTCAATTCGCTCGCGTTCGATCACGGATTGTACGTCACGCCGCAGGCGGTCGACGCGGTCAACTCCAACTGTAATCGCGTCTGGCCGGGCGACGAAGCGGGAACCCTGCAGGAACGGATCGTCGCCCAACTGTGGGAGCTGATCGAGTCGACCGACGTCGTGATCGATCTGCACACCGGGACCCCGGACATGCTCGAGCACGTCAGATTCCAGCCCGGAAACCGGAAGTCACGGACCCTCGCGGCGATGTTCGGGGCCGACTATCTCCTGACCGACGCGACGTCCGACGATGAACCGGACGACGGCACAGGGGACGGCGACGCAGCGGACGATGACGAGCCGTATCAGGGCAAGCTCCGAACGGCCGCCGCACGGGCCGGGATTCCGGCGATCGTCCCGGAACTCTCGAACAGTCGCCAGATCGATCACGACGCGGCACATCGCGGGGTCCGCGGACTCCGGAACGTCCTCGGCGAACTGGGGATGCTCCGCGAGGAACCGGCGCCGACGCCGTCGCAGACGATCCTTCGAGACGACGAGGGGCGGATCGGCACGGACGCTTCGGGGCTCTTCGAACCGAATCCGGAGGTCACCGTCGGTGATCGCGTGTCCGCGGGAACCGAACTGGGGACGGTGTACTGTCCCTCGACGTTCGAGGAACGCCAGTGCGTGACGACGACCGATGCCGGCGTGATCTACTCGCTCACCCGCGAGTCCGTCGTGACCGCCGGCGAGAAGGTCGCCTGTATCGCGGAGCGAGCGTGATTGGCCGTCGATCGGTCTGATTCAGCCGCGGGCGATCGAGGTACAGAAGTTCTCGACGATGCGTTTCCCCGACTCGGTGAGAATGCTCTCCGGGTGGAACTGGACGCCGACGTGGGGCAACTCGGCGTGGCGAACGCCCATGACGATCCCCCGATCGTCGTCGGTGTGGGCGGTCTCGATCAGTTCCGCCGGCAGGTCGTCGCGTTCGACCGCCAGCGAGTGATAGCGACCGACCTCGAAGGGATTCGGCACGCCGTCGTACAGCCCCGTTCCGTCGTGGTTCACCGCAGACGTCTTTCCGTGGACGACGTCGGGCGCGCGTCCGACGGACACCCCGTGAGCGGCACAGAGAGCTTGATGACCGAGACAGACGCCGAACGTCGGATACTCGGTCTCGGCGAAGATATCGACGGAGACGCCGGCCTCGGCGGGCGTCCCGGGGCCCGGGGAGACGACGATCCCGTCGGGATCGAGGTCGTGGATGCCCTCGAGGTCGATCTCGTCGTTGCGTCGGACGATCACGCCGTCGAACTCGCCGACGTCCCGCGGCGTCGCCGCGGGGCTTTCCGGAGCGATCGCTTCGGCGACGTACTGAACGAGGTTGTACGCGAATGAATCGTAGTTGTCGATGACCAGGATCATCCCGCATCACCGACCGCGTCCGTTGCGGTCTCGAGGGCGAACGACGCCCGCTCACCCAAGGCCTCGTCGACTGCCGTCACGAGCGCCCGTGCCTTGTCGAGCGTCTCGTCGTACTCCCGATCGGGAACGGAATCGTGGACGACGCCGGCGCCGACGCGCAGATGGTACTCGTCGGCGTGGCGGACCAGCGTTCGGATGACGATGTTCAGCGTCGCCCGATCGTCGAAGCCGAAGATCCCGATGCTCCCGGTGTAGGGGCCGCGGCGGGTCGCCTCGAGTTCGTCGATGATTTCCATCGTCCGCGGCTTCGGCGCGCCCGTGATCGTGCCGCCCGGAAACACCGCCGCGACGGCGTCGGCGATGCTCGCGTCGTCTCGCAAGGTTCCCTCGACGAGGGAGACGAGGTGCATGACTTCCGAGTACCGGTCCACGCGGCGATAGTCCGTCACCGACACGGAACCGTACTCGCTGACCTTCCCGAGGTCGTTGCGCTCTAAGTCGACGAGCATCGCGTGTTCGGCGCGTTCCTTCTCGTCGTCGCGGAGATCGGCCTCCAATCGCTCGTCTTCGGCCGGCGTCCGCCCGCGGGGCCTGGTTCCGGCGATCGGTTCGGTGACGAGCGAACCGTCGCGGACCTCGAGCAGCAGTTCCGGACTCGCGCTGACGAGGTCGACGCCCGGGAACTCGAGCAGTCCCGAGTATGGGGCCGGGTTCACGCGTCGGACCGCGTCGAAGACGTCGACCGGATGGGCGGCCGCCGGGGCGACGAGTCGGTGGGAGACGTTCGCTTGAAACGTATCGCCGTCGCGAATGTATCGCTTGACTCGCCGAACGCGGTCGGCGAACGCCGCTCGACCGCACTCGCTCTCGAACGCGGCCCGGGTCGCGTCGACCGGCGGACTGCGGTCCGCTTCGCTGCCGTCGATTGCCGCCTGCGCGAGGGATTGAGCCGCCGCTCGACCGGTCTCGTAGGCGTCGGCGGGATCGTCGTCGACCACGGGACAGGCGGTCACTCGTAGTTCCGTTTCGCTGTCGCGTGGTTCGGTCCACGCGGCGACCCGGTCGAAGACGCCCAGTTGAAGCCGCGGCAACCCGCGTTCGTCGCTCGTCGTCGACGGCAACGACTCGAGTTCCCTGGCGACGTCGTAGGAGAGCCAGCCGAACGCACCGCAGGGATACGGAACCGAGCAGTCTCCGCGTACCAACCGCTCGCGCTCGAGGAGCGCGTCGATCGTTCGGATCGTCGGACTTCCACCGTCCCGATCGACCGCGTTCGAAGTTACTCGAATCCGTTCGACGGGATCAACACCGAAGTAGCCCCAGCCAGACTGCCCGCCGGTCGTCTCGAGGTAGAACCCGTCGGCCTCGTCGGTCCGGGCCCTGCAATAAGCGTCAAACGGATCGGCGACGGAGACGCGTACTTCGACCGGGACGCGAGCGCCGTCCGGTGCGCTCTCGGCAGTCTCCGCGAACGATTCGCTATCGGTTATAACCGTGATCGTGCTCATGGCGGATACCCGCTACCGGGACCGGCCGCCCGCCGTCCCGGAAGCGTTCGTATCAGGAGCCCAAGCGAGAGTATAAAAATGTTGTGCCACGAGTAGGCAGACCTCAATATAACGGGTAGCCTGACAATTGGAGAGTAGTACCGCTCTCGGGCGGGTTTTCCCGGAGACATATGAAGGGGTGAACTATTCCTCATGTATCCTTATCCCAAATGAACGGATGATTATGGGTATCATGGGAGTCAGTGCCTCGATTGAGAAGCTCTCTCGAATAATCGAACGATACGAGGCGAACGGGGGCGAGATCCATCGCGTCGACGCGACGGTTCGAGGGGACGGTGATGAACCGAGCATCGCGATCGACGTCGTCGTTCCGCTGTGTTCGGCCGCGGGGGCGCCGGCCAGCGAGGCCGAAGCGACACCACGAGCGGCGACGGTCGGGGAGAACGGCGGTCTCTTCCTCGAGTTTCCGCCGTCGGCCGTGCCGGAGATCGACGAGTTCGCGCCCGCGGACGTGTCGTGCGTCACGGAGGAAGCGACGGTTACCTCGGAGGGGACCGTCGTTGTCACGTTCGACCTCAGTCTCGAGGCGAACGCGGAGCCGAGCAGTGAGACGGCAAACGGGACCACCGAGCCCGACGGGAGCGTAAGCGAATCGACTACTCCCATCGAGTGCGATCGCTCGGATCGCGAGGCACCGATCGATTCGCTCGAGGGGGCGGTAACGGCCGACGAGTCGAAGCCGGAGTCGGCGACCGAAAGCGAGGACGAACGCGCGCCCGACTCCCGCGATCGATCCGCCTCAGATTCGGCTCCGAACGCGGTGACGAGCGACATCGCGATCGACGACGAGACCGAGCGTGCACTCGCGGCCGCACGGAACGAAGACCTGCCGCCGTACGACGACATCGAATATCTAGAGTGTCTGTACGACTCCTTCGATACGTTCACCGCGATGGCGGAGGTGCTCGAGATGGACGTCGCGTCCGAGACCGTTCGGCGATATATGATCGACGCCGGCATCCACGAGCCGACGTCCTACGAAACGACCGCGCCGGACGAGGACGACGCGACGACCGACGGTTCGGAAACGACGACTGGCCAGCAGGATTGCTCCGCCGCTGAAGACCGGGAACCGACGACCGACGGCGAGCTCGATCGATCGGCGACGGCCGACGATTCGGCCGCGTCCGTCCCGGAGAAACCGCTCGTCGCCGACGGGATCGGTCTTCCCGACGACATCGAAATCGACGAACTGATGGACGCGATCGAGTCGTCCATGACGTTACACGACGTCACCCGGAATCTCGGCCTCGAGCGCGGTCGGACCCGCGAACTGCTCGAGCAGCTGAATCTGCTCGATCTCGTCGTAAAACGCGTCTACGACTCGGACGAACCCACGCGACACCCCTCGCGAAACGAGATCGCCGACCGGATCCGCGGGAGCGTCGCCGACGACCAGTAACGCGAGCCGCCGTGGGACGACTCCCGAAGCGCCAGCAGTGCGCACCGCCCCCTCTCCCGCTGTTCCCGCCCTCTGGCACCCACTCCATCCACGAGTCGCCGAGACAGACTAGATGCCCGCGACCGGGACATACTACACGGGATACCGGTCGACTCGTCTCGACGGGCCGCAATCGCCGTCCTCGATCGCGGCGCGATCGGTCTCGACGACCTTACGCGCGAAGTCGCGACGCTCGAGGTGACCGAACCCGCGGACGACGCGATCGAACGGATGGAACTCTCGTTCCGGCACGTCCACCTGCCGATGCTCGAGGACGCGGGAATCGTCCGCTACGTCTCCGAACCGGGACAGGTCGCGTTGCTGGAAAACGAACGGAGAACCGTCTCCGAACGCTCCTCCCCGAGTCCCTTCGGTCGTCGTTCTCGCGACGACCGGCATCGGTCGTCAACGCGGCCCGACATCGCCTCGGCGAACGATCGATCCCGGTGATCGAATCGCTCTCGAGCCGAGCTTTCTCCCCGGATCGGTCGTCCACTTATAATCGTGTTCAATATCACAGGTCAACAGTTTTTAGGCCTCGTTGTGTTATTGGTAACGTATGACGCAGTGGGACGATTCACAGGCGAAAGCGGTGAGCGAGGACATCACGGAGAAGTCGAACGCGCTGCCGGCCCGGTACTTCACCGACGATGACGTCTTCGAGATGGAGAAAGACAAGGTGTTCGGCCAGTACTGGGTGTACGCCGGCCACGCCAACTGTATCAAGGAATCGGGCCAGTACTTCACCCGGACGATCGGTGATCGCCAACTGATCGTCGTTCGCGGTCACGACGGCGAGGTCAAAGCGTTCGACAACGTCTGTGCCCACCGCGGCTCGAAGATGGTCGAGGACACGCCGATGACCGACCCCGGCGATGCAAAGCGAATCAAGTGTCCGTACCACCTCTGGACGTACGACCTCGACGGAGAGCTCAAAAGCACGCCCAAGAGCTTCGAAGAAGCGGGCCTGAACCCCGACCTCGAGGACGAAGACGTTCAGAAGTTCGACGCCGAAGAGAACGCCCTGAACGATGTGCACGTCGACACCATCGGCCCGCTGATCTTCGTGAACCTCAGCGAGGATCCGATGCCGCTGGCCGAACAGGCCGGCGTGATGAAAGACCGCCTCGAGGCGCTGCCCCTCGGGGAGTACGAACACGCCACCCGAATCGTCTCGGAGGTCGAGTGCAACTGGAAGGTGTTCGCGAGCAACTACTCGGAGTGCGACCACTGCCAGGCCAACCACCAGGACTGGATCAAAGGCATCTCGCTCAACGAGTCCGAACTCGAAGTCAACGACTACCACTGGGTGCTCCACTACACCCATGCAGAGGACGTCGAGGACGAGATGCGGATCCACGACGAACACGAGGCCCAGTTCCACTACTTCTGGCCGAACTTCACGGTCAACATGTACGGCACTGCCGACGGCTACGGCACCTACATCATCGATCCGATCGACACCAACCGGTTCCAGCTCATCGCGGACTACTACTTCCGCGACAGCGAACTCTCCGAGGAAGAGCGCGAGTTCGTTCGCACGAGCCGCCAGCTCCAGGAAGAGGACTTCGAATTAGTCGAACGTCAGTGGGAAGGGCTCAGAACGGGCGCGCTCGCCCAGGCTCAGCTCGGCCCCAACGAACACACCGTCCACCGCTTCCACCAGCTCGCGCAGGAAGCCTACGACTCGTGATGGTATCGCCTCTGCATAATCGATCGACACTGAAACACGACAATCAGAACCAGAACCCATGAGTACCCAAGATCAGGCACCGTACGTCGCGTCCTGTCCGGAGTGTGACGTCGATCTGCAAACCGACGCTCCGAATGAGATCATCGAGTTCCACCGCCGTCACTATCGCGTGACGGGTCACGAGGCAGAGTTCGAATACGCCCAGTTGGATTTAGACGAGGACGTCACGAGTGACGGTCTCAAGGACGTCGTCTGGCAGCTACAAGAGCAGTACGAGAACGGCGTCCCGATCGGCGTCGTCGCGGCGGTGATGTCCGACCGCGGACTATCGATCGGCGAGACGTTAGACGAAATCCACGAGGTGCGGATGACCGGCGGACTGTACGAACCACAGGACGATCATCTGGGCGCGTTCTGACGTTGGTCCCGATCCTAGAGTCGCGTGCCGCGATGTCTAGTCGAGCCAGTTTGAGAAGCGAGCAGGTCGTAACGTCGAGTTGGTCGACGCTCGCAGACCTGCTCAGCGAGAGCTATGAGGCAGATTTAAAAGAATTTTGAGAGAGCGAGCGGTCGACGACGCCCGTTAGGGTGTTCGCTGTCCGTCTCCGCCAGACTGGTTGTTCGCTGCGGGAGACGACAACGATTCTCGCTGAATTAGGCGTTGAACGTTCTCACGGTGCGGCTTGAAACTAGGTGTATCGGCCGGCTAACAGCGGACGCGACCCGCCGATGTCCACGAGACGACGCTCTCGGGCGGCCGCTTGGAGCGCTTTCCGCTCCACTGGTCGGCGAATCGAAGGTTCGCCTCGCTAACAGGACGCTTCACGTTCTGCGGACGGTACAGCCGTCGCGGGTCGCTGTTAATGAAACCGCTCTCAAAACCAACGGCGAGTGGTCTTGACTGTACGATGCAATATACCTCGAGGCAACGTTAATTCTCGATGTTTCGTTGGTTAGTCGACACGGCACTGATCCGACGGCTGCATTTCTGCAGAAACTCCGTGAGAGACACGATCTCTGTGACGATGAGTTTCCCGTCGATCAATTTGGCTATCGGACTATCCTCTCGCGAGTCGGACTGAGTGGTCGGGTCAACTAAAATGTCCGAAACCGCACCGAAAAGTGGTTTCATCCCCTCCAAAATGCGAATTCACTGTTTCTATAATTCCTGGGTAGGAAGGTAGCCGAGCGCCCGATGAATATCTTGGACAGTTCGTACATTACTACAACTATCACCGTCCGTACTAGTCACTCGACCAATAATCGCCACTGGGGGTGTTAAACTAGGCGGTACCATACTGTGACAGTTTTCACATCCTCTGACTACGCTGTATTTTGAGATCGAGGCGAATTCAGGATTTGTCGTCTGCTCCCGTCCCCGCAATTCATCAAATTTTGCCGCTTAGCACCGTTGAGCGGGTTTGTGTGTAGTAAGAAAGCTAAATTGAACCTACTGAATCTACTTCACCTATTATAGATATTGCACAATATCTACCTATCGTAGCTATTCTTACTGTTGAAGGCTCAGGAATCCGGATTCGATTTCCCGAAGCGAGATTCTTACCAACGTAGTTGCCACTCCTTCCTTCTAAATCTCGATATTATCGCGGTAGACGAAACCGTACCGTAGAGACCTCATCAGAACTTGATACGCTCTTCGTCCCGCAAGTGCCGAAATATCTACGGCGATACTGGAGTAGTTGGCTGTTTCTGACTCCCGATCAGCCGACGACCATCGCGCGCTCCACGAGGTCCTCGCCGTACATCTCCTCTAAGTCCTCGTGCTGGTCCGGTCGATTCTCGTAGACGTCCTGGAACAGCGTGATCGGGGTCTGGGCCGCCTGGTAGGTGGCCTCGTCCCACATTCGGTCGTTGCTGATCTCGACCTCGACTCCGTCGACGACGATGGTCGCCGATCGTTCCATCGCGATCGCGCCCTTTCCGGCTTCCTTGGCCGCTTCGAACTCCTCCATCGAGTCGACGATGTCGTTCAGACTCGGGATGTAGGAGGCCAGATTCAGGAGTTCCTGGGAGAGTTCGTCGCTGTCGAGTTCGCGCTCGTCGCCGCCGACGCTGAGTTTGTACCGGTCGTCCGCCGCCTCTTCGAGTTCGATCGCGTCGCCCTCGTAGACGTAGTGGTCGTCCTCCGCTTCGAGTTCGATCTCGCGGTCGTCGACCTCGAGGAGCCAGCTCCCCTCCTTCGGCGGGAGCGGCGACTTATTCGCCTCGACGACCTGGCCAGGGGTCAGCGACCAGATTCCGAGCATCCCCTTCGCCTGGTTGTCGGTCATCCGCTCGTGGTAGCCCTCGACGTCGCGGATGTCGTCGTAGGGACCGTCGATCGCGATCAGTCCGGCCGCGCTCGCGCCGCGGGAGGTGTTGTGTCGCAGCTCCGGCCACGGCGGCAGTTCGCCCGTGGGCGTGATCGCGCGCATGTCCTTGGTGTAGTCGACTTCGCCGTCGACGAGGAGGAACAGCCGCTCTAAGTTGTTCGAGGGTTTGCCCATCTCCTCGCGGAGGTCGCCGAGAGCCAGCTCGGCCTCGCCGCTCTCGACGATGACCGACATGGCCAGACTTCCCTCTTCCAGCCCGTGCTCGTTTTCCACGATGGTGATGAACTCGTCGGCCTTCTTCCAGTCGTCGATGTCGCCGACCTCCGGGATCACGACGCCATCGAGGTGTTCGACGGCCCCGTTTTCGGGATCCGCGAGCTCGAGGATTTGCTGGAAGCCCTGGTATCGGGTCTCAGGGCTCTCGCGGTGCCAGACGACGCGGGGGTGGATCTCGCCGGGGACGTCGGCGCCGTGTTCGGACAGCACGTCGATGATGTTCTCGATTCCCTCGTCGCGCATCGAGGGGGCCGTCGCGTCCTCGTTGTCCGGCACCCAGACGTCCGGCGCTTCGATGCCGCTGAGCTGGGCGGCACGGCGCAGCATCTTGGCGGAATCGTCTTCCCCTTTCACGGCCGTCGGCGTCGTAAAGAACGTTCGAACGAACTTCCGATCGTGAAGGCGATCAGTGTGCGTACTCATGAATCCAATTATCGATATTCTTTCCTACTATTAATATTGTGCGGTGCGCTCTCTCGGTAGCCCCTATCACGGTCGACCGCACGAATCGTAGTTATCTCCCACTTCCAACCGGTTTTGTCGGCAGTTTCTACCGGATCGACACCCACGATCGGGCGTAGCGAAGTAGAACGTCAGACACGGATCGCTGACAGCGCTCGCGTCGTCAGACGTTGTATTTGTTGAGCTCGATCACGTTCACCGTTCGCTGGAGTTCGCTGACGAACTCGTTCGACTCCCAGTCGTCGTCGATCCGGGCGGTCGGCCCCGACACGCTGATCGCGCCGATGACGTCCGAATCGAACTTGATCGGCGCGGCGATACAGCGAAGCCCCTCGAGTCGCTCCTCGTCGTCGACCGCGAAGCCGCGCTCTCTCGTCCGCTCGAGTTCCTCGAAGAGTTTCTCGCGCGACGTTATCGTCTGGGGCGTCACCTGCGGCAGGCCGTGTTGGTCGATGATCGCGTCGACGCGATCCGCCGGGAGCCGAGAGAGGATCGCCTTCCCGAACGCCGTGCTGTGCATGTGGTGTCGACAGCCGATGTAGGTGTCCAGTTCGACCGCGCGCTCGCCCTTCGAACGGCACAGGTAGACGCCCTTGCCGGCCTCCTCGACGACGAGGTGGACCAGTTCTCCCGACTTCTCGGCCAGTTCTTCGACCTTCGGCTCCGCGACCTTGTAGACGTCTCTCTCGGCTCGGATCTGCCCGCCGATATCGAGGAACTTGAGGCTGAGACGGTAGGTTTTGGTCTCCGGGTCCTTCACGACGTAGCCGTGTTTCTCGAGCGTGCTGAGGTGGTTGTGGACCGCGCTCTTTCCCATCTCGAGTTCGTTCGCGACCGTCGTCACTCGAGCCTCCCCCAACCGATTGAGTTCCGCGATGACTTGCAACGATTTCTCGGTCGTCCGGACCGGGTGTTTCGCCCGTTTCGTCATACCGTACTGTATTATCACGGGAAGTATAAGTGTTGTTCTCACATAGCAAACAATGGGTCCGCCGGAATCGAGGAGAGTCCCCAGTTATCGTTTTCCGTCGGCGGCGCACTGGGGATCCTCCGGTTCCCGCCGATCATCGCCCGCCTCCAGGCTGCTTCCGGGCAATATCGTTTCGGACAGTGACTCGAACGGCGTCGGACCGATAGTCGCGTTTTGTGTGAAAACGGATCCGACCGCGCGTCACCGCGGATAATTGCGAATCTCTGCCTGTCGACCGCAAGAGGCGTTTTCCCCGATCGATCGTTCTGGAATAGAAAACGCCCACCCGCGGTCGCTTTGTTCCTCTCCGTTTCACGGCGACACTATCTCGTCTATTTACAGATGTACCAGTGTAATTCAATCGGGCGATGCGTTCAGGTTCGGCGATGATTCTGGAATAGAGAACGACCGAACGGACGTCTCCCTCGTCGGCGGTTCGCGTCGTCGAGGGCCCGATAGCCGCGTCTCGTCGGTTCTCCTGTCGATGCGTACCCCGTCATCGCGGAACATGGACGGATCACGGATGAAATGTGAGCAAGACTGGCGGAACCGGACGGAAAACGGGCGAACGGACGGAACACGAATGGCATACGATGACGGCGAGAGACGACGGAGGTAACTCTCGTAGAATCAGTGATCCGCGTCGCACCGAACTCCGTGAGCCGCGCTACACCGGAGTCAGTCCAACGGCTCGACGAGTTCGACTTTCCGACCGTCCGGGTCGTAGACGAACGCCGTTCGAGCACCGGCCTCGGGCTGATCGCCCGGTTCTTTGACGACGCCGTAGTGATCGATCTCCGCGAACACCTCGTCGACGTCGTCGACGCCGATGGCGAGGTGGTCCCAGGCCGTTCCCTCTTCGAACTCTGTCTCACCGTCGGTATCGGAAAGCTGCAGTTCGATCCCGTTCTCGTCCGCGATGTACCGGTTTTGCGTTTCGCCGTCCGGCGTTTCGAACTCCCAGCTCTCCTCGAACCCGAACTGTTCGTAGAACTCGATCGTCTCGTCGGCGTCGGCGACGTTGATGTTGAGATGGATGAACTCCATATCTCAGTTCCCGACGACCATTCTCTTAAAGTCGTTGATCAGTGCTCGAGGCGACCGGCTCGAGACACGGGTCGGTCCCCAATCAGTGTATCTTTCGCAGGTAACGGATGCAAATAATGGCAGGGTTTATAATAATTGATGTACGAAGAAGCATACGATGGCTGTTGAAAAGCCACAGGGCGATCTCAGCAACTACGAGGAGTTTCGAAATACGCTCGACCACGACTACAGCGACGTCGGCGAGTACGCCGAACTCGCGGACGATTTGCGATCGGTTATGAAGGGGGAGGTTCGGTTCGACGAGTACGCACAGGTGCTGTACTCGACCGACGGAAGCATCTACCAGGCCCGGCCGGCCGGTGCCGTTCTCCCGCGGGACACGGAGGACGTGCGAAACGCTATCCGCGTCGCGGCCGAGCACGACGTCCCGATCATGGCCCGCGGCGCCGGGTCGTCCCTCGGCGGACAGACCGTGGGGCCGGGCTGCGTCGTGCTCGATCTGTCGACCTACATGGACGACATCCTCGAGGTCGACGCCGAGGAGAAACGGGCGCGCGTCCAACCGGGTGTCGTCCAGGACCACCTCGACGACCACCTCGCACAGTACGGCCTCAAGTTCGCGCCGGATCCTGCTTCATCGAACCGCGCGACGATCGGCGGCGGGATCGGGAACAACTCGACCGGCGCCCACTCCGTTCGCTACGGAATCACCGACGCCTACACCGAGGAGTTGAACGTCGTCCTCGCCGACGGCTCGCTGATCCACACCCGCGAAGTCGTCCTCGACTCCGAAGAGTACGAGGAGATCGTCTCGAGGGGCGACCGCGAGGCGGAGATCTACCGAACCGTTCGCGCGCTCGTCGAGGAGAACGCCGACGAGATCGAGGCCCGCTATCCGGACCTCAAGCGCACCGTCTCCGGCTACAACCTCGACAGGGTGATCTACGAGAACGAGGACGGAGAGACGGTCATCAACCTCTCGAAGCTCTTCGTCGGCGCGGAGTCCACCCTCGGCGTGATCGTCGAAGCGGAGCTCAGTCTTGTGACCCTCCCCGAGGAAACGGCGCTCGTGCTCTACTGTTTCGACGATCTGATCGACGCGCTCGAGGCCGTCCCCGAGGCCCTCGAGTTCGATCCCAGCGCGGTCGAACTGATGGACAGCGAGGTGTTCAGGCTCGCCCGGGAGTCCGAGCAGTTCTCCCGCTACGAGGCGCCGATCCCCGACGGGACGGAGGCGGCGCTGATGCTGGAGTATGACTCCGAACTCCACGACGACTTCGAAGCGGCGATCGGGCGGACGAACGCCCACTTCGTCGATGAGGGCGACGCCTTCGAAGCCCTCGAGGCCTACACCGAGGACGAGCAGGCGGACCTCTGGAAGCTCCGGAAGGCGGCCATTCCGCTGCTGATGAGTCTCGAGGGCGATCCGAAGCCGTACCCGTTCATCGAGGACGCGACGGTTCCGCCCGAGGAACTCGCCGAGTACGTCCAGAAGTTCATGGGGATCCTCGACGACCACGACACCTCGGCGGCGTACTTCGCCCACGCGGGCAGCGGCACGCTCCACATCCGGCCCATCCTCAACCTGAAGGAGGACGAGGGCGTCCAGGCGATGCAGTCGATCTCCGGGGACGTGACGGACCTCGTCGTCGAACACCACGGCTCGTTCTCCGGCGAGCACGGCGACGGGCTCGCCCGCACGGCGTTCAATCCGAAGATGTACGGCGAGGACCTCTGGGCCGCGTTCCAGGAGGTCAAGTCGGTCTTCGACCCCGACTGGCGGATGAACCCCGGCAAGGTCGTCTACACCGACGAGAACCCGACCGACATGCGCGAGAACCTCCGGTACGGTGCGGGCTACACGTCGATCGAGCCCCAGACGAAATTGGACTTCACCGACGAGGGCGGGTTCTCGCAGCTCGTCGAACTCTGCAACGGCTGTGGGACCTGTCGGCAGACCGACGACGTGATGTGTCCGACCTACCGGGGGATGAAAGACGAAATCGCGACGACCCGCGGTCGCGCGAACATGCTCCGGGCAGCGATCTCCGGCGAGATCGACGAGGAAGAAATGTACTCCGAGCGCTTCCAGGAGGAGGTGCTCGACCTCTGCGTCGGCTGCAAGGGCTGCAAGAGCGACTGTCCGACCGGGGTCGATCTGGCGAAACTCAAGGCCGAGACCAAACACCAGTACCACGAGCGGGAGGGGATCGGGCTGCGCGAGCGGCTGTTCGGCAACATCGATACGGTCTCGAAGCTCGGAAGCGCGCTCGCGCCGCTGGCCAACGCCGGGAAGCAACTGCCTGGCAGTCGCCTCGTGATGGAGAAGGTCGCCGGCATCGCGCCCGAGCGGACGCTGCCCTCCTTCGAGCGCGAGTCCCTCCAGGAGTGGTTCGCCCGGCGCGGGTCGCGGGTGAGCCCGGAAGCGGCCCACCGGAAGGTGGTGTTGTTCCCCGACACCTACACGAACTACAACTACACCCGGCCCGGGAAAGCCGCCGTGCGCGTGCTCGAGTCGGCCGGCGTCCACGTCGAGATCCCCGAGGACGTCGCGCCGAGCGGCCGCGCGGCGTTCTCGGTCGGCATGCTCGACGCGGCCGAGGATCGCGCCCGAACGAACGTCGACCTGTTCGCCGAGTACATCGAGGACGGGTACGACGTCGTCGCGGTCGAACCGTCCGACGCGGTGGTCTTCCAGGACGAGTACCGCGATCTGGTGAGCACGCCGCAGGCCGAGACCGTCGCCGCCCACGCCTACGGCATCAGCGAGTACATCGACAAGTACCGGCTCCTCGAGCGACTGCCCCTCGACGAGACCGAGGAGACGCTCGCGTATCACGGCCACTGCCACCAGAAGGCGACCGGGAAGGACCACCACGCCGTCGGCGTCCTCCGGCGGGCCGGCTACGCGGTCGACCCGATCGACTCTACCTGCTGCGGGATGGCCGGCTCGTTCGGCTACGAGGCCGAACACTACGACCTCTCGAAGGCGATCGGCGAGCGGCTCTACGAGAAGTTAGACGAGAGCGACGGAATGCCGGTCGCGCCCGGCGCGTCCTGCCGGAGTCAGATCGGCGATCAAGAAACTCGAGACGAGAGACCGCCACATCCGATCGAGAAGGTGAACGACCTCCTCACGGGATCGTAGTCGCCTCCCCGATTCAGGGGCGGTTTCGCGAACTCGGACTCGCGCGAAACTCGGATTCACACGCTGGCACCCATTCACGAGCCGATTCCGGATTCGCAAACTAGTGGGATGCCCTCTCGAGACGCATCGAAACGAGAACCAGCAGCAGCTATCGTCAGCGACCGCTTCGCCGCCGCGGATCGAGCAGTTCCACCGGGTGGACGGCGTCGCGCTCGAGCAGCGAGCCGAGCTGGTCCTCACAGGAGGTGCCGCTCGCGGCAACGATCCGATCCCGCGCCTCGGGCTCGGTGAACTGCTCGCGGAGGCGGTCGCCGACGTCCACGCTCAGCTCGTAGTACTCGGACTTGTAGCCGAAGCTGCCGGCCATCCCGCAGCACTCGACGTCGCTCTCGAGGACGTCGTAGCCGACCTCCTCGAGGACCGTCGTCGTGTACGGCTCGAGGCCGAGGGTCCGCTGCTGGCAGTGGGAGTGGTAGGCGATCTCGGCGTCGGCGCCGCCGAGCGCGTCGGCGTCGGCGCCGTTCTCGAGCAGTCCGTAGACGTACTCGAGCACCTCGTAGCTGCCCTCGCGCAGGCGCTCGAACGACGCCTCGGGCAGCAGCTTCTCATACTCCCGGCGGAACATCGCGAGGTCCGACGGTTCGACGACGACCACGTCCCGGCCCGCATCGATGTGTTCGGCGAGGGCGGCGTAGACCCGGCTGGCGCGCTCGTCCGCAGTGTCGATCATCCCCTGCGAGAGCGGCGCGCGGCCGCTCTCGGGCACCGCGGGGATCCGAACGCGAACGTCCAGCGCCTCGAGGACCCGGACCGCCGCCTTGCCGCGGTCGACGTCGACGTGGTTCGTATAGGTGTCGGGATAGAGGACGACCTCCCGTTTCGCGTCGGCCGCATCGACCCGTGACCCCCGACTCTCGAACCAGTCTCGAAGCGTTTCGCGCTTGAACTCCGGCAGTTCGCGCCGACTGTCGACGCCGGCGACTCGCTCGAGGACCGTTCGCGCCGGTCCGGCGGCGGCGAGCCAGTTGGAGACGGGCGCGGTCGCGCTCCCGAGTTTCGCGAGCGCCTCGTAGTTGCCGAACAGTCGTTTCTGCAGGTCGATCCCGCCCGGTTCCTCGTCGGGCGTGAGCCCCTCGACCAGGAACTCGAACTGTCCCGCTTCGCCTCCGCGGTTGAGCCGGTCGCGGACGACGGTGTTGATCCACGGAATGTCGATCTTCACCGGACACTGGTTGACGCAGCGCGAACAGCCCGTACAGAAGTCGTTGAACTCGGCGGCGCTGTCGTAGCCGTGGACGCCGGCCTCCCAGCCGGTCGCGATGCCGCCCGAGTAGGTCTCGCCGCCGAAGGCGTGGCCGCCGACTGACTGGAAGTTCGCACACGAGTTGGCGCAGGCCGAACACCGAATGCAGTAGAGCGTCTCCCGCAGCTGGTCGTCCTCGCGCATGGCCATGCGGCCGTTGTCGATCAACACGAGGTGGAACTCCCGGTCGTCGTCGCGGTCCGCGAACGCGACGTCGGGCTCGTCGACGTCGACGACGGGCGACTCGACCGGTGGCGTCAGCAAGGAGATGTAGGAGGTGATGTCCTGGCCCGTGCCCGAGCGCCCGATCAACTCGATGAACGGGGACAGATCCTCGACGCTGGGGACGATCTTCTCGACGCCCGCCACCGCGACGTGCGTGTCCGGGACGACGGCCGACTTGCGGGCGTTGCCCTCGCTCGTGACGAGCGCGATCGTCCCCGAGTCGGCGGTGATGAAGTTCGCGCCGGTCATCCCGACGTCCGCCTCGCGGATGAGCCTGCCCAGCCGCTCGCGGGCGAACGCGGTCAGCTCCTCGGCGGTCTCGAGGGGCTCCTCCGGATTGAACCGCTCGTTGAACAGCCGGGCGATGTCCGCTTCAGATCGGTGGATCGCGGGCGCGACGATGTGCGACGGCGCCTCGTCGGCCACCTGTAACACCCACTCGCCGAGGTCGGTCTCGACGACGTCGACGCCGTCGGCCTCGAGGGCCTCGTTGACCTCGAGCTCCTCGGTGGTCATCGACTTCGATTTGACGAGCCGATCGGCGTCCTTCTCGCTCGCGACCTCCCTGATGTAGCGGTTGGCGTCGGCGGCGTCGTCGGCGAGATAGACGGTCCCGCCGTTGTCCTCGACGGTCGCGGTTAGTTCGTCGATCAGCTCCGGCAGCCGCTCGATGGCGTTCTCCTTGATCGCCCGCGCCTCGGATTTGAGCTCCTCGTAGTCCTCGAGGTCAGCCACCGACTCATATCGGCCCCGGTTGAACCCGATGGTGTTCTCCTCGACCGCGTCGCCCTCCGTCTCGAGCAGGCGGCGGATGTGCGCCGCCTTCGAACGGCGGCCGTCGGCGTCACTCATCGGTCTCACCGTCCTCGAGCAGGACGACGTGGACTGCCTTTGGTCCGTGCGCGCCGCGGACGAGCGCTCCCATGTCGGCCGTCGCGCTGGGTCCCGTCGCGAGGATCGCGCTGCCGCCGTCTCGCAGTACGGGTCCGAGGCGATCGATCGCCGTCGGCATGTCCGGCACGAGGTCCGACTCCCGGAGGATCGGAACGTGCAGTTCCGGGAAGAGACTGACCTGTTCGCTCCCGTCCGGCCGCGCGGGCAGGACGACGCTCCCGTAGTCGGCGATGCCGAGCGAGGCCGACGTGACGCTCGTCGTCGCCGCCTCGAGCGTCGCCGGCGTCGGCGCGTCGTCGATCCAGTTGGGCAGCGAGACCGCATCGAACTCGAGGGGCGTTCCGATCACCGGCTCGCGGACGATCTCCTCGAGCGTGGACTCGAGGTCCGTCGGTTCGGTGCGCGTCACTGGCACCTCGAGATCGGCGAGCGACTCCTCGAACCGCTCCCGCGTCGTCTGTACGTCGACTGTCATACCCGAAACCACCGAGGCCGGCTATTTCATTGTTCCCCTCGTTTTCGACGCGAGTACCGCTTCGATGAGGAACGGTGGTCGGACGCGTTTCGATCGGCGCTCGCTCACCACCCGAGGATGTCGCGTCGAAAGTCGACCTGTATTATCAATACAGCTTTTCGCTCGCTCGAGATCTGCTTCGACTGGTATCGCTTCGACGTCCGGTCGATCAGAGACGTTCATTATACTATTCGGTTGATGAACTAGGCTCTTCGAGCATCAACGCCTATTGCTCGTTCACGCCGTCGATGATGGTACACCACATGATAACAGTCGACAATTATAAATACTATCTGAACAGTTTACCACCCATGCCAGGCTCCACCAATGATGGCATCAGGGTAGTCTTCGAAGCACCGCTGCTCGGACGGTCTGCCGGAGGTGATTTAGATGGCTAGCGCGGTCGAACTCGCGCTGGCGGCGACGCCGCTCCTGCTCGCCGGGGTGTTGCTCGTGGGGCTATTGTGGCCGGCGACGCGTGCGATGCCGATCGCGTACATCGCCGCGCTGCTCGTCGGTTTCTTCGTCTGGGACATGCCGGGGGAGTATCTCTTCGCCGCCTCGGCGGTCGGCGTGATGACGGCGATACAGATCCTCTGGATCGTCTTCGGCGCGTTGTTGCTCCTCTATACGCTGATGCAGGCCGGGGCCTTCGATCGGATCAACAGGGGATTCGCGACGATCAGCGACGACCGCCGAGTACAGATCGTCCTGATCGGCTTCTTCCTGGCGGCGTTCATCGAGGGCGCGGCCGGCTTCGGGACGCCGGCGGCGGTCGTCGCGCCGCTCCTGTTGGCGCTCGGGTTCCCGGCGCTGGCCGCCGTGATCGCCGGACTGGTCGGTCACATCCTCGCCGTCACGTACGGTGCGGTCGGCACGCCGATCGTCATCGGGATTCAGGATCCGCTCGGCTCTACCCAGGCCACGAGCACCGCGATCACGGAGGGCGGATTCACCGTCCAGGAGTTCTCCCTACAGGTCGCCGTCTGGGCCGCGACCTACCACTCCCTCGTCGGATTCGTCATGCCGCTGTTCGCGGTCGGGATGGTCGTCTACTTCTTCGGCGACACGGACGAACGCAGTCTGCAACCGGCCTGGGAGGTCGCGCCGCTGTGTCTGTTCTCCGGGATCGCGTTCGTCGTTCCCTACTGGCTGTCGGCACAGGTCAGCGCCGAGTTCCCGAGCCTGATGGGCGCGATGGTCGGTGGCGCGATCGTCGTCGGCACCCTGAAGGCGGGCTACTTCGTGCCCGACGAGGAGTGGGACTTCCCGGACCGCGAGGAGTGGCCGGACCACTGGGTCGGGACGATCGAACCCGGCCAGGCCAACGCACCCGGAGTGGGCGGCGGCGCCGGCGACGTGACCGCCGCCGACGGCGGCGTCGCCAGAACCGACATGTCGCTGCTTCGCGCCTGGGCGCCGTACATTCTGCTGGTCATCTTGCTCGTCGTCACGCGAGTTGTCGACCCGCTCCCGTCCGTCCTCCAGCAGTTCGGTACGCAGTGGAACGACATCCTCGGTACCGGTCTCAGCGGGGGCATCGACTGGGTGTACGTGCCCGGCTTCTGGCTGTTCATCTGTGCGCTGATCGCGATCCCCCTGTACAGCATGTCCGGTACTGAGGTCAAAAACGCCTGGAGCGAAGCGATACAGAAACTCATCGCCCCGCTCATCGCGCTCGTGTTCGTCATCGCGATGGTGCAGGTGATGCTCCAGTCCGGCGCGCACACCGACGCGACCGAGAGCATGATCTTCGTGCTCGCGGAGGCGACCGCCGCCGCTGTCGGCCCTGCCTATCCGTTCATCGCCGCGCTCATCGGTGCGCTCGGTGCCGCGATGGCCGGTTCGAACACGGTGTCGAACATCACCTTCGGCGGATTCCAGTTCGAGGCCGCGTCACAGCTCGGACTGCCGACCCAGATCATCGTCGGCGCGCAGGCCGTCGGCGGCGCCATCGGGAACCTCGTGGCGATCCACAACGTCGTGGCCGCGTTGGCGACCGTCGGCCTCGTCGGCAGCGAGGGCCGAGTCATGCGATTGAACCTGATCCCGCTCATCTACTACGCGGTCGGGGTCGGAATCGTCGCCACCCTGTTTAGCTACGTTATCTTCTCGGGACTCTTCTAGCCGTCCCGCGCCGTTCTTTTGCGGGCCGACTCGAGGGTGAATTCGCGGCTCCAACCCGAGCGAATATCCGATGAACGATCGATTCCGAACAGCGACGCGTGGCCGCCCGTCCCGAGAGCAGCGAATCGCCGTGGCGCCTCGAGTCGATCTGCTTCCGGAAGAAATCGAACCGCTACTGGTACTATTCCTCGGCGCCGACGACCGAATTGCGCAGCGTCCCGACGTTCTCGTAGGTGATCTCGACGGTATCGCCGGGCTCGATGAGTCCGGGATTCGCGGGACTGCCGAAGGCGACGACGTCGCCCGGGCGGAACGTGAACCGTTTCGAGAGATACGAGACCACTTCGTAGGGATCGAACAGCATGAGCTCCGTGTTCGCTTCCTGTCGCCGCTCGTCGTTTACGTCCGTCCACATGTCGATACCGGTCGGGTCGACGTCGGTCTCGATCCACGGACCGAGGGGGCCGGAGCCGTCGAACGCCTTTCGCGCAGTCCGCCCCTGCTGATCCAGCGCGTCCACGTCGTTCATGATCGTGTATCCGCGGACGACGTCCGGAACCTCATCCGTCGAGAGGTCGTGACAGGGCTCGTCGATGACCGCCGCGAGCTCGCCGGCGTAGGTCAGTTCGTTCGTGAACTCCGGATAGGAAATCGGCTCCTCGTGGCCCAACAGGGAGGCGGGCGGTTTGATGAAGAAGTCGGGTTCTTCCGGCCGTTCGTAGTCCATCTGATCGAGCGTCTCCGCGTAGTTGCGGCCGACGCAGTACAGCGCCGAGGGATCACAGGGCGGGAGCAGCTCTCCGTCGACGCCGACTTCGTACGTCTCGTCGGCGTGTACGTGGCCGTCTTCGTACTCTCCGATAACCGGTCCGTCGGACGTTTCGATCCGTGCGAGTCGCATTATCGGCTCTCTTCCGTCCAGGACGGTAGGTTTACCGATTCGGTCGCGGTCTCGAGTACTCTTCCGCCACGGAATCGCGCGTCGTCCAGTGGTAGCGATTTCGTCGCGTAGCGCTTCGGCGGCGTACCGATACGGCACCGACTGTATCTATCAGCTTCGATATCCATCTGACCGAAACGCACCGGTCAAACCCATGCTTCAAAGTAGATAATTCTACGTTCCAGACTGATTGCCGATCTGTGGTTCAGTAGAATAGTTGATCAGAGAACTATCAGATACCGCTTCGTATAGCTCCATTACTGGCCAATAATCCTTGAATAACTGCCTGTTTTGGCTCAATTGATCGGTACAGAGGTGGCATCTCCGATATACAGTGATATGGGCGAAGTACATCCGCACTATTTGATTATCGACCTATATCAATACCTCATTATTTGACTTTCATCACGACTACTGGACATTGTTTTAAGAAGGACTCGGAATACACGCGTTTCAAAACACAAATATGTATTGTTGAGGGTCAAATTATAAAACATGTCATGTCTAGGAAGAAGTGTCTCTACCGCTAACGGAGGACATCGTAGCGATGAACCGAATCCGTCCGGTGAGAAACGGACCGAATCGCCCCTCGTCGCGGGAAGTTACTAGTCGATCGGGAGAGCAAGCGACCGTCGCCGATGACCCGGCGCGACCTCCTCCCTAGATTTATGTCACTCTATACCAATCAAATACACAATGACATCGCTCACGGTCGATCCGTTGAATCCACGGGTTCTCGCGCGCAACTACGATTACGCCCAGAAGAACGTCCGCGTCCTCGCGATGTGGTACGGATGCGAGATCGAACGGATGCTCGAACTCTTGGCGGCAAATGATATCAAACTCTCGAGAAACGATCGGCTACAGTTCGGCGCGGAGTATCGGGCGCTCCAGCGCGATCTCTCCGCATAACGATCTGTTCGTGATAACTCTCGAGGGCCGAGTAGATAACTGGATCGACATCCGTTCGAACGGTCTTCGATCGGGTCGTATAGTGGGCTACGCCACACTCGAACACATAAAATAGTTTCCATATACAAATATTTGGTGGTGACGGGAATTCGTTTTGTTGTTCCCGTTACGGCGGACGGTCCCGATACCGTAGTTACCGCCGTCGAAACGTGTTCTCAGAAGACTGTAGACCTCTGAAAACTCTGGACAGCCGCTGACAGTTGATAAAATTCGGGATAAATCCATAACGTTATATAATCGCTATCTTTGCGCGATTGCCGGCTAGATGACCGCTACTGCCGAACGTTCCGGCCGCCTCGATCGGACCCGCAACTGTCCCGGATTCCGCTGGAAGTTTCTGTTGCACGCGTCTAAATAACTACTCCCACAACGGTGCGAACCGACACTCAGTGTCGGCGTTCGCACTCGATACCGTTCTATCTTTCTCGTCTCTTTGTGGTATGTTATCAAACACCAACTATTATGTACGAGACCGTAGTCCACGGCCGTAGACGAAGAATGGTGCCCGAAAACCCACTCAATGTCCGCGCTGTGGCGGGAGACTCCGCAAAGGAATCTCGTGGCACGAGTTCCTGCTATCGAACGTGTTGAACTGCGAGGAGTGCCAGTACGCAGCGTACCTGATGCCGCCGGATACCCATGCCTGAGCCGAATCGCTCGAACGTACCGCTTTCTCGAGGGCAATGTCGACTTGTGTTGGCCACCGCGGTTTCGAATTCCCTTCGGATGACTATGATCGGTGCGGATTGGACGACAAATCGGCGGCTTGAGGAACGACGATCGTCGTTCCGCTCCTCGCTGTGGCAAATCGGCATGATTATTTTTCTTGCCACAGCAGGCAGTGATATGGACGTCTACGGTATCATCGGAAACCCCGTCGAGCACTCACTGTCGCCGCCGATGCACGAAGCCGCCTTCCGCGAGCGCGGAATCGACGCCAAGTACGTCACCTTCGAGGCCGATCCTGATCGGATCGAAGAGGCGTTTCGCGGCGCGGAAGCGCTCGGTGTCGACGGTCTGACCGTCACGCTGCCGTTCAAACACGACGCCTTCGAGTTCGCCGAGCCGGACGAGCAGATCCAACGGGTCGGGGCGGTCAACACGATCGATTTCACTGAGAACGGGCCCGTGGGATACAACACCGACATGACCGGGACCCTCCGTGCCTTCGAGCACCACGGTGTGGATCTCGAAGACACTCGCGCGGTCGTCGTCGGCGCCGGCGGCGCCGCCCGGGCGCTGGCCTTCGGATTCGAGGACGCGGGTGCTGACGTACAGATCGCCAATCGGACGGCGTCCAAGGCTCACGACCTCGCCGACGAGGTCCCGGGGGCGACCGGTCACGGGCTCGAGGCCCTTCCCGACCTGATGGCCGACGCCGACGTCGTCGCCAACGCGACCAGCGTCGGGCTGGAGTCCGACGAGTCGGTCGCGCCGGCCGACGCCTGGCACGGGGACCTCGTGGCATTCGACGCGGTGTACAAGCCGCTCGAGACGCGGTTCTTGAAGGACGCGGCAGCCACTGGCGCCCAGACGATTGACGGCGCCTGGATGCTGCTGTTCCAGGGCGTCGACGCCTTCGAGACGTGGACGGGCGAGGACGCACCGGTCGAGACGATGAACGAGGTGCTGCGCAGTCACCTGTAATCCACGCTCGGTCAACGACTTCGAACTGCGAACTGACCGCTCAAGCGCACTACTTTCGCTTTTCCTCGGTCGCTGCGAGGTGTCGTCCGTCGATGGACGGCACCTCGAGACCATCGGTTCGGGCGTGTCAGCGATCGTTTCGGCGTTACTAACGAAGGACGCGAGTCCCTAATCAGACGTCAGCGTCCGACTCGAGGACCCGCTTGCCGGCGATCAGGAACCAGCCCTGTCCGTAGAGGTTGATCGCCTGCGGAGCCTCCGGACCGCCGGGCATCGCCGCGTTGCGCTGGACCGCGCCGTCGGGGGTCACGACCGTCTTGGCCGCACCGATCGCGTCCTCGGCGACCTCGCGGTACTCCTCCTCGAGCAGGCCGCGATCGACGGCCTCGGTGAAGGCGTAGGCGTACTGGAGGGTCCCCGAGGTCTCCAGATACATCGTGTCGTCGTCGATGAGGTGGTGCCAGAAGCCGCTGGCGTCTTGATACTCGGCCATGCTCAGGAGGTGGTCACGGACGAGTTCCTCGAGGCGATCTCGCTCGGGGTGGTCTTCGGGCACGTAGTCTAACGTGTCGAGGACGCCCGTGGCGAACCAGCCGTTGCCGCGCAGCCAGAGCGAACCGTCGGGGTAGCTGTTGGGCTGCTCGCGCCAGATGTGCCGGTAGAGGTCGCTATGGGGGTCACGGAGGCGCTTCGCGTGAACGAGAATCTGGTCGACGGCTTCGTCGATCGCTTCGGGCGTGTCCGTAAGCTGGCCGTAGCGGGCCATGAACGGACACATCATGTAGATGGCGTCGATCCACAGTTCGATGTCGTCCATGTGGTGGGTAATCCCCCCGTCCTCGCTCCGAGGCGCGTCCTCGTGGAGGTACTCGAACTGTCGTCGGCAGGCGTCGAGATAGGAGTCGGGACCGCCGTTCTCGTAGGCCTCGAGTGCGAGGACGGCGACAGCTCCGGCGTCCGGAATGGGACGGAAGATGCGGTGTTCGTCCCACTCCGGGACGACGTCGATCGATCCGTAGGCCATCAGCCCGTCGCTCGACTGCGATCGGACGGCCCAGTCGATATATCGCTCAGCGATCTCGGTGTGTTCGTCGTCGTCCGTCGCCAGCAGGCCGCGGAGCACCATCGGCCGTTCTCCCTGGATGAAATCCTCGAAATCGAGGTCGATCGTGTACTCGGCGACGGTTGGAAGCAGTTCTTCTAGCAGACGTTCCATAGGCATACGCGGATATGTGACGGATTATCACTTAAGGTTATAGATGTCGGTTGGTTCGACGACCATCGAATCGACCTCTCGTATGGTCGAACGCACGGCGACATACTACGTGCTGACGAATAGAGCCTATTGGACCTATTGAACCTATTGGACCTATCTTGTCGATGGCGGAGATCGTTTCTGAAAAATTCTTAGGGGAAGCGTTCTCGAGCGCTATGCCGTGTAATCGGTCGAAGAGTCGGTCATCCCCGCGACAGCGGCGACTACGGGAGGGCCGCGAGGCCTCGAACGCGGTGATCCCCAGTGGCGAACACGAGTTCATCCGCTGGGGCCATAAGAAACTGCTCGAGCGGTTCCGGATAACGACGCTCTCACACCGGATCGCTGCTGTCGGCTTTCGTATCGGTTCATTGCCGGTCTATTGAATCACGATGATTGTCAGATCGAAACCCGATATGGTCGTCCGCGATGAGAATATCTGTTTGGTAGTCGGGAATATCGAGTGATGGCGGTTCTCGTTGCCGATATAACAGTTCTTGGCGGCGTGAATCGATAGAACCAGAACGGTAATCTCCGCTATGAGATACGTGTCGTAGCATATGCCACAGAATTTATTACATACATACGCCTGTAATGGTTCGTGAGTAGGGAACTGCTCGCGTTCGCCGGTCTTGACGACGAAGTGAGATAGGTCACCGGCGGTACTAACCTTACGCACGCCGGCGGGTGCGCCGGACGAGAATCCCGCGCGTTCGGTCGCGGCGGCCCCACCGAACGGGAATCGACGTGGGCGCTGCGCCTCAGCAAGAGCTAAATTCTGTTGCGGAGTACCGGAGACAACTACAAGCGGCACTCAACAACCGCTTCTGTGAGTTACTCGTTGAACTCACAACGGCGATTGGTCATACTATCGACTAATAGTGAGAAGTTTGGCACCTTCATTGACGTCTGACCGTTGAGTGAATACTGTGGTTAATATATGCTATAGTGCTGTACAAACTATCCAAGTCACTCCCTGACGCTCGGGCGACTGTCTCTCTAGGGCTTGTGGAAGCGATCGACTCGCATCTCGAACGTATGAACCACTTTTCGATGTGGTTTTGGTCGTCACACTCGAGGTGGCCGCCAGTTCTGACCAGGAAGGGACAGTCAGATCGCTGTAGTCATCGACGGAAAAAACCGTATCGGAGAGATTGCGTTGCTCGGTCAATTGCTGTAGGACTGCAACTGCTGAATCAGTATCCCAATGACCGAAGACTGCAACGTTGAGCATCAACTTCCACTCGATCTTATTGTAGAATATCTCCAAGACCAGTTCTCGAGAATACTATCATATCTATCACCAATTGCGACTCGAAATGGAGCCGTCCTCAAAAGCATCATATCTGATAAGTAACACACCGTACCGCTCTCATCGATACCAGTGGTTTTCCACGCTGTCGGTCAGCCGATATCCCACGAATACATCAATCATATTTCCTATATATGGGTAATTACATGGTACTAATTACAACCATATGCTTGTAACCTAGTCGTCGAATTCGGATTCTCGAGCTACGTATTTCGAGAGGTAATAGTCGAGATCGCTCGTCTCAGCTAGTTTGCTACACCACTTACGGCGATGGCGCTGGCCCACGGGCTAACGGCTGCTGTATTGTTGGGTGGGAAGTTTGAGCCGTCCGCTACCAGCGGTGGGGGACTAACACAGGTGAGAACCCCCGTCGGTAATGGCCGTGGTACCAATTGAGCGGCCGAATCGATATCGTTCTACGATGCGAAACAACGTGACAACTGAGACCGGCCCTAAATCACTCTTCACCCTCTCTCAGCGCAGACACGGCATGCAGAAACAGTTTCACCACTATTGTTTGGATGAGAACGAGTCAAATACCAGTATCGGGGTTCTTACCTATCGTTTCGTCATACAAAACCAGGTATTTGTAGAGGCGTGTGAACAGGACCACGACCAAAGGTCCCGACTAGCGTTAATTTCAGAATTTTAAAACCCTGGGGATAGTGGATGTTCTCCGAGGTAGACGGATACATGAAATCGTCGACGACCACGGGTTCACTCGAGACTGCGGGTCGGCCGTATCTTCCCTCAGTACTAACCGCCTCACCGGAGATAGCGCGTGAACTCCGCAACTACTCCGCAAGAATCAGTCGAGGGCGACGTTAACGACCGGCGCAGGCGACTCGAATATCACCTCCTGTGTTACGCTTCCGAACAGCGCCTTCCCGGTCGGCGACCGCTGCCGTCCACCGATGACGACGTATCGCGCATCCTGCTCCTCAGCGTACGCCGTGATCTCGGCCGCGGGATTTCCGACGCGTACCGATACGATGGGTTCTGGCAGTGTCGAATCACCCGTCGCCCGGGACACGATATTCTCTCCGATCTGTTGTACCTCGTAGTTATCGGTCAGATCCTGTCCCTCGACGTCTTTCTCGAGAACTTTGACGAGTTCCGACCGCTCGAGAACATGAACCGCATGCACGTCCTCATCGAAATTAGCCGCTAACGTCTGCGCTTCTTCGAGAACGGTTGCTGCTCCCTCCGAATCGTCAATTGCTGCCACGATCGCCATACAGAGATACTGTACTGGACCAACAAAGAGATTTCGGGAGAGAGGTTATCGAGCAATGGCCTCACCGAAATGCAGCAAGGTAGCAAACGAATCGTTCCGCGTCTTCCCCTAGTTTTAAGCCGGTTCAGGTCGGTTGTTAAATCGGTATACGAGTAGCAAGACTGTCGTGCTAGGCGGTTCAGGAACGATGGCAGCGGGCTGCGTCTACGACCTCCATCAGACGAGCGACTTCGACGAAATCGTCGTGGCGGACGCTGACGAAGAAAACGCGCGTCGCCTCCTCGAGGTCATCGACGACGACCGATTTCGGTTCGAATCCGTCGACGCGACCGACACGGACGATATCGCGCGGGTTCTCGAGGGGGCCGACTACGTCGTCAACGGCTTGCCCTATCCGTTCGAAGAGAACGTCCTCGATGCGATGCAAGAGGTGGGCGATCTCACGGGCGTCGATCTGAACGCGTTCGACTTCGAGGAGGTACTCGACCGATCCGAGGAGTTCGCCGAAGCGGGGAACTCCCTCTGGTTCGCCAACGGTGGTCTCGTCAGTACTATTGCGCTCGGAATGGCCGCCTGTGACGAATTCGACGACGTCGAAGACGTCAATTTCTACCGGGGGATGTGGCGTCTCCTCACTCAGACGACGCCCGGACTGACGGACACGGTCACTTACGAACACGACCCCGACGTCGACGAACGGGCGAAGTGGGAAGGTCATCAACGACCTCCCTGCGTTCAGCGAACAACGGACGTACGAGTTCCCCGGATCCGATCGGCGAAGCGGAGACGTACGTCATCTCTCACCCCGAACCGGTCACCTTCCCGAAGGCTCCGATCGCTCAGGAAAAGAACGTCGACCGCATCATTACGCGCGGCGCGTGGCACGACGAATGGAAGCGCTACGAGCGGACGCTTCACGCATCGAACGCGTTCGAGACGGATAGCCTCGAGGTCGACGGCACGGAGGTCGACCCCGTCGAAGTTATGCAACAGCAGGTAAAGAATCAGGGACTGGAGCTCGAAACGCAGTGGAAGTCCCCCGAAGACCTGTCGCCTGAAACGGAGTGGACGCCGCAGACCATCCTTTCGGCGGAGGTAACCGGAACAGCAGACGGTCAAGACGATCGTGCCGTCTTCCACCTAGAGCAGCCGTCCCCGTTCTTCGACGTCGACGAGATCACGGTAATGCGCGAGTACGGTTGCTACGTCGGTGTCCCGCTGTCCGTCACGCTCCCAACCCTTCTCGATTCGTCCCATAGCACGCGCTGCGGAGGGTGTGAGTAGCCATCCGACTCGACTTCACGGACGACTCACTCCTCGAACTGGCTCGGCGAGTGTCGCCTCAGCCGTGCATTGGCAAAGCAGAACTAAGAGTCGTAATCCGGAATGACGCCGTATTCGAGGCTTGAACGACACGAGCGTCGCCTCGAGGCGCAACTAGTGAGTGATCGCTCTCGACTCTCGAATTCCGCTCATCGGCCGACATAACGGTAGATGTGCAGCCGGTGTGGGGTGTTATCATAGATTCCGCAAACGGTTTATCTGGACCACGTGTAGGTGTTATACCGACTTTGGAACGGTCACCTACTACGCAATGATACAATGAGAAAGATGGAAGACGCGTTGCTGTTCAGCGCGCTCGCGTTCGTCTGGGGAACAGCCTTCACAGCGATCGAAATTGGGCTAGAAACCCTGCCACCGCTTCTGTTCGCGGCGGCCCGATTAGACATCGCTGCGCTCATCTTCGCTGGAGTCGTGCTACTCAGTCGAAACCAGTGGCTACCCCGGACTAGAGCGGACATGGCTCTCATCCTCTCGAACGGCATCCTCGTCATCGGAGCGCAATTCGCGTTCGCCTTCATCGGCCAGAGCTACGTTACCAGCGGTGTCGCCGCGATCATCATCAGTTTCACACCGATCATCACTCCGATTATCGCCATCCGTCTCCTCCCGACGGAACGCATCTACGTCACGGACGTCATCGGTCTGTGTGCCGGGCTCGCCGGCGTAATCGCGATCGCAATCGCCGGTGGGTCCTTCGACGGACAACTCCTCGGTGTCGGACTGCTGTTGGCGGCCGCAGTCGTCTTCGCGCTCGGCTCCGTGCTGACGGAACGTTGGACGGCCGCTCTCCCGACGATGTCCCTCTACGCGTGGTCGATGGGCACCGGCGCGATATTCCTGCACGTCACAGCCTACGCCTATTCGGGCGCATCGTTCCGAGACGTGGCGTGGACGCCATCAGCGGCCGCCGCACTCGTCTATCTCGGCATCTTCGCTACGGCGGGAGGGTTCCTCCTCTACTTCACCTTACTGAATCGAATCGGTGCGACGAGCGTCAGTCTGATCAACTACGCGTCACCCGTTGTGGCGGCGATTTTCGGTGCAGCACTCCTCGGTGAGCAAATTACCGTGGCGACCGTTGTCGGATTCGCGCTCATCGTCGTCGGATTCGCGCTTTGCAATATCCGACCGCTCTGGCGGCTTCTCCGGTCTACCTGGAACGCGGACGTCGATAGTCGATCGCTCGAACGCGATGAAGTCTGCGTCCGAGGCAATCTGTACAAGAAAACGGATGACTCACAAAACTACCAACAGCCGAGTGACTAACTGTTTCTCCCGACCGACGCGATTCGTTCAGTGGTACTGCGGTTGGTTCGTTACCAGTCCGGGATACACCCGCTAATCAAATTCCTCGAGTTCTCACCGCTCAAAATACACGTTCGATCGGTAACGAATTCTCTAGTCAACGAAGCCAAAACGAGATGGTGGACTCCCGACTCGAGTAGACAGACGGTCCATTCGTGCGTTCACGCCATTTGTGGAAACAGTCGCGTGAACTCGCCCTTATGTGCCTCGTTCGCGAACTCAACCGAACGCTCTCGCGGTCAGTAGCGGTGACGCACGTGCCCACGCCGAACTGCTACTCTCTGCTGGGACGTTGGGCAATGTATTCGCGTGTGTCTCCCTGCAAAACGTACTCCGCCCGCTGAAGGTCCCTGATCGACTCCGAGCCAGTGACAAACATTGCCGTCTGCAGTTCGGCGATCAGATCCTCGATTCGTTCGATAACGGCGTCCGGGCCGTCAGTAGCCGGTTTCAGGAACGGTTTGGCCAGTCCGCCCGCGAGTGCACCTAACGCGATTGCTTTTGCCACGTCCAGTCCCGTTCGTACGCCGCCACTCGCAATCACGCAATCGTGTTCGGCTACGCACTCGATCGTGCTTGCAGCGGTCGGGATTCCCCACGCCCGGAACAGTGTGCCGACTTTCTTCTGTCGCGGTGCGTTCGCCGCGGCTGCGCGGTAGGCTTCGATGCCGGACCACGTCGTGTCGCCTTTTCCGGCGACATCGATCGCGTCAACTCCCGCCTCGGCTAGCTTTCGGGCAGTCTTCCCGGAAATTCCGTTCCCTGTTTCCTTGACGATGACGGGCACCGAAAGATCCGCAGCTACGCGGTCGATGGCCGCCAGACAGTTCCGACCATCGACATCGCCTTCAGGTTGGATGGCCTCTTGGAGGAAGTTCAGATGGACTGCGAGCGCGTCTGCCTCGACCATCTCAACTGCGCCCTCGACTACCTCGAGGTCGTACTCGCGAAGTTGTGCAGCGCCGAGATTTCCGTAGATGAACGCATCGGGTGCGGCATCCCGGACGACAGTGTACGACTCGAGGACGCTGTCATCGTCGAGTTCGAGGCCGGCTCGTTGGCTTCCGAGTCCCATAGCGATACCCGTCTCGCCGGCAGCGCAAGCCAGTGCACGATTGATTTCCGTGGTGTTGTGATGACCTCCGGTCATGCTCTCGATGAAGATTGGAGCAGATAACTCGTGTCTCAAAAATTCGATAGACGTATCGATAGCCTCGTAATGAAGTTCCGGAAGCGCTTCGTGGACGAGCTGTACGTCTTCGAAACCCGCTCCTGAGGTTTTGACATCTTGATCCTGAACGATCCGTATATGGTCGTCTTTTCAATCCTCAGTCTCCGACGAGTGCTGTCCCGTTATTAATCTAACTTTCGAAGAATGTTGCAAAAAATACTGGTTTATCGATTCGACACTGTCTAGTTTAGCACCTCTGCTGGCGTCTGTCTGTTGAGTGACTGGTGCGGTCGCTGTGTGTTATAGTAGTGTACAAACTGTTCAAGTCACTCTCTGACGATCGCCCGACTGCCCACCTACGAGTTGTGGAAGCGGCCGATCCGCATTTTGAGCATGTAAAACCACTTTTCGATGTGATTTCGATCGACGTAGTCGGGGTGACAGCTCAATCCTAACCGGGAGAGGGCAGTCAGACAGTCGTAGCCATCAACGAGAAACTCAGTCTCGGAGAGATCGTGTTTCTCGGTAAATCCATGCAGAAACACAGCAGCTGGATCGGTACCTCGCCGCCCAAAGAGCGCGACGTTGAGAATGAGTTTCGTGCCGAGGTCTATTGCAGTATACAGACAAGATCGATCGCCGTTAATCCTGATAGCGGTTTCATCAACCGCGACCCGCGACGGCTGCGCCGTCGGCGGGTCTGGTACGCTGTTAGCTAGCCGATATATCCAGTGCCAAATTGCTTGATGAGACCGTTTGAAGCCGAGTAAGCGAAGAATCGCTTGTGTCTCTCGAAGCGAACAACCGGTCGCGTGGAGCCGGACGGCGAACGCCCTGACGCAATCGCCGTCCGCTCATTCTCCCAAGATTCTTCTAAATCCGCCTCGTAGCCCTCGCTGAGCAGGTCTGCGAGCATCCTAACCAATTCACTCAACGACCTGCTCGCTTCTCAAACTGGCTCAACTAGACAGTGCCGTATATGATTATATTCCAGAAAGTATCTGTGTGCTGCACTCGGAGTCAGACCTCAGTGGAGGAATTGCTTCCGTCGAACACACTTGATTAGTATTGTTTTATAAGATATATGTCTATTTCCGGCTCACGAACAATCCACCGAAACAGGACACGAGGCGGTGATCGCGCGTGAACGCAGAGACACCGGTCGGTGACCCGCTCGAGGCGTTCCTTTGATCGAAGTCGAAGGGCGGCAAAGGGAACGGCAACTACCGTCGGACCCTCGAGGGCTTGCTCTCGGACGACTCCCTTGGGCCGTCATTCGAAATCGTCTCACTATCTTCGATTCACCCTCCTCGATTACTCTTCAACGTTGCCGAGTTCTTTCCATTCTCTGGTCGATTCTGTTCGACTTCGAGTCGGCTCCACCCCTGCTTGTGCCTCGAGTATCCCGTTCTGGTCGGTCGGAAAGCGTGATCGGATTCGGTTTGGAAGCCCATTGATCGATCAGTCAGGATCAGAGTCATGGCCAGTGTTATTCTCGACAGTTACGGTAAATGGCTCTGCAATAGAGACTCCATCTGCGTATTCTGCGGTTACGCTAAGTTCGTAGTCTTTGGACGGTGCATCTCTTGGGGGGCGTATCATCCAGTCAGTTGCGGCGTCGTTTTGCGGACCAGATGCACCCGAAATCGCTGGTCCGGCCGCGATATCGGTAAACGTCGTTGAGGTGGGCTCGGATTCCCAGCCATCGGGCGAATCACAGGTGACGTGAACGCTATCGATTGCCATTGGCGAATAATTAGTGAATGTCAGCGATCGAGTGACTGCCTCACCCGGTGCGACTGTCGCTTCAGTATCGCCGAGTGAAACCGTTGCGAATGGGTTGGTACCGTCCGGGTTACCACTACTGACCCGGAATAATGCAAGCCCATGTGACGGAACCGATGCACTAATAAGACCGGCGGTCTGCCAGTCGGTTCCGTTCCAGAGATCGCGAGCAACGTAGCAAGAGGCAGCTTCAAGTCCGACCGCCTGAGCACTGGTCGTAACTGTCGTTCTCCTATCGCTACGATTCAGTAACCCGACTGCTCGATCCCCATTCGCGAGTGTTTTCGCCCAGACTGAACGTGAGAGACCGTCCTCACCCCTGATGTGTTGAATCCGCGTCGCCTGATTGCCCGCCGGATCCTGATCGATCGCGATCACCTCGTCGTTAGTGAGAATATCGCGAGTCTCGTCGGACATATTGCGAATGTCGTTACCAGCCATGAGCGGCGCGGCCATCATCGCCCACATGCCGAAGTGCGTTCGGTCTTCCGCTTCGGTTAGGTTTGGATACTCCGGCAGGTCCACGCCGACCACGAGCATGTCCGGATCATTCCAGCGACCGGGACCGGCGTATTCGGCGAGGGGCTCATTCTGATCGATGATGTCGATAATGCCGTTCCCCCACAGATCCTCTTGGGCCCTCCAGAGGGGTTTAATATCGCCAGTTGTCCGCCAGAGGTCGCCGCCTACCTCTGGGGCCCACATCCACGGATCGTTATCTCCCCATTCACAGATGCTGAAAATAATATCCCGATCAACGGCTTCGAGCGCGTTGTGCATTCGCGTATAGCGCTCAACCGCCGATAGGCCGTAATGGTCCCCGCAGTTATCGTATTTGAGGAAGTCAACTCCCCAGTCAGCGAACGTCTGTGCATCGGTTTCTTCGTAACCGAGGCTGCCGGGAAGGCCCTGACACGTCGTCGTCCCCGCTGATTCGTAGATACCCAGTTTGAGGCCTTTGTCGTGAACATAATCGGCGAGAGCACTGATGCCGTTCGGAAACGTCTCGGGATCTGGTTGGAGTTTCCCGTTCGCGTCGCGTTCGGGTGCCATCCAGCAATCGTCGATACAGACGTACTCGTAGCCCGCTTCTTTCATCCCGCTTTCGGCCATTGCATCGGCGGCGTCCTTGATCAATTCCTCGTCGATGTCACAGTAGAACGTGTTCCAGCTGTTCCATCCCATCGGTGGGGATTCCACCAATGTCTTGTCTGCACTCTCGCTCCGGTCGCTGTTGTCGTCGGCGGTAACCGTCGAGTTCGCGAGGAGACTACTGGCTCCCGTCGCCGCTGCCACTTTCATCGCGGACCGTCGCGTTATTGGTGGTGTAATCGAATCATCGTCGTCTACTCTCTCCGCTGCACCTTCGGGTTCATATTCATTTCTTTCGTTCATGATTTCATCTCTCTATTTGAGTGTCTGTAACACACTCATATGATTCCCAATCACAACCATTCACTTAAGCCTTGTGCAATGTGTTATGAGAGGACATGTCGATGTGTACCTTCCGCCGGTCAGAGACACGCAGATCAGCGTTCGTACGATAGTATTTCCCATTTTGGTCGCGAAGGAGAGCCGCGGCCACCTTGAGCAGTCCCGGAAAAATAACCGCGCAATGATGGTAATCCTTGTGGGCTCAGCGTCGTCTGTGGCCGTTTTTGGTATCGGGCCGTCGCTCGGTTTCGTGTACTCAGCTACGAACGATCGATCGAGCCCGTTCGACACCGAATCTCTCGAGAAGCTCGGATCGAAGTAGCCAATACTGGGACGAAAGAGTGTGGTTTCGGGCCCGGAACACGTTGAAGCCGTTACGTCTTACCTCCTTTCCCACCTCTGAATACCGTCATGAACGAACGGCGATGCCCATTAGGTCTTCCGTCCAGCGTCACACGATATTTCGTCGGTCCGTACAGGTGGTCTCAGGCCAGTTCTCACTCAACGACTACCGCATCGATATCATAGTAGCCCCAGCCGTTCTCTATTGTGATCTCGTTGTAGCCCGCGTCGAACTGATAGCTCCCCGCGGTCGTCTGCTGGAACGAGGTCGTGTATGGGAGCGATGCCTGCCCGACGGACTGCCCGTTGATGTACAGGTTACACTCTTTGTCGTCGTGTGGCGCGGCGTATCGGATCTTGACAGTCCGTTGCCCGCTCGCCGCCGCGTCGAAGTCCATTGTGACGGAGTCGCCCGAGCTGTCGAAGCCAGTGACGTACGCGTCGCCCCAATACCCCGATCGGCTCGTTGACGTCGAGACGCTGTTGAGCGAGTAGTACTCGGCGTTCAGGTAGTGAGCCGTCGTCTCTCCACCGCCGCCGCCGGAGCTTCCGCCGCCCAGCTTGTCGTACACGGTGCTGAAGTACGAGGTTTTCGAGTAGGACGTCGCACCGCAGTCGTCGCCCCAGAACGGGGCGGTCATGTTCATGGGGTCGGACTCGCCGTCGCCGTTCCAGGCCCACCCGAGCACTGGCCAGCCCAGCGACTTAGCGTGGTCGACGACGGCGGACCAGTCCGTCCGATCGTCCGGGCCGAGCGGGCCGAATTCGCCGATCAGGCATGGATGGGGCTGGTTCGTATCAAGGTAATCGAGGTGCGACATCTGTAGCGGCTCCCCGGCGTACTGGTTCCACGCCTTCGCGTACACGTGCACAGAGAACGCGATGTCGTCGTCGCTGATGTAATCGACGCTGTCGGCAGCGATCTGGGGCTCCTGCCCGTACCCGGGCACGTCGCAGATCACCGTCCCGTCGTAGGCGCTATCACGCAGTCTGCTGAGCGCGCTGTCGTAGGCGTTGCCGTACTCCTGCGCCGATACGTCGTGGGTCCCCCACTCGTTGTGGAGGTTGATCACAAACGAGGAGTTCTGCGAGAGATAGTCGTAGTTTTGCACCCACCAGTCCGCGGCGTCCTGCAGGTCCTGTGGGTCTCCGGAACCGTTGTTCGGCCAGTGGTGATAGGTCGCGATGACCTGATACCCGTTAGCGTTCGCCTCGTCGATCCAGCGCCGGATATCGGCCAAGTCCGCACTCGTCTCGCCGCCACTCGGCGGTTCGATCTCGATACGGACGGTCTCGATATCAGGATGGTCGTTCATCAGGTCCCACCCCAGGTTCTGGTCGCCACCGCAGTAGTACGCGGGTTGGAGATTGACGCCGTCACCGAACGATGCGCCCGCCGCAGTCGTCGTTGTGCTGCTCGCCAGTACACCTAAACCGATCGTCGTCCCAATCGCAGTGGACTTAAGTACTTCACGTCGGTTGTACATCTTTCTAACTCCAATAGGTGATTCAATAACATCTCTATTAAACATTATGATTGAGTTAAATCAACTATTTCGAAAGCGGTTGCGGACCGGCTGAGGATGTTTAGTCTCCGCCGCTCTGATCACGCCGTCAATTGCGTCTTGCGCGGCGTCGCTTCCAGTCCGCGTGGAGCGGACGACCGGATTCGGCATCCATCCGGTTCGCGAACCGTTCTATCCGTCGTATCGTGCGGTCGTCTCCGGGGAACACGTAGAAGCCATCGTCGTACGGGGCCCGCTTTTTCAGAGTGAGCTGCCAGACGACGCCCCCGTCGGCGTCCAGTTCGTCGAGTCTATCATACCAGGTGTCGTAAATGCTGTTCCGACGGATGATCTGCTGTCGCGCGTCGCTCGCGTTCCGATCCACCTGGATGCCGAACTCACCCAGGTAGACGGGCTTCCCGACCCGTTCGTGGCCGTCTCTGACATGGTCCTCGATCCATTCGGTACCGTACTCGGGGTTGACGCCCCAGTGGTCGGGGTAGAGGTGGAACGAGCACGCGTCGACGGTGTCGATTCGGTGGTGGTCCACGTATGCGGTTCCCTGAGAGCCATCGCGGAGCCAGTCGTCGCCGTCGCCGTCGTAGAACCCTTCCATACCGGTCGACACGAGGTGGTTCGGATCGAGGCGCTTGATGAACCCCGACATCTCCTCGATCCAGTCTCCGAGTACGTCGACGCCCTTCGTCTGGGCGCGCGGCTCGTTTCCGAGTTCCCACATCGCGATGGTCGTATCTTCAGCGTACGGGACTCCGGAGATGGAATTCGTTCGCGTCACGACCGTTTCGACGAAGTCGCGGTACAGCTGCCGCGTCTCGAGGTCGGTGTAGAAGTCGTCGTGCTTCTCGGCCGTCTCGGACCATTCGACGTACTGTTCCATGCCGCCGTACGCTCCCCAGTTGTTCGCGAGTGGGAGGATTAGACGGAGCCCCCGGTCCGCTGCAGCCTCGATCACGTAATCGAGATGCTCGAAGGCGGACTCGTCGTACTCGCCTTCGGACGGCTGGAAGCAGTGGCCGTTGCGTCCGGCGCAGAATGCCCACGTTCGGACGGTGTTGAGCCCCAGATCAGTCGCCCGGTCGAGCATGGTGTCGACCTCGTCTCTGGTCGTCCAGACGTCTGCAAGCCAGAAGTTGTTCGTTCCAGCGAGGTACTGCGACTCGCCGTCCACCGAAAACGACGTTCTGTCGGTCGCGAGGAAGCCGTCCGGTCGGTTCGACGCTTCGTCGGACGCCGGTGCCGCGAACCCGGGGAGAGTGAGTCCGCTGGCGACCGCACCGCCGCTGCAGAGAATCGTGCGTCTTCGTACCATAGATAGTGCGTTTCGGATTCACCGACATATGTAATAAATATTTTCGAAGGGGAACTAACGGTACAGATGCCATCGGACACAACGACAGGACAAGAACTAAGCGTTCGGGCGAATCTGTTCGTACAGAGCACTCGCATGCAACTTTCGCTCGTTCTCCCGCCGGAACCCGACGAACGGTGGGACAAGGCAAAGCAGATCGGCATCAACCACGCCGTGTATCACTCGCTCGAACTCGGCGACGGGCGGCGTCCATCGCAGTACGACGAACTGCTCCGTGTCGTCAACCGGTACCGCGATCACGGGCTCGAACCCGCCGTGTTCGAGGGGAGCGTCCCGCTGACCGACACCACGCGCCTCGCGATGGACGGCCGGGACGACGAGATTGACGAGTTTTGTCGGTTCCTTCGGAATCTCGGGAAACTCGGCGTCGATGTCGTCTGTTACGACTGGATGGCGGGGCTCCGGTGGGCCCGGACCTCGGTCACGACGCCGAGTCGGGGCGACTCGCTCACCACTTCCTACAGTGATGAGCAGATGCGCCGCGGGCCTGCGCCTGCCGCGGCCCGCTCAACGACGGCGGACGACCTCTGGGCGAACCTGGAGTACTTCCTCGAACGCGTCGTTCCGGTCGCCGAGGAGGCGGGCGTCAAACTCGGACTACACCCCGACGATCCGCCGATTGGGGACCTCCGTGGAATGCCGCGGATCATCAACTCGCCCGAGGCCTACGAGCGCACACTCGACGTCGTCGACTCGCCGTACAACGGCATCACGTTCTGCCAGGGCAACTTCGCGGCGATGGGCGTCGACGTCCCGGCGACGATTCAGCGGTTCGGCGATCGGATCAACTTCGTCCATATCCGCGACGTCGAGGGTGGTGCCGACGGCTTTGTCGAGACGTGGCACGATGACGGACCGACCGACATGGCTGGCGCGATTCAGGCGTATCGAGACGTCGGCTTTGACGGTCCGATTCGCCCGGACCACGTCCCGACGATGGCCGGCGAGGACAACTCGACCCCCGGGTATCACCTCTCCGGAAAGCTGTTCGCCAGCGGGTACATTCGCGGCCTGCTCGACGCGACCGAGTGAGACGCCGGCGTCGACTTCGCGGTCACTCTCGCTACGGACGCGGCGCGACGGTCGGTGGTTCCCGGAGTAGCGCGCTCGTGCTCGGTCACGGACAGCGTTCTCAGTTTCACGCGGCGCCCGTCGTCAGTAGGTTGCACGGAGGTGGTTCAGCGACAGTTCCTCAGTGAGTCGCCGTTCGAGATCGTCGGGTGGGTCCGCGGCGTTGAACGCGACCCTTTGCTCTTCGCCAGGCGTCAGGTGGAAGTAGTTGTCCGAGAACTGGCCGTCGAGCGGGACGTTCAGTTCGACGAACAGGGCGGCGGCGTCCGCCTTAATCGTCACCTCGTTCCTGTCGACAGCGACGTCGAAGTTCGGCTCCGGGAGTTCGAGGTGCTTGTACTCCTCGAAGAACGTGAACGCCGGATACGTCTCGTCGCTCCCGTCGAAAGTGACGCGGAGGAATGCCTCCTCCCGTGGGATGTCGCCGAGTAATCGATCCGCGTTGACGGTCGCGACGCGGGCGCTGTCGAGCGCCGCGACCGAGACGCGCTCGTCGGTCCCGTCGATGCGTTCCCCGTCGAAAGTGTATGCTTCGACAGCGACATTCCCTTTCAGGTGGTCGCGTTCGTCGTTCGTGAGCCAGATTTCGACCTCGTCGCCGTCGTCCGTCATCGTCGTCGAGAGCAGGACCGGTGCGTAGATACGGCGGCTGACGTGCTGGAGCGCCTTCCAGTCGCCGCCGTACTCGATAGATGACCACGACGCGCAGGGCCAGAGATCGTTCAACTGCCAGTAGAGCGTCCCCATGCAATCGGGTTTCAGCCGCCGCCAGTGTTCGATGGCGACCTTCATCGCCAGTCCTTGCTGCACTTGACTGAGATAGACGAAGTCTGCGAAGCTAAACGGGATGCGGAACAACGCCGCCATCCGCTGGAGGATCGTCCGATTTCCCTCCTCGTGTCGCTGATGGTGTTCCATCAGCGGCGCGGTCGGGTTGAGTTCGTTGTCGGGGAGCACCGACGAGAGGGCGTCGACCGAGGGGAATGACTGGTATCCGAACTCGGAGACGAATCGCGGTTCGACCGTCTCGTACTCCTCGAAGTCCGCGCCGTCATGCCAGACGTCCCAGTAGTGGATGTCGCCCTTGTTCGCCGGGTAGGGGTCTTGCCTCCCGGTGCCACTGGATGGTGATCCGGGCCAGTACGTCCGTGTCTCGTCCTCTTCAGCAACGGTATCGCCGATCACGTCGTAGAACAGCGTCTCGTAGTCCTCCTTCAACTGTTCCAGTTCGTCGGCGTCATCGAACCAGCTTTCAAGGCCCATTTCGACTTCGTTATTTCCACACCAGAGCGCGATCGACGGGTGGTCGGCGAGCCGGCGAACTTGGTACCGGACCTCCTCCTCGACGGACGCCAGATAATCGTCGTCGCTCGGGTACAGTGCGCAGGCGAACATGAAGTCCTGCCAGACGAGCAGTCCCCGCTCGTCGCACGCCTCGTAGAACCCGTCTCGCTCGTAGTAACCGCCGCCCCAGACACGAATCATGTTCATGTTGGCCTCGATCGCGCTGTCGAGCAGCGATTCGTATCGATCGCGCGTGATCCGTCCGTACAGCGCGTCCGCCGGGATCCAGTTGGCACCCTTCGCGAACACCGATACCCCATTGACCTCGAACGTGAACGACTCGCCGTCGCCCTCCCCGTCCGGTTCGCGGACGAGTTCGAGCTCTCGGAACCCGATGCGAGTGGACGTCTCGTGAGCCGGGTCGGGCAGGAGCGACGAGGCGGCCGTCGTCACGCCGCCGTCGGCTGTCACCGCGTCCGTGTCGTCCGCAACCGACTCGGGTTTCGTGTCGACGGCTATGATGAGGTCGTAAAGCGGTTGGTCGCCGTACCCATTAGGCCACCAGAGATCGGGATCTGAAACGTCGAGGGTGATCGTAACCTCATTGTGCCCCTCGACGACATCTACGACTTTATGTGTCGCCGTATTTGCGACCTCGGCAGCGAGCAATACGTCACCGTCGGCCGGTGCGTCGAGGCCAACGGTCACGTCGAGGCTGACGCTGTTGCCGTCGTGGTCCTGTACAGTCTTCGTGTACTCGATCCGCGGTTCAGAGTAGGCGAGGAGGTCGATGTCTCGCCAGATTCCCGAGGTCGGAAGACACGGCCCCCAGTCCCACCCGTAATGGCACTGGGCTTTCCGGATAAAGTTCCGTCCCGGCTGATCGACCGGATATCGAAGTGTTGGAACCTGATACCCGTGATTCTCTGAGTGACGAACGCTATACTCGACCGGAGAGTGGAACGTGATTTCGACCTGGTTCTCCCCGGGAGTGAGGGCATCACCGACGTCGAACTCGTACTTGCGGTGCATGTTAGCGGCTTCGCCCACGACCGTGCCGTTGATGCGTACCGTCGCGATAGTGTCAAGGCCGGCACAGCGCAAGCGTACGCGTTCCTCGTCGAGAAAGTCATCGTCGAGCGTCACGGTGTGTCGATACACCCAGTCGGACGTCCCGACCCACTGGAGGTCGAGTTCGTTGTCGTCGTCGTACGGATCGGGGATTTCACCTGCGTTGAGGAGGTCCGTATAGACTCCGCCGGGAACCGACGCATCTAACCAGCGATCGGTATCCGACTGACGTAACTTCCAGCTACCGTTGAGCGACTCTATCCGCATAACCGAACTGTATCAATAGAGCGTAATAATGCTACCGGTACCCGGGATGGGATCTCCGCTGCATTTTAATCGAGATAGGGGGACAACAGTAACCGGCCAATCACTGTGGGACTCTTGTCCGACCGAGGGACTACTGAGCTGGCAGTTCAGTCGAGATCCACCGTCACGGGTCCGGAGAACTCCAAGAGGAGTTGCTGTGTCCGATCACCGAAGATTGCTTTTCCGGTCGGGGTGCGTTGAGTGCCACACGTGAACAGATGATCGCAATCAGTCTCCTGGGCAGTCTGAAGGACTGTCTCGACATATTCACTGTCTGAAGCGACGCTCACACGGTATGTGATCTCTATGTTGTCGCCGTCAATAGCGTCATTGACTACGGACTGAACGGCGTTTCGCTCGGCGTCGAGGACGCTATGCTCGTCGTAGTGTGTATCTTCGACGTCTCCCATCGCTTCCAGCGTCTCGACGTTCGCTGCGAACGATTCCGGGTGGATAATGGACAGGACGATCAGCCCGCAATCGCTACCGCGAGCGGTCGCGGCTGCTTCGGCGAGTAGTTTTCGGCCTTTCTCAGTGTCTTCGGCGAGTACTAATCCACGTCGCATGGGGAGGCCAACGAACTGACTATACAAGAATCTACTGTCGCGAGTAGCGAAGCCATGATCAACTGACAGTAGTTCGATTGTTTGCTCTACTAGAATGGAGGTAGTTCACCCCCTCCCTATGTTTCCTACAGTCAAACGAAATACCTCTGTCCCGTGATCGCTTGCTGCTCACTCGAGTTGTGCTCAGGTGGGATCTGATCGTGATGATTTACGATCGTATTTTTGTAATAGTTGTCTATAGACGGATTATCGTAGCGCCCCTTTACGAATGTATGGTTGTAATAGAAACGCTGCACTCGATGGCGTCCCGGTCGCTTTAGAGTATGTCCGTCCACTCCGAATACGTGGTATTAATCTCGACGACGCCGGCGACGTTCTGGAGCTGATTCGGCACATCAGTGCGGAACCGCTCTTCGCCCATTCGCTCGACCGGCGCGGAGACGCTGAGCGCTCCGAACGGTTCTCTCGCCTCGGTGCTGATAGCGGCGGCGACGCACCGATACCCCTCGTACCGTTCTTCATCATCAAACGCTACCCCCCGATCACGGATTTCTTCGAGTTCCTCTCGGAGCTCGTCGCTGTCGGTGATCGTCTCCTCGGTGTACGGGGTGTAGGAAGTTTCACTGAGATACGAATCTAATTCGGCGTCCGATAGTTCTGCCAGAAACACTTTACCGGCCGCGGTGCAGTAGAGTTCCTCGATACTGCCTACGTGCGTTATCGGCTCGGTGACGCGGTCTCCAGTCGCCTGATAGAGCGTAATGCCGAATCCGTTGCGGTCAACGATGAGGCGCGCCTGTTCGCCGGTTTCCTGTGCGAGTTTTTCGACATCGTCTTTTCCGAGGTGATAGAGCTGTTCACGCTCGCGCACCTGGCCGCCGAGCGTGAGAAACCGGAGACTGAGCTGATACTCTCCGTCAACTTTGTCGAGGTAGTCGTGTTTGGTCAGTGTCGCTACGTGGTGATGGACCGTGCTCTTGGAGCGATCGAGTTCGTTCGCGATCTCCGTGACGCCCGCCCGCTCCTTCCGGCGGATGACGTCGACGACCTCGAGCGCTGACTCGACGGACTGGATCGTTTTCCCGTATCCCCCGGAGGCTTCTTCTGGCATACCTGCTACTAGGATCCACGGATAGTTAAACATGCTCACCTCTCGATCGTGAGCCAGTACGGCGAGGACGATTCCGAGCCGACTACGGGTAGCGAACGCGGTAGGTCACCGACTCGTCCGGTAGAGACGGTCGATGACACGCTGCACGTCGAGCGCCTGTTTGACGTTCGTCATCTCCGGCCGCTCGCCAGAGCGGACCGCGTCCAGAAACGTCTCCAACTCGTCACGGTACGGATCGTTCAACGAGACGATGACTTCGCTGTCGACGAAATGGTCACACCGTCCCGACCGAGCCTCGTACAGCCGGAGATCGTTCCGCTGATCAACCTCCGGCTCGACTTCCTGTAACGTGTTCGTAATATCGACCGTCATGCCCGCTTCCGTCCCCTGAATTTGATAGCTGTGTGACGATTCCATGTTCGCCGCCCACGCGACCTGAATGTCCGCGGTCATTCCGGAGTCGAACTCGCAAAATGCCGTGACGGAATCCTCTACGTCATACATCTTGCCTCGGTCGTCCTCTCCCCACATGTGGAGGTACGAGTAGTCATCGTGCTGGCCAAAGTTCGATCGGGCTGTCGCCATCGCGTCGGTGATCGTCGGCCAGTCAGTCCAGAAAAGGAGCAAGTCAAGCAGGTGTGCGCCGACGTCCATCAGCGCGCCGCCTCCGGCGATATCCTTCGACGTGTACCACGTCCCTCGACCGGGAACGCCACGCCGTCGCACGAATTGGGCGTCAACGTGAGTGATTTCGCCCAGATAGCCGTCCTCGACGTAATATTTGGCGACCTGGCAGATGTTCCGATAGCGGTGGTGGTACCCGACCATGCAGATGTTTCCGGTCCGGTTCGCTACGTCGGCGATACGCTCTGCGCTCTCCAAATCGTGTGCGAGCGGTTTTTCGAGCAGGATGTCATGGCCCGCCTCGAGTGCGTCTATCGCCGCCGTCTCGTGGAACTTGTTCGGCGCTGAGATGATTACCGCGTCCGGATCCTGTTCATACAGCTTCTCGAGACTCTCGAACGTCGTCGCGTCGTGTCGTTCCTGAAACGTCTCTCTCGTCGCCGTATCTGCATCTACCCCGAGGACATCGTGACCGAGTTCTTTGAGTATTCTCACGTGATTCGCTCCGTGCGTCCCTAACCCGACCAGACCGACCGTCAGCGTCATGTTCTCCATGTTTGCTAAATTTTCTCACCCCCACTCGATAAACCACTTACGATCGATCGTGTTACACGAACGGACTCGTTTTCGATCATCACCCATTGGACGCGCCGAACCCGGCCGGTCCCAACCGCATTCCGACGGCGCAGATGGCAGGAGAGTACTAGTACAAAACGTCACGGCCATCCCGCGAGTTGTTTCACTCCGTCAAACATACGGGGCCGTGCGTTTCGTGGCGCAGATATCCGGACGATAGTACCGTGGAAATGCTCGGCACGGCGTTTCCACATCGACCGTTCCCGTAGGTGACACTGTCTCGATATCCCATAACGTGATTTCGTCGGTATAGATTACCACTGTGTTTGCTATCGTGAAACGCCGCTCGAGGAACGAACTGTTCTATTACGCTCGCGCGTGTAAACACACATTGGACACTTACCGACGCCTCACGGACGCCGACGGTCGTCGATCGCCCGCGAAATCCTCTCGAAAGCGCAATTGCATATCCGGTTGCTGCGTCGATGAGAGCCCGATATCGCGATCGCATCCCTCAGTAGCGATACCTCTCCAAAGTTACCATACTTTTATTACTAATGAGACTCCACCTCAGAGTGGATAATGACAGACAATAACCGTGATTACGTTAGTCATATCGATCGCCGTGCGTTCCTGCAGGGCGCAGGCGCCTCAGGCGCCGCTGCACTGGCGGGCTGTACGGGCGGAACCGGATCCGGGGACGGCACCCATGTCAGCTATACGAATCAGGTTCCGACGAAGATTCAGTATAACCCGCTCAATCCAACGAGTTACTCTCAGTACTCGCATTACCTGCTTTTCGACCGATTTGCGAATTTCAACTTCGCAAAAGGCGAGTTCACTCCCTACCTCATCCAGGATTGGGAGTTCGGCGACAAGACGTTCGAAATGACCGTTCGCGACGGCGTCACCTGGGAAGACGGCGACGACGTCACGGCCGGTGATGTCGCGACGCAGCTGCGCCTCGCGAGGTTGACCGGCGGAACGATCGATCAGTTCACCGAAGATATCGAAGTAGCGGACGACCAGACCGTCGTTCTCAACCTCGCTGGAGACGTTAACCCCCGAATTGTCGAATTCAATTCGTTGGGACAGCGGTTCATGACCCTGAAAGAGAGCGAGTTCGGGGAGTACGTCGACATGTTCGAGGATGATGCTGAGCAGGCCCAAAGCGAAATCCAGAGCCACGCCTACAAGGATGTCATCGCCAACGGCCCGTTCACTGTTTCAGAGCGCGGGAATCAGCAGATTCTTCTCGAGAAGCGGGACAACCACCCCGACTCAGGCAACATCAACTTTGATCGGGTCGCGTTCCGCTACCTCGACGGGAACACAGCCGTTCATCAGGCGATCGGCGCGAACGAACTTGACTCCGTGATGGTGTTCGCCCCGCCGAACGTCGTGAATAACTTCCCCGATCACATCCAGATGGAGACCATTCCGGGGAAGGTCGGATACGGATTGATTCCGCAGCATGACCACGAGCACACGGGCGACAGAGCCGTTCGTCAGGCGATCGCGCACGTGCTAGACCGAGAGGCCATCGTCAAGAACGTTGGCGAGACGCTGAAGCAGGCGCCACCGCTGCTCACTGGAATTCCCTCGGACGACCAGGAACGGTGGCTCGACGACGCCTACGACTCGTTCGAGGACTATGGCGTGAACGAACGACAGACCGACGATGCCAACCGGATCCTCCGTGACGCCGGCTACTCGAAGGACGGCGATACGTGGGTCGATAATAGCGGAGACGTAGTCGAACTTCCCATCACCGTCCCGTCTGGGTGGACCGACTGGGTCACCGCGACCCAGACGATCGTCGATCAACTGAACGACTTCGGATTCGAGTCTCAGGTCGATTCTCGGAATTTCAGCGCGCTGAACGGAACGGTCTGGCCGAATGGCGACTTCGTCCTCTCGGCCGGCGGGTGGCTTCCCGGTGGGGGTCGGGCGTCGTTCCCATACTTCTCGCTTCACCACCAGCTCCTCGAGCACTACCGCAACTTCTCGTACAACTACGACCCCGCCAACGAGAACCGCGGCGGGAGCAACGGCGACGTCACCGTCCCCTCTCGGACCGGGTCAGAAACGATGACGGTGAACCCTAGCGATCGCCTCAAGGAACTGTCCGAAACCTCCGACGAAGCGACAACCCGCGAGATCTCGATCGAACAGGCGTGGGTGACCAATGTGGACCTTCCCATGATCCCCGTCATGGAAAAGCAAGAACAGGCGTTCCTTGCCACCGACGAGTGGTCCGTTCCCGAACAGGGTGCCGAGGTTTCGCAGGTTCGGTGGCCGAACCTCTGGCTCATTCGTCAGGGAGAACTGCAATACGACGGATAGAGGAATTGCGATGCAACCGCATACCATTCAACCAAAAACCTTATTTAGTAGTATTACGCAGTCCTACCCATGAATAATTACTATGTCAAGCGGACTGGGCGTGCAGTGCTTACGTTGTGGTTCACTGTCACGCTCACCTTCGGGCTGATACGGGCGATTCCCGGCGGCCCGTTAGAGATGCTCAGGGCGCGATTGGTCCGACAGGGCGTCGATCCTGCGCGCATCGACTCCATCATCCAGTCCCGACAGGAGGAGAGCCAACCGATCTACGTCGAGTACTACGAGTACATGTCGTCGCTCCTGTCCGGGAATCTGGGGGAGTCGTTTTACTTTAGAGAGCCCGTCTCCAGTATCATCACCGATGCGCTCCCGTGGACGGTATTCGTTATGGTGACGGCGACTATCGTCCTGTTTGCGATCGCCGTCGTCTGGGGCGCGCTCATCGCGTACAAGGAAGGGTCTAGGTTCGACACGGTCTCGAGCGGTTTGTCGATTCTGCTCTCGTCTGTTCCCTTCTATGTGCTCGGCATCCTGTTCGTGGTCGTGTTCTCGTACAAGTTCGGTATCTTCCCCGCGCGGTACCGAACGAGCCCAGGCGTCTCCCCCAGCCTGTCGCTCCAGTTCGTGGGGAACGTGTTGTACCACGCGGCGCTCCCGATCGCATCGATCGTGATCACGCAGGTCGGCCTGCAGACGCTCGCGATGCGAGGTAACAGTATTCAGGTGCTCGGCGAGGACTTTGTCCGGGTCGCGCGACTGCGGGGACTCTCTGACCGCCGAATCGCCGTTAGATACGTCGGCCGGAACGCGATTCTGCCAATGTATACCGGGTTCCTGACGCTCATCGGGTTCAACCTTGGCGGATCGGTGATCCTCGAGGAGGTCTTTACGTACACGGGGATCGGATACTACATGTTCGAGGCCCTCATCAACAGGGATTACCCGCTCATGATGGGAATCTTCCTCGTCATTACGACCGCGCTCGTGTTGTCGGTCTACATCGCTGACTTGACGTACGGACTCGTCGATCCTCGTGTCAAATCGGGTGATTCCAGTGAAGCATACTGAATCCACGACCGAGTCGGAAGAGGAGTTCTCGTTCGGTGCCGCGCAGTCCGACGTCGAAGTCACGACGGCGGACCGATTGCGAGACTTCTACCGGGAGTTCGTCTACAAACCGGGGCTCGTCGCGTGGGAGGACAACCGGACGCGTCTCGGTGCATCCATCCTGGCCGTATACGTCTTCATCGGCACCGTCGGCACGTGGCTCTACCGGTCGCCGAGCACGAACCAGTCGGAGCGGAGTCTGCAACCGTTCCAGACGATGGAGGCACCGCTCGGAACGACGAATTCCGGTGAGGACATCCTGGCCATGGCGATCCACGCGACACCCGAGATGCTCGTCATGATCTTGTCGGGCGGCGTCTTTGCGACGGGGCTCGCAGTTCTGATCGGAACAGTCGCGGGATACAAGGGGGGGACGACCGACCGCGTTCTGACGACGTTCTCGGACGTCGCGATGTCGATTCCCGGCCTCCCGCTCATCATGGTGCTGGCGGTCGTCGTCTCGCCGGAGCGCGCCGTCGTGATCGGCATTCTCATCACGATCAACTACTGGGCTGGGCTTGCTCGGTCCATTCGATCGCAGGTGCTGACGATCCGCGAAAACTCCTACGTAGAGGCGTCCAGAACGATGGGCGTTAGTACGCCTCGGATCCTGATCAAGGACGTCATCCCGAATATCATGCCGTACGTGCTTGTCAACTTCGCCAACGCCGCTCGGTACGTCGTCTTCGCGTCGGTCGGACTCTACTATCTGGGCATCCTCCCCACGTCGGTCGCTAACTGGGGGATCCAGCTCGACAATGCGTACAGCCAGGCCGGTGCGCTCAGCGGCGGCGGGACGATGTATCAGCTTGCGGTTCCTATGATCGCGATCATGTTTCTCGCCCTCGGCCTCATCCTGCTCGCGCAGGGGATGGACCGAGTGTTCAACCCCCGTGTTCGGACCCGACTTGCCAGCGAGTCCGAATCGGAGACCGAAGACGATGAGGAAGTCGCCGCGCCCACGGAGGTGATGACCTGATGGAAACCGATCAGACCACTGCAGACCAGGTGTACAGTACCGACGATCCGATCGTCGAGATCCGCGACGCGGCCGTGACCTACGATGACGGCGAATCGTACGTCCTCGATCACGTCTCGATCGACCTCGACCGTGGTGAGATACTCGGCGTTGTCGGGGAGAGCGGTTCGGGCAAGTCGATGCTCGCCTCGTCGTTACTCGACGCGGTCCCGTCTCCCGGTCGCCTGATGGGCAAGATCACCTACCGTCCGGACGGCGACGAACCGGTTGACGTACTCGACCTAGAGAAAGACGAGCTGCGGTCGCTCCGTTGGGAGGAGATCTCGATGGTGTTCCAAGGGGCGATGAACTCGTTCAACCCGACGATGCCCATCCGAACGCACTTCGAGGAGACGCTGAAGGCCCACGACGCGGACGTCCCAGAGGGGATCGACCGGGCCGAGGAACTGCTCGAGGACCTGCACTTGGAACCGGAGCGCATTCTCGACTCCTATCCGCACGAACTCTCAGGGGGAATGCAACAGCGCGCTCTGATCGCGCTCAGCCTCGTCCTCGAACCCGACGTGCTGGTAATGGACGAGCCGACGGCGGCGCTCGATCTCCTGATGCAGCGGTCCATTCTGATGCTGCTGTCGGATCTACAAGAGAAGTACAACCTCACGATGGTGTTCATCACGCACGATCTGCCGCTCGTCGCCGCGCTGGCCGATCGGATGGCCATCATGTACGCCTTCAGGCTCATCGAGATCGGCGAAACGCGCGATATTGTCGAGAACGCGGCCCATCCCTACACGCGCGCGTTACTCAATTCAACTCCAAACCTCAACGCGCCGCTGTCGGAAATGCGACCGATCGAGGGCCAGAGCCCCGCTCCGATCAACATGCCGTCCGGGTGCGCGTATCATCCGCGCTGTCCGCTCGCGAGTGAAGAGTGTCGGACGGACGTGCCCGATTACCACGATGTCGCCCCCGACCACGGATCGGCCTGCTATCACTGGCGGGAGTCGTACGATGAGGTGCCACTCGTCTACGAAGACTCGCTGGGTGGCACTGCGGGAGGTGAGAGCCGATGAGTGCCGAACCACTCGTCTCGCTCGAAGACGTCAAGGTTCACTTCACCAACGAAAGACTGCTGAACTTCGGTGACTCTGAGACGGTCCGCGCGGTCGACGGCGTGTCGCTTGACATCGAGGAGAACGACGTCATCTCGCTCATCGGAGAGAGCGGCTGTGGCAAGACGACGCTCGGGAAGACGGCGATCGGCCTCCAGCGGCCCACAGGCGGGTCGGTGAAGTACCGTGGCGAAGACATCTGGGCCATCCGCGACGGCGACGCCGACACCGACACGGAGTGGGAGGACGTTCGGACATCGCTTCAGATCATCCACCAGGATCCCGGCGCCTCGCTCAACCCCAATCGGCGGATCATCTCGATCCTGTCCGAACCGCTTCGACAGGTCAATCCGGAACTCAGCCGTTCGGAAAAGCGAAGCCGAATCTACTCGCTGTTGGAGCGGGTCGGCATGAACCCGCCTGCGGACTTCGCGGAGCGCTACCCGCACCAGTTGTCGGGCGGCGAACAGCAACGCGTCGCGCTGTGTCGCGCGCTACTGATGAATCCCGACGTTATTCTCGCCGACGAGGCGATCAGCGCGCTGGACGTGTCCTTGCGCGTCGAGATGATGGACCTCATGCTCGATCTGCAGAACGAGTTCGACACGTCCTATATCTTCATCTCCCACGACCTCTCGAACGCGCGGTACTTCTCCGCCCACGGCGGCGGGAAGATCGGCGTAATGTATCTCGGCGAACTCGTTGAGATCGGACCCGCCGAGGACATGATCGACGATCCCCAGCACCCCTACACAAACGTGCTGCGCTGGGCGACTCCCGATCTGGCGCTGCGCGAGACCGGCGAGCTGCCCATGCGAAAGATCGATGTCCCCGATCCGGTGGACCCGCCGAGCGGCTGCCGATTCCACACGCGTTGTCCGAAGGCAACTGAGGCCTGCCGTCAGGAGACGCCGCCCGGGTACCGACACGGGGAACAGACAGTCGCCTGCTTCCGCGAAGACGAGAACCACGAGTACTGGGATAGCCCCGAACTCACAGACTAACCTCGAGCCATCCGTTCCTTCGTCGCGGTCTCCGGACCTCGCGGGCGTCCGTCGTCCGCCCGTCGAACGTCCGCGACACGGTGAAAAAGCTTATTCGGATGACGGACGCAGATGAGTACTATGTCCTGGAAGGAATCGTTCTGGTCGCTCGTCCGTGACTACCAGACGCAGTTGGGGATGCTCTGGCTGTTCCTCGTGTTCATGCTGGTACTCACGGCCATCACCCTCCTGTTCGGCGAGCGCGGAACCGAGTCATACACGCTCGCGATACTCAACCTCGTAATCGTGCTCGGCTTTGGATCGATCGTTAGCGCCGTGTTCTGGATGAGCGTCCGCCGAGATATCCCTCGCTGACCGGGAGGTACTTGACGCTTGGTCGGTCGCTGGTCCGGCGTTACCAGTGCGCTTCGACGATGTCCGCGGCGTGATCGAGCGTCCCGTAGGAGCCCGGTCGGTCTTCGGCCTCGTAGACGAGCCAATCGACTTCCAGCTCCTTGACCAATTCCACAGTCGCGTCGACATCCAGATCGCCCTCGCCGACCTCTACCGTCTCGCCCGCTGCGGCGTCGTAATCTTTCAGGTGCACGAGGTCGATCCGTTCCGCGTGCGCCTCGAGGAACGAGAACGGCTCGTACCCCGCCGCGCCGACCCACCCGAGATCCAGCTGGAGGCCGACGTCGTCGGTCGCCTCGAGCAGGTACTCCAGCGCGGGACGGCCGTCCAGTTCGGTGAACTCCTGATCGTGGTTGTGGTAGTGCAACTCGAGTCCGTGCTCCGCCAGCGCTGCGGCGGCGTTCGAGACTCGCTCGGCCGTTTCCTCGACGGCCGTTTCGGAGGCGAAGCGCTCCGGATCGAGCCACGGGACGGCGACGGTCTCACAGCCGAGTGCACGGTACGTCTCGGCGATGCCATCGGCGTTGGCCTCGATCTTGTCAAGACCAATGTGGGCGCCCGCGACACCCAGTCCGCTCCGATCCAGCGCCGCGTCCACCGACTCGACGTCGGCGTCGCTGAGGCCGGCGAACTCGACGCCCTCGAACCCCGTTTCGCCGACGCGTTCGATTACGGCCGGGAGCTGATCGTCGACTGCGTGCAGGCTGTACAGTTGGAATCCAAACGACGTCATGCACGTTGCCTACCGATGCCGGCACCGTAAGTGTGAACCAACAGTCAACAGTTGCCCCTTCCGTGCTCGCCGGTGTCGCTATCGCGAACCCTCGTCCTCCGAAGTCACGATGCGGACCGCACCGGACTCAGGGGTCTCCCGCCAGAATTATCTCGTCGACGGGCCAACGAGACGCGCATTCGTATGATCGACGACGAGGTTCCATCCATTAGCTTTCACAACGTTGCGGCCACGGAGATCGCGGGCTGGACGGACGAGGGGCGTCTGCTTCGCCGCGTTCCCGAGTCGGTCGCCGCCGAGGTCAGCGTGGCGGCTCGCGATCGGTTCCGTCACCCGTCGGGTTGCAAACTCAGGTTTGTCCCCGCGGACAAGACGACTGTATCGGTGATGCTCTCGGCAGCGTCCGAGACCATTGTCCGCCCATTCTGGGGCGAGTTTCAGGGGGGACAAGACGTACGAACTCGGTTCGACTCCGCGGACGCTGGAACTCTCGAGGCCCGACGGCATCGCCCGTCTCGAGCCGGATGTCGTCGCGATGGGCGCCTTTGATCCCCGCGCGTGTCGTCTCCGATTCGACGCGTGGGAACCAGTCGCGTTCCACGGCGTCTCCGGTCGGTGTCGGCTGCCGAACGAGACCGAACCGCTGAGCGGGCGCCAGACAACGTGTCACTGATCGACGGACCAACCGTCGCAGACGCGACCGGATTAACCACGGATCTGCTTCATCCCGGTGACGCTGGAATGCGGTCGATTGCGGACGGGATCGCGGAGAAGGTAGCGACGGCGCTGAGTGACTGAGAACCGTACATTCACTGAGCTAACTACCGACCGGGCGTCCCCTCCTCGTCGGCCGCCGCCGGTGACGGGGAGAGCGCACCGACGTCGACCATCGACTGCAGCGGATTGTCCACCACGTCGAGCGAGAGGTCGACACGTCCGCGGCGGCGAACGGACTCGTAGCCAGCGAACAGTATCTCGGCCGTGGTCAGTCCCACTCGCGCGCTGATTACGGGTTCCGCTCCGGTCTCCAACCCGTCGACGACCGCGGTGACCGCCCGATCGTGGAAGTGCGATCCGTAGCGGCCGTCGCCTTCGTCGTTCGTCACGTGCATCGTCTCACCGTCTACGTCGATCGATCGGCGGTCACTGCCGCGTGCGATCTCGAGCATCGGGCCGTCCGTCTTATCAATACGGATGGTCCCGTCCGTGCCCCGGAGCACGATGGCGGCGTCGGTGAAATCGCTGCCTTCGCCGGTCGAGATGACGCCGTAGACGCCGTTCTCGTACCGCCACTGCGCCCACATCTGATTCTCCTGATGGGCCCCGAACCGGACGTCCTTCTCGCGGTAATCGAGTCCTGCGAGGACCCACTCGGCGGCGCGGTCGCCGTTGAACATCCCGGCGAGGTCAACCGTGTGCGCGCCGGTGTCGAAGAAGTCTCCCCATCCAATCTCGATTCGTCGGAGCGAGCCGATCTTCCCGTCATCGAGCAGGCGTTTGGCCTCGGTGAACGGCCGTCCAAACCGACGCTGGCGGTTCAGCGTCAACTGTACGTCGTGACGCCAACACTCTTGTGCCATCTGTCGGGCATCTTCCCACGTGTTCGCCATTGGCTTCTCGCAATGGACCGCATCGACGACGCCGCTTTTGGCACATCCTACGACGATCTCTCTGTGTATCGCCGGTGGAACCGCAACGCTCACGATGTCCGGCTCGAGCGTTGAGAGCAGTTCCTCATACTCTTCGAAAGTGTTCTCCGCCGGTAGTTCGAACGCGTCGGCGAACGCGAGACGGTTCTCTTCGACGACATCCGCGCAACCGATGAGTTTGCAACGGTCATCGGATTCGAACGCTTCGGCGTGTCGATACCCCATCGCGAACCCGTCTACGGTCGGGTTATCCGGATCGGGTCCCGTTCCGATAACTGCGACTGTGTAAGCACTCATAGACTTCGCTCTTCTGTTGTATCACCTGCGGTAAATGCATTTCTCTCCAGGTTCACGTCACTCGTCCTGATGAGCCGATCCCGACCGGCTACCAGCTTTCAGCGAGGCCCCGTCTAGTTCCGATATTATTATCCATTACGTAGGCGATCATCTATCTGCAATGGCAGACATAGCTACGCTCAAGGAAGAGTATCTCTCGTCGCTCAAGCAAACGCTGACGGACAACGTCCTCGATTTCTGGTTCCCCCGCAGCATCGACGTTGAACACGGAGGGTTCATCACCAGTTACGACGAGCACGGCGAGTTCGCCGGCAACGACAACAAACAGGTCGTCACACAGGCGCGCATGGTCTGGTTGGCAGCGCGGCTCGTCCGCGAAGGGTATGGCGACGAGTACCGTGACATCGCCGATCATGGGTTCGCATTTCTGGTCGACGAGCTGTGGGACGAACCTAACGGCGGCTTCGTGTGGGAAGTCCGGCGCGACGGAACCACGGTCAAACCAAACAAACACCTGTACGGACAGTCATTCGGTCTCTACGCGCTCTCCGAGTACTACCGCGCGACCGGGGACGACAAGGCAGCCGACTACGCCCACGAGCTAGTCGACTTGATGGACGAACACGCCAAAGACGGCGAGCACGGGGGGTACATCGAGTACTTCACGCCTGACTGGGAACCGATCACGGAGGGACAGACATACCTCGAAAACATCGAACCGGACTGGTCGCCTAAGGAATCAGGCGACAGCGTCCTCGATCCGACGCTGAAGCTGATGAATACGCATCTCCATCTCATGGAGGCGTTCACGACCTACTACGAGGCGTTCGACACTAGTCGCGGACGGGAGCGCCTCCACGAACTACTAACCATTCTCACTAACACGGTTTACCGGAAGAATCGCGGCTTCTGTACGGACAAGTATGATCCCGACTGGTCGCAGAAGCTCGACGAGGAGTTTCGGGTCGTCTCGTACGGGCACGATCTGGAGACCGTCTGGCTCGCAATGGAAGCCGCTGACACGCTCGGCCACTCACAGGACCTGTACCGGGAGTTCTTCAAGACGCTGTGGGATTACTCGCTGGAATACGGGTACGACGAGGAGCGCGGCGGGTTCTACTTCTATGGCGGCTTCGACGAACCCGCAAGCTTCCGCGTCAAAGCCTGGTGGGTGCAGGCCGAGTGTATGACCAGCGCTTTGCGAACCTACGAGTGTACCGGCGACGACCGGTATCTCGACGTCTTCGCCGACACGTGGGAGTTCCTCGACGACCATCAGATCGACCGCGAACACGGCGAGTGGCACTCCGGCATCAACGACGATCTCGAACCCGTCGGTCGCAAGGGCGCGGTCTACAAGGCGGCATACCACAACGGTCGAGCGCTACTCGAGTGTATCGCAGCCCTCGAACGGCTGTAGACGAATTCGAGCGCTCGAGCGTGTGCGTTGGGAACGTCCAGCCGTCCCGTGAGTTGTCGTCGCAAGGGCGCGTCGATTCAGCTTAGGGCCTTTCACCGGCCGTTGACGTGGCGCTCGTCTCGACGGTCGTCGCTGACGAACTGGCAGGTGCAACCGCTGTCCGATTCAGTCTCCGAGGACGAATGCGGCCAGCGTGTCGTGATTCGATCTCGTATCGGATACAAGCGACGGGAAATCTGGAATCGTACGCCTGCTATTAAGGTCTCGGTCTCGATCTTCTGTTTCGTCGTTTCGGTCCGGTCTATAGTTCGACTCGGCAAACAGGAACGTATCGTCCGCTTGTGCTGTTCACTGTGTGTCATCTTCCGAGTCCGTGCGGCCCCCGTCCGCCTCGTCTCCCGACCCGTCTTCGCCGAGCGCAGCCTTCTCTGCCGTTTCTTCAACGGTAGATCAGTCAGCCGGCTCTTCGTCGCGATGGGCGTCCCGTAGCGGTTGCTGACCTCGATGACGTCGGTGTCGACGGTCGGCGTCACCAGAAACTCCGCACCGGCCAATTGCACGGCCCGCGCCGTTCCCGCGTCCAGGACGGTTCCGGCACCGACGAAGACGTCGCCGAACCGACTCGAGAGCGTGTCGATCGTTTCCACGACGTTCTCCGTGTCCGCGTGACCTCGAGCGCCGTGACACTGCCGTCGGCGACTGCGGAAGCGACGTCGATTGCAGCGTCCGGTTCGACGCCTCGAAGAATTCCGATCACACCACTGTCCACGATCTGCTCTATCTCTTGCAGACTCATACGGAGTACCGACGGACGGTACCTACTAAGATACTTACCTGTCGATTTCGGACCCCCCTTCGGCGATGACTGCCTCGACTTCGTCTTCGGTGATCACCGTCAGACCGCCTTTGATCGTTCGTTTCAACGCCGCTGTTGCCGCCGCCCTCGTCAACGCCTCCGAAACAGACGCGTCGCGGACGTACCGCGAGAGGAACGTGCCGACGAACGCGTCGCCGGTTCCGATCGGATCGAGCGTCTCGGTGTCGAACGCTGATTGGCTCGCGCTTCCCTCGGCGATGCTCGCGATCGCGCCGTCCGCACCCCGCGTTACGACGACCGTCTCGCAGTCGAACCGCGTGCGAAGTTCGTCTGCGATCGCCTCGCCCGTCCCGTCGAGGATCGACTGCGCGTCGCGTTCGGGGGCAAACAGCAGATCGACCTTCGGAAGTAGCACCTCGTACGTTGACTTCGCCGTCGATCGCGACCAGAGCTTACTCCGGTAGTTGAGATCGAAGGCGGTCGCCGTGTCGACGTCTTCCTTTAGGGCTTCAAAAGACAACTCGAAGAGTGGGTTGATACTGTCTCAGGGTTCCTTTATCCTTACGGTCGCTCTGATGGTGTTGAGGACATCGTTCAGTCTGTGTATGAGTACTGTCCGAATCAGGTTATTCGCTCGGACAGACACAACATGTACGAGAGGGCGCTGACTGGTGGATTAGAGCGGAGGTATATCGAGACAAACAAACCCTCGAAAATGATATTAAAATATTCATGACTAACTCTGCAGCTCAAGATATCGTCTCAATCGTAGGTTGTCATACTGAGTATGACACATTGGACGCCAACCGGATTGAATATGTAATCTAATCTTTGTTCGAATATGATCTAAAAATTGTCACGTGAGAGAGGCCGTTTCTGCAGTTTCGCAGTTATAGAAGCGGTTCCTCGGTTGATAGCGTTTAGCGTGAGGCCATCTTTGGTGGAAGCAGTTCCGCGAGCTCGTCATCAAGTACGCCGTTCACACTCTGAAACGAAGCCTCGCTATTTCACATAAGTTATACGAGTGTCTGCAATTCTGTAAAAACGGACTATCGAATGCAGGAGATCTGTTCAGTAGGGGCACTGTCTAGTTCAGCACCTCTGTTAGTATCTATCCATTAAGTGACTGGTTTGGTCATTGTGCGTTGTAATAGTGTGAGAGCTGTTCAAGTTATTGTCTGACGTTTGTCCGACTGCCTACCCACGAATTATGGAAGTGGTCGATACCCATTTTGAAGGTATGAAACCACTTTTCGATGTGGTTTTAATCGACATAGTCGAGCTGACCGCTCAACCAGAACCGAGAGAGGGCAGACAGATGGCCGTAACCATCGGCAAGAAACACAGCCGTGGAGAGATCGTGTTTCTCGGTCAATTTATGCAGGAACGCAGCGGCTGGATCAGTGCCTCGTCGTCCGAACACTGCGATATCGAGAATTAGCCGTGAGTCAAGGTCTATTGTGGGTTACTCCCAAGACTAGCCGCCGTTGATCTTGACAGCTGTTTTATCGATAGCGACCCGTGACGGCTTCGCTGTCGGCGGGTCTGGAACGCTGTCAGCCAGCCGATGTACCCAGTGCCAGATTGCTTGGTGAGAGCGTTTCACGCCAATCAAGCGAAGAATCGCTTGTGTCTCCGAAGCGAATCCCCGGTCGCGTGGTCGGTCCACGCTTCGATTCCGGGCGATCAGTCGTCTTCTAGGTATAGTGGAGTGTGGACGCTTTTAGCCGTTGACGGAGACTTCAAGCATCGATGTCGAGGTCCTCACTGCCGAGGTCAATATCGTCGCAATGAACCAATGAGCACCACTCGGATACTGTCCGTACTTCGATGTCTTGCGTACTGTACTTGCGGTGGACGACAATCCGTTCGTTCGTCGTAGTAGAGGTGCGCTCCTTGAATCCATCGAGAGCAGCTCTGGCCCACAGACCGTATCGCTGGGCGCTGCTAGACGTACTCGTCATTCAGATCCCGACTATCGAACTGCCGACGCCTGCGAACTCATCATTTGCCAACATGAGAGTGACTTCCTCGACATGAAAAGGACTGTCGGAACCGAGGGACTGGTGTTCTTCAATCAACGCAATACTGAGTCAGCTGTTGTCGTGCAGGTATAGGCCGAGTGGAAGGCCGTCGTTGGGTACCACTTAGCTACCGTTGTCGGGCTGCTCATTGCCAGCACTATCTTCCGGATCACGCTGTTACTTCTAGTCCCTACCTTACCCGCAGTCTTTCAGGCATCATGTTTGAGACGATCACGGAGGTGGTCGCAGATAGGGATATTAGCATTACGACGTTTCTAACCCGTAAACCATCAGGCGTTCGACCTCGGCGGCACCCCCCTCCGAAGAGAATGAGACTCCGGTACTCTCACGGTCGGGATACACCAAATTCGTCATCGTGCGGCGACCATCGTTGGCGAACAGTTCCACTGAACACCGATCGATCAGGATACGGAGTTTGACCGTTCCGTCCTCACGCAGTTTTAGGGGCATTGACGTCGTTCCATAGGCGTCATTGTCGAAGAACGCTCCCGCGTTCGTCCGGTCGAAGTGCAGCTCCTCGTTTACTGTATCGTAGACGATGCTGCTTGCCTGAGTCCTCCCTTCACAGACACGAAACTCCACTGTGTCGGCGTTCCGTGGGTCGACGGTCGCAACGATATCGAGCGTTCGATTCCCGATGTCTACCTGCTCCAGAGGGTTTTCGTCCGGCACGACCGTCTCCTGCGAGAGATCGGTAATCACATTCTTCCGCATCCGGGCTACCTCAGCTGCGGGGTACTGGTGTACCTTGACATCACCGTTCACGTTGTGGAGCGCTATTGTTCTTGGAATTGTCATGACGCCTCTCCAGCCAGGATTAGGTCCGTTATCAGCGTAGGCCCAGTTATTCATCCAGGAAACGACCAGCTCCCCATGTCTTGGGGGATTTTCCCAGTTCTGGGCGGCGTAGAAGTCATACCCATAGTCCGCAAGAATCACGTCCTCAGCGACGAACTCCGTCCCGTTGAAATGTCCGATGTGGTACTCGACGGAACAGTTCTCGATTGACGAGACGATCATCACCCACCTCGACTCTGCCGTTCTCTCCACCGGTAACTCGAACAGGCTCGGACACTCCCACTCTTCTCCGTCGGTGTCCCGGTAGGTGCTCTCGTACGCCCAGTCACGGAGGTTATCAGAACTGTAGACCTCGATTCCCGCGGGTCGGTCTCTAGTTCCCTCAACGCGACTGACGACCATACGCCAGCTCGCGTCCGGTTCGTACCAAAACGCGTTGGGATCTCGGAAGTCCCCGGTCGCGCTCTCGATTATCGGATTCGCGTTGTACGTACGGACAGTATCCCCGATGTCCGTGCTGTACGCCAGTCTCTGATCCTCAGTCCCGTCATCGTGGTGGCCTGTGTACGTAAACACGAGAGTATTTTCGCCGAAGTCTGCAGTATCGCCACGGTCGACGACTGCTCCGCCGGAGAACGACTGAACGGACTGGGTATCCTGGATCTTTGTTCCTTGTTCGGACCACGAGAGAAGGTCTTCGCTCGTGGCGTGGTCCCACCGCCGTCGGTGCTCGCCAGCTTGGTAGAACATGTGGTACACGCCGTCGCAATACACCAGTCCGTTGGGATCGTTCAGCCATCCTTCGGATGGCGAGAAATGATATTCGGGACGCCACTGATTCGGGTTCAAAGGTAGTTTCTGTGTCATTCGTGGGGTCTGAACAGAGCAACCTTGTGATTGAGTCGTTAAACTAATATCGATAGGCATCAGTTCCTGGCATCCAATAGTTGTCAAGACTACCGACGATCGGCGTGCATTAATCAGATAATTGCTAGATTCGTTTCAGAATAGGAGTAGATCAGATTAGCTAGGCGCTATCCGATTCGTCTCGTTCGTAGGGGATATGATGTCACTCTGCGGCGTAGTCGGGTAGGTAGTTGTCCTGCAGAACCGCCGAGCGGCCGCCGTCGACGACGAGGTGGGTGCCGGTGACGAACGCCGCGTCGTCGCTGGCGAGGAACGTCGCGACGCCGGCGACATCGCCGGGCTCGCCGATACGGCCGACCGGGTGGATCGATTCGATGTGCTCGTACTCCTCGTCGTCGAGCGACTCGTGCGTGCGGTCGATCTCGACCCAGCCGGGGTTGATCGTGTTGACCCGTATCTCCGGGCCGAGATCCAGCGCCATCGCGCGGGTCATCCCGTTGATTCCGGCCTTGACGGCGTTGTACGGGAAGATCGACGGTGTCGTCGCGAACGCGTGGTTCGAGGACATGTTGAGGATCGACCCGCCCGCCGGCATGTACTCGACGGCGTGCTTCGCGCAGAGCCAGTACGACCGGAAGTCGGTCTCGAGGACGAACTCCCAGTCCTCGATGGTGGCTTCGTCGGCGCCGGTGTAGGTCTCGACGCCGGCGTTGTTCACCAGCACGTCGACCCCGCCGTACTCCTCGGCGGTCGCCTCCATTAGCGCCGCGATGTCGTCGGGCTCGCGCATGTCCGCGCGGACGAACGTGGCGTCGCCCCCGTCCTCTCGAATCGACTCGGCGACGGCCTCGCCGGTGTCCTCGCTCCGGCCGGTGATCACGACGGCGGCGCCCTCGGCGGCGAATCGCCGGGCGACGCCCTCGCCGATACCTCTCGTCGAACCAGTCACGACGACGGCGTCACCGTCGAACCGGCCGGGGCACGGCGTCTCGGTCGGCGCGTGGGGTTCATGTGCCGGCATGGATTACCACTCAGCGACGCTGCCGTCGTCGTGACGCCAAACGGGGTTGTGCCAGTCGACGTCTTTCTCGGCCTGCTCGCGGACGTACGCTTCGTCGACCTCGACGCCGAGGCCCGGTCCGTCGGGAATCTCGACGAACCCGTCCTCGTAGTCGAACACCGAAGGATCGGACAAGTAGTCCAGCACGTCGCTGGTCTCATTGTAGTGGATGTCGAGGCTCTGCTCTTGGATCAACGCGTTGGGCGAGCAGGCGTCGACCTGCACGCACGACGCCAGCGCGACCGGCCCGAGCGGGCAGTGGGGGGCCATCGCCACATCGTAGGCTTCGGCCATGCTGGCGATCTTCTTGACCTCGGTGATCCCGCCGGCGTGGGAGAGGTCGGGCTGAATCAGGTCGACGTGACCGTCCTCGAACAGCTGCTTGAAGTCGAATCGAGAGAACAGCCGCTCGCCTGTCGCGATCGAGATCGTCGTATGCTTGGCGATCTCCCCGAGGTCGTCGAGATGTTCGGGTAGGACGGGTTCCTCGACGAAGAACGGGTCGTGGGGCTCGAGCACCTCGACGAGGCGCTTGGCCATCGGCTTCGAGACCCTGCCGTGGAAGTCGACGCCGACGTCGACCGCGTCGCCGACTTCCTCGCGGACTTCCCGCATCCGGTCGGCAGCCGCCGAGACGGCCGCCGGCGAGTCGATCCGTTCGAGTTCGCCGGTGCCGTTCATCTTGAGCGCGGTGAAGCCGGCGTCGACCTTTTCACGGGCCTGCTCGGCGACGTCGGCGGGGTCGTCGCCGCCGATCCACTGGTAGATGCGGATCCGATCGCGCACGGCGCCGCCCAGTAGATTGTGGACCGGCGCGCCGTAGTGTTTGCCCTTGATGTCCCAGAGCGCTTGGTCGATCCCTGCAATCGCGGACATCAGGATGGGGCCGCCGCGGTAGAACCCGCCGCGGTACATCGTCTGCCAGTGGTGTTCGATCCGAGCGGGATTCTCGCCGAGCAGGTAGCTGTCCATCAGTTCCTCAACGGCGGTTCGGACACTTTTGGCGCGCCCCTCGACGACCGGTTCGCCCCAACCGACGGTGCCGTCACTCGTCTTCACCTTGAGGAACAGCCACCGCGGCGGAACCTCGAACAGTTCGTAGTCGGCAATGACGGGCGCGTCGGTGCTGTCAAATCCTTCCGATGATTCGTTTGGTTGTTCGGTCATCTGTGTCGTGTCGTATGTTGATGTGATGAATATTCCATCGTAACTAATAGTTGGTGATCGGTCGCGAGATGAGATGCATACGCCGGTTAGACTCCCTTTCCGCCGGTGTTCGAAAGACCGTCGACGAGCCACTTATGGACTAATGCGAACAGCACAACGACTGGGATTGCCGTCACGACAGCGGCCGCGGTAACCGCACCCCAGTCGACCTGCTGTGCCGTCTGGAAGAGTTGTAATCCGAGCGGTAGCGTACGCGTTCCCGTCGACTGCGAGAGAAGCGACACGAACAGGTAGTCGTTCCACGACCCGACAAAGGCGTAGAAGGCCGCGACGGCGATCCCCGGAAGCGACAGCGGAACGATGATCCGGTACATGATTTCCAGGTACCCACACCCGTCCATCTTCGCGGCTTCGTCCAGCGACTGCGGGATCGCGTCGAAATAGCCCTTCAACAGCCAGACGACGAATGGCAGGACGCCGACGGCGTGGGCAAAGACGATTCCGACTCTGGTATCGACCAACCCGATGCGGAACATAACCGTAAAGAACGGAATCAACACCAGTACCAGCGGAAGCATCTGACTCGAGATGAGACCCAATACCACGTAGTCGCGACCTGGGTAGTCGAACCGACTCACCGAGTACGCCGCCGGGATACCGACACCTAGCGTCAACACCGTCGTCGCGACCGCGATCAGTGTCGAGTTAATAAAGTATAGCCGGAACGTCTCGTTGGAGAGAACCGCCGCGTAGTTTTCGGCCGTCATATGTGCGAGCGGTACAAGATTGATTTCTCGCGCGCGAAGCATCTCGTCGGTGACGACCGAGGACCTGATGAGCCAGAACAGCGGGATCAGCAGGAACCCGTAGTACAGCAGTAGCATCGAGTAGACGAACGTCGCGCGTCGGACGGTCATCCCATCGTCAAGGCGAGTCTTGAATCGGGTAACGAGCGTGTTCAACATTAGTCGAGGTCCTCCAGTTTGACGTAGATGACGGTAAACATCATCATGATGATCAACATCACGACACCGATACTGGCCGCGTAGCCGAGCAGGTACTGATCGAACGCCTGCTTGTACACGTACGTCGGCAGGACTTCGGTGGTCCGGAGCGGTCCACCGCCGGTCGAGAGCCAGACGAAGTCGAAGTTATTGAACGTATACAGGACATGCAATACGATCATGATCATCGCGACATACGAGATGTTCGGCAGGGTGATGTACCGGAATTGCTGTATCGCCGATGCACCGTCCATTTCCGCAGCCTCGTAGAGTTCGTCGGGGATTGATTGCATCGCCGCGAACAGTGCAATCGCAAAGAACGGAGCGTTCTTCCAGACGTGCATCAGGATGATCAGCGGCATAGCCCACGTGGTGTTTGAGAACCAGTAGTCGGTCGGGAGCCCGAACTCCGCGAGGATGAGATTGACGAGTCCGTATCCGGGTTGGACGAGCCAGTTGAAGACGATCACGATCACGATAACCGGCAGGACCCAGGTAACCATCGTGATGCTCCGGAAGATCGTGATCCCCGGAACCCTCTGTTTGAGCAGTAACGCCAGCCCAAGGCCTAGCAGAAACTGCAGAGCGACCGACACGCCGGTCAAGACTGCCGAATTCCACAGCGCGGTCCAGAACACGCCGTCCTGGATCAGTGCCCGGTAGTGCGCCAGGAAAACGAACTCCCGAGCTTCCGGCTGCAGGAACGAGCGCATCTGGAAGCTTGTCAGGATGCCGTCGACAATAGGGTAGAAGATGATTACGCCCATCAATAGCCCTGCCGGTAACAGCAGCCCCCAGCCAAGCCACGTCTCCGTCGAGAGGGAGACGAACTGATTTCGGTACGACGAGAGTCGATCTTTTTTTACAGTCATATCTATCACACAGTTATAATTGCCTGTGAGTGTGGGTTCGGAACTGGGCTATGCCTCATCGGATCACTCTTCATTCGGGTTGAGTTCGACATTAGCCTCTTCGAGCGTCTGCTCGAGTTCGTTGGCAGCTTCCGCGGGTGTCTGCTCGTCGAAGATTACGTACTCGATCGCGTCGTAGATCCCCTCGCGAACTGGTCCCCATGCAATCGGTGCTGGAGCGACGCCGTTCTCGAATGCATCGATGAACGCCATGTAATCCTCGTTCTCGAGCGTGGATTCGACGTCTTCGTGCACGGGCGTCGCGACCGTGCCGGAGTTGATCTCGCCCATTCGTTCGATCGTTTCCGGACTCGTAAACGTCGACGCGACCGACAGTGCACTCTCGAGATCGTTCGAGTGAGTGTTGATCATTGCGGGTTTGACCTCCATGTAGGTCGCATCAGATGCGTCCGCGTGTTTCGGCAGCAGCGAAACTGCCACCTTCTCGTCGAGCATCTCGGCTTGGGCGTCCGTATCACGGAAACCGTTGATCCACGGCCCGCAATGGATCATCGCGTGCTCACCCTCTGTAAAACCGATGTCGTTTGTCTCGTATCCCGCACTCTGATACGCGGAGCTGGCCGTCGGCTGGTCGCCGTGGAATAGCCGGTAGTAGATGTCACCGAGAATGGCCTCGAACACGTCCGAGTCGGCCTGCAGTGCCCATCCGTCACCGTCCCACTCGTACAACGATCCGTCGGTGTGCTGGTAGACGTGCGAGAGAAACTCCTGTGTAGCGCGGACCTCACCGCGCTCCGTTGTCAGGTGGAACCCATTCATGTCATCGTAATCCGCGTTGATCGTTCCGGCGAGTTCCATGAACTCGTCAATCTCGGACGGCGGACCATCTTCATAGCCGTATTCGGCGAGCACCTCCTTGTTGTACACGATCGCGCGACCGTTTCCAGTGTAGGGGAGCGCCCAGAGTTCGTCCTGGAACCGGAATGCGTCGAGCGCGCTCTCGAGGAAACCGTTGAAGTGTGGTATTTCATCGGTTCGGTCCGTCAGCGGTTCGATAATGTCGGCCGCGACATAGTCGCCAGGGTGTTCGATCACACCTTCGATGACATCCGGCGTACCCTGACGCCCACCCGTCAGGACGTTCTGATGGAGATCGCTATAGGCATAGCCAGTTATCTCCAGCTGTCGCTCGGTGTCCGCCTCGACAGTCTCCTCGATCCAGTCGTTGAGGTCCTGATATTCAGTACTATCACCGTCGATCCACCAAAACGTCAGTTGATCATTGCCGCCGAGACAGCCGGCAATCGAGGCTGCTGCTATGCCACTCGCTTTAAGGAAGTCACGCTTGCTAATCTTTCCCATCGGTCCATCACTACAATCCGGAACAACAAATATAAAGATTTTGGTAGCGACGGGCAGAACCGCAATGAGCACTCGGGTGAGAGCGCAGCAACTATTCAATCGCCGGACTGTCGTTGTCAGACGGGGAATTAGTCGAGGGCCGGCAGATATGCTTTGTTCGCTGCGATCAGTTCCTCGGTCATCTCGTGAATCTCATCGAGGTCGAGCTCGGCCGCCGTTAACGGATCAAGTTTGACGGCCTGGTGAACGACGTCGCGGTCGCCCTTAAGCGCACCCTCGACCGCGAGGCGCTGAACGTTCACGTTCGTTCGGTTGAGCGCGGCGAGCTGCGGTGGCAGCTCGCCGACTGAACACGGACGAATTCCCGTGCCGTCCACCAGACAGGGCACTTCAATGCAGGCGTCGTTCTCCAAGTTCTGGATGTGACCTGCTTCGTTTCGCACGTTCAAGTTGAGCCGTCGCGGCGTGTCTGTCTCGATCGAGTGGATCAGCCGCGAGGCGTACTCCTCGGAGCGCTCGATTGAGACATCGTCGGGATTGACGCCGGTCAGCGCGTCGTCCCGTTCCTCAGAGCGTTTCTTCCAACCCTCAAGGTACGTCGCCGTTGACATGCGCTCGGCGTAGTTCGTCCCCGTCAACTCGTCGATGAGATCTTCGTCCGTGCGGAAGTAGGGAAGGTATTCCGAGTTGTGGTGGCTCGATTCAGTGACGAAAGCACCGAAGTGTTTCAGCAACTCGAACCGGACGGTGTCCTTCCGATATGTCTCCTCGTCGTCTGTCGCATCCTCGAGCAGCGGATAGATGTCTTGTCCGTCCCAGTCACACTCAAGGAACCACGCCATATGGTTGATTCCGGCGACCCAGTAATTGAGTTCCTCCAGCGGGATGTCGGCGTACTCAGCAATCGCCTCCGCGGTGTGGGGGACGCTATGGCAGAGTCCGACGATATCTATATCTGTGGCCTCGTCTACAGCCCAGCAGACGATCGCCATGGGATTGGTGTAGTTCATAAGCAATGCGTTAGGACAGAGCTCCTCCATGTCTCGAGCGATGTCGAGCATCGTGGGAATCGTCCGGAGTCCCCTGAAGATTCCCCCTGGTCCCAGTGTATCCCCGATCGATTGCTTGACGCCGTACTCCTCGGGAATGCGGATCTCATTTTCGAATGGTTCCGTCCCACCGACATTGATCATGTTGAGCACATAGTCAGCACCGTCGAGTGCCTCGCGGCGATCAGTCGTCGACTCGATCGTTGCGTCGATCTGACTGTTCTCGACTATCTGTTCGGCAACCTCGGTTGTCTGAGCGAGGCGGTGCTCGTCGATATCCATGAGCGCGATCGTGCTGTCCTTGAGCGCTTCGAACGAGAGGATGTCTCCGACTAGGTTCTTGGCGAAGACCATACTTCCCGCTCCAATGAACGCGACCTTTGGCATACGAGTATTCATAATCGTTTGAGGTTATAAAATTACCGAATATAATTATGGAAAATATTGGGTGATGTGTCTCACGGTGGCCAAATGAGCGAAACCGCGTTGACTCATCAGCGCGTCGCGTGCTCTAATCAATTACACAGGCGCGTCCACTGTGTGTTCGCCGGTCTCGATCGTCGCGTTCTTGACAGCTTCACCGCTGTCAGCCACGAAGAGGTGGAGACTCTCTTCGGGGAACTTGACTTGAATCTTTCGTCCGGACTCCCAGCGCGGCGTTCCGTTGATCGACGCCGTGTACGACTGGTTCCCGAGATTGATATTGACGTGAGCGACATCGCCAAGCGGTTCCACGACGTTGACGGTCGCTTCGATCGCGTTCGGCGTGTCCGCCGAGACCACTTCGATGTCCTCCGGACGGATGCCGAGTACATATTCCGTTTCGTCCGTCTCCAGTGACTTTGCTGTCTCTACGGACAGTCCGTAGGTGAACTCCTCATGAACGAGCGTCTCGTCGTTGAGCGTCACGTCCAGGAAGTTCATGCTCGGCGAGCCGATGAACCCAGCGACGAACTTGTTTACCGGCGTGTGGTAACACTCCAACGGCGTCCCGATCTGTTGGAGTTCGCCGTCATCAAGGATCGCGATCCGATCGCCCATCGTCATTGCTTCGGTCTGGTCGTGTGTGACGTAGATCGTTGTCACGCCGAAGTCGTTCTGCAGGTTCTGCAGTTCCGTTCGCATCTCGCTGCGGAGTTTCGCATCAAGGTTCGAGAGCGGCTCGTCCATGAGAAACACTTCGGGATCGCGGACGATCGCCCGTCCCAGCGCAACGCGTTGCTGTTGGCCGCCGGAGAGTTCGCCTGGCTTCTGGTCCAGATTACGCTCGATCCCCGTCATCTCGGCGACGTTCTCGACTCGTTCGTCGATCTCCTCGTTGGAGAGATCAGTCGTCATCTTCAGCCCGAAGCTCATGTTCTCTCGGGCGGTCATGTGGGGGTAGAGCGCGTAATTCTGGAACACCATTGCCATGTTTCGATCCTTCGGTTTCGCGCGAGTAACGTTCTCGCCGTCGAGAACAATTTCTCCGCTCGTCGGTGTTTCCAACCCGGAGATACAGCGCAGCGTCGTCGACTTGCCACAACCGGAGGGACCGACGAGCACAAGAAACTCACCGTCTTCGATTGTGAAATCGAGATCGTCGACAGCGACGAGATCGTTTCCACCAGCGTCGAATACCTTTCTAAGATTGCTAACCTCTATACGACCCATGTGATCAACTCTCGAGTTGCTAATTATTAAGGTTTTGGATGATTGGTTGCCGGTCCGAAATAGCGCACTCCTTGTCGGCAAATCAAACCGACAACACCGGCGAACAACGAATCTGTTCACGTATTATGAACTAATCATACTCAAAGTACATTCGGACCATAGTTCTGTGAGAGATAAAAGTCGAAATGGCGGCCAATTATCGGGATATGCACAGTGGGTTCATATACCATGAACAAAATAACGATCAAAGCATTCGGACCGTAGCACTGTGAGAGACGGAAGTCAAAACAACGGTCGCTTGCCGGAACACGCACAGTCCGTTCACGAACTATGAACAACTATTTGTAGATGGACCACGGCCCATTTTCACATGGGAACGACAGACATTCCGGCAGCGGAGGAGAAGGGACCGACTGCGAGAACAACCGTTACGAGCTTCCGCGTAATCGAAGCGCTCAAAGAGCGTGGGACAGCAGGAGTGAGCGAACTAGCCGACGAACTCGACCTCGCGAAGGGAACGATTCACAAGCACCTCAATACGCTTCGGCGGCTCGATTACGTTATCAAGGATGGCCACGCCTATCGATTAAGTGTGAGTTTTCTCGGTCTTGGAACGAGCGCTCGTGCTTGCCTTCCCATCGCCGAGACGGTCGTAGAGCCGCTGGAAGATCTCGCATCAACGACCGAAGAGACCGTGGGTCTGATGATACCAGAGCACGGGCACGGGATCTACATTCTTCGTGAGAGTGCGCAGAAACAGATGGAGATGGCGGCGAGAGAGGGAGATCGCCTTCCAATGCACGCAACTGCGGGCGGAAAAGCGATCCTTTCGTATACGCCGCCTGAGGAACGCGAGCGGATCCTCGACTATCGCGGACTGCCAAAGCTGACCGATAATACCATTACGGATCGAGATGCCCTTGAAGACGAACTGCAATTGACTCGAGATCGTCGGATGGCCTACGACCGCAGCGAGTACCGCGAAGGATGGCACTGTATCGCCCATCCCGTTACGAACTCGGACGGCCGGGCGATCGGGGCAATTACTGTCTCAGGGCCAGCTGCCCGAATGAAAGAGAAGGATGCGAGCACCTATTTTGCGAGCATTATCGGTAGCACCGCCAACTCGGTGCAGAACGCATTCGCCCTCGATCGTTGATTTACATGTGTACTCTTGTAATATTGGCTCGAGCAAATTCAGTTATGTTCATGATATATGTAGTATAGGAACATGGTCACAGTTACTTGATAGAAATGATGGATTATAAGGTGCCGGGCGGGCGATGGGAGATAATGACCGACGACGACCATGACCGGCCGAACGTCATCGCGGTGGTGACCGATCAGCAGCGCTGGGACACGGTTGGCGTCTACGGGTGTCCGCTGGACCTCACTCCGACGCTCGATACGCTCGCAGCGCAGGGAAGCGTCCTCACACAGGCAATTACACCGCAGCCGCTCTGTGGCCCCTTCCGGGCGGCGTTTCAAAGCGGAAAGTACGCTAGCGAGGTCGACGTATGGCGGGACGCGGTGAGAATGCCAAGCGATGAGCTGCATCTCTCCAGACAGTTCAAAGATGCCGGGTACGACGTCGGATACGTCGGGAACTGGCATATTGCCGGAACCTTCGATAATCCCGTTCCTGAACAGTCCCGCGGCGGATACGAGGACTTCTGGATCGCTGCGGACGTTCCGGAATTCACTACACAACCGACGGAGGGTCACTTGTTCGATGCCGACGGAAATCCCGTCAAGTTCGAACGGTATCGTGTGGATGCGTTTACTGCGTTCGCCTGCGAAGCTATCGAGTCGCTGTCTGAGCCGTTTTTCCTTGTCGTCGCGTACGTCGAACCGCATAACCAGAACGATATGTGGTCGTACGTCGCGCCGGACGGGTACGCAGAGCCGTACCAGAAACGCCCGTACGTACCAGAGGATTTGCAGGACCGGCCAGGCGACTGGTACGAAGCGTTACCAGACTACTATGGAATGGTCGAGCGAATCGACGAATGCGTCGATAATCTTCTCGAAGTGTTGTCTGATCGGGGTATCCGAGACCGGACAATTATCGCTTACACGTCCGATCACGGGTGCCACTTCCGGACGCGGCCGGGCGAGTACAAGCGAGACCCCCATGAGTCCGCCATTCGGGTGCCCGCAATACTCGTCGGGCCGGGATTCGACAAGGGAGTCGACGTCACTCAGCCAACGAGCATGATCAATCTCCCACCGACCTTGCTTGATGCCGCCGGCATCGATGTCCCTAACGAAATGCACGGTGAGAGCCTCCTCCCGATCATCCGCAGAGATGTACCTGATGTCAACGGTGAGGCATTCATCCAGATTAGCGAATCACAGGTTGGCCGGGCGCTCCGAACCGACCGCTGGAAGTACGCCGTCGCCGCTTCGTCGCTAACCGGATGGCGCGGCGGCAGCGCCGAAAAATCGAGTGACGTGTACGTCGAACGTTATCTCTACGATCTTGAACGCGATCCACACGAGCAGGTTAACCTAGTTGGTCATCCAGACTTTCGATCTATCGCTGATGATCTTCGCGATCGGATCCTTGCATACATTCAGGAGATTGAAGACGAATCACCCCGGATCAAGCCCTACGAGGGCGGTTACACCGGGTTTTGATACTTTCATTCTTACTCAGCTTTGCACGTTAGCCTCAGCTGCTGAGTGAACGAATGGGCGGTCGATTTCTTGCATAAGGTTATCAATACGAAGCGATGATATTTTCGAGTGAACCGTTCCCAAGGCGCTTGAGTCAGGATCAAGACGAACAAAACTGTAGGAAAGTATCAGAAGATGCCAGTACCGACTGGCACTTTTTCCAGTTGGATTTCGCAGTCTCCAAAGCCGAGATCCTGCTTTGAGTCCTCGAAGAACGTCTCGATATGCCATCACATTGAATATGACCGAACCACGTGTTCGGTCAGTGCGTTAATTTTGTGATCGCGTCGCAACGTCGTCTAAAGTTTGCCTCCGGGGGTGGCACAGAAGCTTTCACACCACTGCCGGCCACGGCGTTACAACATCGTACACCGGGTGCACAGAATTCTAAGGGCGTTAGAGAAGCGTGCCGTGAACGACCAGTCCTCACTTAACCTCTTTGTCAACGGGATGACCATCCCGCTCTCAAGTATCGGTCGTGACGACAGCGACGATGAGTTCCAGAACGAGAGCAACGCCGATCCGGAGCCTGATCCAGAAGACGATAACAGCGAGGTAGCCAGCGAGAATACGAACAACAACACGGAGTCGCTTGACCGACTGTTATAGGTCGGTCTCGGTCACAATCTCTGTGACCTGCTGTCGGGTCTGTTCATCTTGGGATTCGGCGATCACTTTCAGTATCCCAACGATCGTTTTCCGGCGTTTGCGTGTTTTATCTTCGAAATCTTCAATCCAATTTTCCAGTGCTATCATGCACTCCACTGTTGCAGCCCCTTTTGGCGGAGTAAGTGCATTCGAGTACTCTTCGACGAATGTCTCTTCTTTCTCGCTGAGCCGCCAGACGCAGGCTTTCCGTCCGCCGCCTTGGCTGTACTCTCGCTCCCCCGTGTCTTCAAGGATGCCCTACTCGGTGAGGGTAACGAGGTAGTGATTCATACTCCCGCTATGGACGTTGGCTCGCTCCCGGACTTCTAATGTGTTCAGAGCGTCGCTCTCAGCGTTTACCAGTGCACTCAGGATGTTGCGCCGGTGCTTATTTCTCTGACAAGTTTTCCTGGATTTGTCGGCTTCTTTGGGGAGAGGGTGGCGGATGTATCAGATATCATAGTAGAGTATACTCAAGGCTAACAAACTACACTAACAATAATATTTTGGTTAGATTCAATGGAGTCGAGAACCGATTGCTGTGCATGAGACAGACGAAAACCCAAAAAATAACGCAGAGAGGGAAAATCCAGAGTAGCATCAAAACCTTGATGCATATGTGCGACATATATCGAGGAGAGTTCAGCACAGAGACCACGGGAAAATCTAGGCAGGCACCAGGGTCAGACTGACGAGTGTAACAGCAGAGGATGGCATCCGAATATATCACAAGAGAGGGGATGGACGAGATGACGCGACTAAGGGCACCTCAACGGGCGCATAGAGCCGACGGAAACTCGAGTGAGCATCAGGTACCCAGAGTAGGGAACAACCAGCAGTGGGACAGTCAGGACGTGCCGGACCTAGAGCGGAAAGAGACGAAAGAGGAACGGGGACAGTCCAGCAGTGCGAGCAGCGGCCCCAAAGCAGAGTGTACCGCCAGCGGGACAGCCAACACCGGGAGGACGGCAAGCCACCAACAGACCAGACCAGTGTACCGCACAGCAAGAGATCGCGCAGCGGGAGGCTACAACAGCAGGACGTAGCGGACAGCAATGAGGGAACCCCAGGGAGTGAGTGAGAACCAGCAAAGCATGGCTGTGGGACTGCACAGGACAGTCACCACCGACGAAAGTGAGGATAGTCCGAAATAGGCCGACAAAGACGCAAAGCGTCAGCGTGGGGATGTCAGTCAGTGCTACAGCATCTTGGGTGCTGACGTAAGCAACACAAGTTAATTCACCTCGTCGTGATGCACTGTCGGAATGCCAACCGTACCACGCATGACTAGGGTGCCAGTGTGATGAGATGGAGGTGACCAATGTAAACCGCACGAGAGCACCAGTGAGGTACCAGTATCGACACACCATCTGGGTGCCATCGTGACCGTACTATAGTACTCGTTAGAACTTTTTACGCAAGGACTGTAGGCCCGTGCAATGGAACATCTTGACGAGATCCCCGTTGAGGACCTTCAAAACGCGCTCGCCAACGTGGAAGGAAAAAGCCGACACACGGCTGTTAGCCGCGATTGCCTACAAAAACGCCGTTCCGCAGACTGAACTTGCCGAGTGGTACGGCGTTGAGCGCAAAACGATCTATAATTGGCTCAAGCGACTCGATGTCGAGTCGCTTGAGCAAGTTGCCACCGATGCTCATCGATCTGGAAGAAAGCGAAAGCTCTCCGAAGAACAGCAAAAACAGTTCGAACAAACGCTCCATGAATCTCCTACCGATATCGGCTACGACGCGCCGGCATGGACGCCGGTGCTCGTTCGCACACATCTCCAAGAATCGTACGACGTCGAGTACTCGATCTCGAGCTGTCGGCGGTTGATGAAAGAAGCGGGATTGAGCTATCAAAAGCCTCGTCGAACAGCCGCCGAAGCCGACGAAGATGAGCGGGAAGCGTTCCACGATGAACTCAAAAAAAGCGGCGGGAGATGGACGCCACAGTAGTCTGTATTGATCAAACCAAGAAATCCGTGCAAGTTGAGCCACGCGCCGCGTGGTTTCCGCGCGGCACGCGGCCAGCCGTCGAACTCTCAGGGCAACGCGACTGGACGTGTTTGTTGGGCGCGATCACCGAAAACGGTGATCGCTTTTTCTGCCGATTCGAAGAGTACGTAACCGATAAACGTACCAAACATTTCACTATTCGATTATGAGAAGAGTTCCGAGAAGACTGGATCATCGTTCTCGATGGTGCTCCGTATTTCCAAGCGTCGGCCGTCACGGACCCGACGGCCCGTGACGACCTTACCTTGGTGCGATTGCCAGCCTATTCTCCCGACCTCAATCCGGTTGAAGGGTGCTGGAGGCAGCTTCAGAACGCTCTTGGCAACCGGTTGTTCGAGTCACTTGCTGAGCTTAACACAGCGATTGATACCGCCCTTGATCAACTCTCGATACCAGATCTGAGTAACTACTTCTGATGAGTACTATAGTTGGGTGCCTCTTGTGCGAAACACTGCGGTTCCAGTACCAGCAGATCACTGGGACTCGAGTTCAAGAGTGAACTCGACAGCAGTAGAGGACTGTCACTTGCAAGTTTCAGTTCAGTGGGGATCCTCCACGAGCGACACAACGCCGTGTCGGCCAATACGCGACAGGGGACTGTCAGTCCTGGCGACCAGCGTATCACTGAACATGAGCAAGAACAAGTGACTGTCTATTTTGCGTATTCAAAAGTATCAGAGAATAACCTGTCTGACGTTCTTTTCACCTATTCTGGAACGAACTATCCGTTCACTACACTTGCGAACTGAATGTCGGCATTTCTATCAGATACGGATGATGTTCGCTCGATCGTGCTGAATACATCGCGCGTCTCTTGCAGAAACAGGAGATTTCGATCGGGGCTATTGAATTGGCCGATACAGGGAGGAACTCGTTATCCGCTTGCGGACTTCACTAATCAAATCGGTCGGTGATCCCCTACACGAGTGGGCTCGCATCATCACCGAACCCACTCTCATATGTCTCAACGACTTCTGTAACGGTAACCTCATACGCATCGTACCACTCCGTCCACCGCTGTTTCGCGCGTTTGTGGTCCGCATCCGCTCCAAACGACTCGAGTGCGTCCAACGACTCCCAGTAGTAGACGACAAGAACCTCCTCACTATCTGGTGCATGCCACGTCTGCTTACCCAGATACCCCTCCGTGTCCTCAGCAGTCGCTTGTATCGCGTCATTCAGCTGATGGAACTCCGTATCGTACTCACCCGGAGCGAGACGGAACGTCACCAAATACATCAGGACTATTCACTTGTCCACGCGAACAAAACGCTTCCCCTCGGAGCATATAACGGTTAGCAACCAACGACTCGCTGACCCCACGCCCAAGTCGGGTTTGGGGTTCTGGCCACCCTCGCCGGGAACCTCACGCCTATCCTTCGTAATTGCGAACCTTCCTATGAACGCCCCTCTAAACCGGGTCCGAGTAGATCTCGTGGTGAGTATCTGATGACACGACACAATAGCCAGTTCGACAGGAATCGATTCGCAACCATCGCAGTCGGCGCAGCTGAAACCGAAACGCATCCTCACAGGGATGGAACGAACGATGTCGTCCCGCCGATCCACCTTTCGACTACGTTCGAGTGGGCCAGCGGGGAGGACGCCAATGACCACGATTATTCGCGCGAGAGCAATCCGACGCGGGCAGCCCTCGAAGAGCAGTTAGCCCGCCTCGAAGGCGGCGAGCATGGGTTGGCGTTCGCCTCCGGAATGGCCGCTACATCGACGACGATGCTGTCGCTGGTCCCCCCGGGAGGCCACGTCGTCTCCTCGGACTCCATCTATAGCGGGACCGAAAAACTGCTCACGGAACGCATGGCCGGACATCTCGGTGTTGACATCGACTTTGTTGACGCCCGTGACCCCGACAACGTCGCCGATGCAGTCAACGCGGACACTGACTTGATCTGGGCAGAAACACCGTCGAACCCCTTGATGAGGTTGTGCGATATCCAAACGATAGCCGACATCGCTGATGACCATGCTGCTCTGTTCAGCGTGGACAGTACCTTTGCGAGTCCGTACTGCCAAGCCCCACTCGAACTGGGTGCTGACATTGTCATTCACAGCACCACCAAGTATCTCAACGGGCACTCCGACTCGATCGGCGGTGCCGTTATCACCGACGACAGTGACGTTTTCGAGCAATTAGCGTTCGCGCAGCGGGTCGGGCTTGGGAATATGCTTTCGCCGTTCGACTGCTACCTCGTTACGCGAGGCATCAAGACGCTGCCCGCGCGGATGGAACATCACGAGCAGAACGCGATGGCAGTTGCCCGGTTCCTCGAAAGCCACGATCGGGTCGCTCGTGTCCACTATCCAGGTCTCGAGAGCCACCCGCAACACGATCTTGCGAGTGAACAGATGTCGGGGTACAGCGGGATGCTGTCCTTCGAGTTTGATGGCGCACTCCTCGAACTTGAGGCGTTCATCGAGGGGCTTGAGGTATTCACGCCGGGAGCTAGTCTCGGTGGGGTCGAGAGCCTTGTTGAGGTACCGTCACTAATGATCCCCGACGAGTTCAGTCGCAGTGAGGAGTCAGCGGAGATTCCCGAGACGTTGGTCCGGGTATCCGTTGGTCTCGAAGACGCCGATGACCTCTGCGAGGATCTCCGGACGGCGCTACCGTAGGCGCACGTTCCCCCCTTTCCTCCGACCGTCCGATCCGCAAGCGGGTCGATTGTCCACCAAATCTAGCAGCCGCAAGCGGGAGTACGAACTGGTTCTAAACGAGAGAGTGCGGATTATTCGAGCGGTTCGATGACGTCTCCGGGGCGAATCATCCCGTCTTCGAGAATGTCCGCTCGAAGCCCACCTCGGTGAGTGAGTGCCTGCAATACGCCGTCCTGCGTAATGCGTTGAAGATGATTACACGGTTCACACAGTCGATCCCCTCGACAGATGACGTCACCGACTCGGAATCGTTGTCCAACGAGATGATTGAGTGCGACATCACGGGTTTCGATGTTTCGTCGGTGTTCTCCCGGTACGAGTTCGATGCCCGCTTCACGTTCGATTGCTGTGACAGCCTCTTGCTCGATCAACGTGAGGTCGTACCCATCGTGGCGTTCCTCATCTGGCTCCCACTCGACGAAGGTTCCCGTCTCAATCTCGCTAAAGTAGCGATCACCTCGGAGTCCCTGTCCGGCAACTGCTTCAACGTCGGTCTGTTCTTCCATCTTCGCTTCGGCTTCAGGTGCGATAAAAATCCGTTCGACAGTTCCACTCCCGGTCATGTGTGCTATGTGCGTTTAGCACAGTATAAACACTCTGGTGTAAGTATCGTTGACAAGTAACTTCAGCGTGCGGCTCTTGGCGGCCAGCAGATAGATCGATGGCTCTGCTGGTAACGCTCTCACCTGTACTTAACCGTTTGTCAGGTAGCTACGTGGAAGCATGCGAACTGTTCTGTGACACCCCTCGGTTGTGCCGTCCTATGGACGACGCCTCTGTCAACACACGACAGGGTATTATATTTCCTGCCAGTTTTAGAAATCAGATATAAAACCGTTTTTCGAGGTTGTAGCGACTGTCTCGAGTTACGAAGGATTCGGAGAGACGGGCGGCGTGCCCGTGGCCCCGGGACACGCCATTTTCTGTTGAACACTACACCACAAAAGCACTAACGGATAGTACCAACAGTTACCGGCCACAGACGCGTTCCCATACCGCCCGAATCCGGTCGTCCATTACGGGCTTTGCCTCGTCATTGACCAGTCCCGTATCCCAAAAGCAATACTCGAGATCCTCCTCGTGGTACTGCCAGCGTTCGGTGTGCGTCGGGTCCCAGAGCACGTACTCCATGTGGTCCGAGTCCTGGTCCTCGAGTCGTTGAGTCATTTCGACGAGTTTCGTCGTCCCTTCGGCGTCGTGGTGCCGCCAGAGAATCTCTCCCTCGAGCGGCGCTGCGCCGGGCTCGGTCGGCGAGAGTTGCGTCGGCTGCCGGTGGGCGAATGACCGATTCCGCTCCCGAACGCTCCAGGCCAGCGCCTCGATCGTGGCGTCCAGGCGCTCGGTCCATTCGCCGCCGTAGCACATGCGACACCGCTCGTCGAATCGGACTGGCACCGCGTGGCCATAGTCCTCGCAGGCGTCCCACTCGCCTTCGCCGCCCGCACCGAACGAAAACAGGTGGGATCGACGCGTCGCGTTCGACCCATCCTAATTCGAGGGCGGCGATCAGCTCGTCACGATCGGGGTCGGGGCCTAGCTCGAGGACACGGTCGGGCGGGATGAACAGGTCCTCGAGCGGGCGGCCGTAGTAGCGCCACCCGTGCTCGCTGTACCAGTCGCCGCCGAGAAACAGCACCTCTGACTCGTCGATCTTGTGCCCGCATTCCCAACAGTATAGCTGGTACTCGTAGCGGTCGGAACTGTGCGACCGTGTTAAATGTTCTCGAAATAGGCGACCTTCCCGCGGCCACACTCGCGGTCGGCGTGGAACTTCACGCCGTATTTTACGGGTCAATTAGGGGGACTCCAGATTTTCTCTGTAAAGTAATTGTCGGGTCCCTCGGTGGAATGGTGGGAACAGCTACTGGCGAGATCGGCTCTGTAGAACCCTTCAACCGGTGATAGGTTTCAGAACTCGTGCTGAATAGACAGCGCGGGCCGTGTTTAGACGCCGCTCAGTTGACGTCTCGACCGGGATTATGTGGAATTGAGCGAGGAAGCGGCGAGTATGCCATCTCAACTCGCCCGCTTCACCGACCGATGCGTCGATTTGTCCCAGAATGCTGTCATCGGCAAGCCAGCGTCGGCGATCAAGAAGGGTGACGGCGGCTACGCTGACTGGGTGATTATCTCGATCCACTGCCTCCGAGAGTACCTGAACCAACCATACCGTCGGTTGCTCGATATCCTGTACGAGATGCCGGGAATCGCGGCGAAACTCGGACTTTCTGTGGATCAGCTACCGGATTTCACCACCGTCTGTACGCGGAAACAAGATCTCAAAATGCGGATCTGGCGGGTGTTACTGCGGCTGTCTGTCTCGCTACACGAGCTCGGCGATGTTCAGGCGATCGACGCGACCGGCTTCAAACGCCATCAAGCTAGCCGCCACTACGTCCTCCGCGTCGGCTACAACTTTGATGATATCAAGACGACAGCGCTCGTCGATTGCGATACTAGCGTCATCCTCGATATCCATTGCTCGATGAAACAGCCGCACGATACACACGTTGGACGACAGGTACTGATGAGAAATCTAGCACAGCTAACCACGATCACTGCTGACAAAAGTTACGACTGGGACGTGCTGCGGCACGAGCTCAGGGATATTGGCATCCGCCCGGTGATCAAACATCGAGAGTTCTATGCACTTGACAAAGCGCACAACGCTCGCCACGACGAGAACGTCTATCACCGCCGCTCGATCGTCGAAGCGATCTTCTTCGCGCTGAAGCATCGATTCGGCGAGACGTTGCGGGCCAGAACGTGGTTTGGCCAGTTCAGAGAGCTCGTCCTAAAGGCTGCCGTCAGAAACATCGAGCAAGCCGTGAAGCTCTGATACCGCTGATCTCACGCGTCTAAACAAGGCCGACAGCGCGTATTGGTCACGGAACTCGCTCGGATTCAGTGGTGTATACGGAGGATCGTTCTCTCGTTCCATCCCTCGAGACTACGGTTGCACTTGGTCCGTCGGTCGGATCAGGACCTCGTTGATATCCACGTGCTGCGGCTGGGTCACGACAAACGTGATCGTTCGGGCGATATCGTCGGGCTCAAGAGCCTGCATCGACCCGACGTGGTCCTCTATCCCTGCCTTGATCTCTTCGTCAGGGATATGTTCGAGGAGTTCCGTACTGACTGCACCCGGCTCAATCGTCGCAACACGGATGCCCTCCGAGGCAACGTCCAGCCGGAGTGAATCGCCGAACGTCTTCACGCCGGCTTTCGCCGCGTTGTAGTGCGTGCTATTCGCCTGCAGGTACCGTCCGACGACGGAAGAGAGGTTAACGACATGTCCGCTTTCTTGCTCCAGCATCGTGGGGACGACGGCGTGGGTGAGCGTGACGAGGCCAGTGAGGTTGACATCGATGGTCGTCTGGAGCGTCTCCCTGTCCGCGTCCACGATATGGGTGAGCGGCATGAGCCCCGCATTGTTTACGAGGATGTCGATGCGACCGTATTCGTCGGTCGTCCTTTCGACTAAGGTGTCGATGTCGTCATCACCGGTAATGTCGGTCGGCACTGCGAGTGCATCGCCGTCTCCGTCCTCAATCTGCGCCGCGAGATCGTCCAGTTCGTCCTCCCGTCGAGCAGCAAGGACGACACTCGCACCGCGCGACGCCAGGGACTTGGCCGTTGCTTTACCAATCCCGGACGACGCGCCCGTAACGATCGCAACCTGTCCATCCAGTTCGGAACCGAACTCTGCTGTCATCAACTGGAGGAAGGGTACGGAGCGGGTTGGATTCGCTGCTATCTGTAAAACGTGTTTAAGTAGGCCTGTGAATCAAGCGCGAGGCGCGACGATCAGGCGCTGGTGTCGCGTGGCGTCGGATCAACTCTCCACTTCCGGGTCGTACTCCTCGTCGGTGACGTGTTCCAGCCAGGTGACGACCTCCCCGTCTTGCTCCTCTTGGATGGCGATGTGGGTCATCGCCTTGTCTGGCGTCGTACCATGCCAGTGTTTCTCTCCCGGAGAGAACCAGACCACGTCGCCGGCGAGAATTTGCTCAATCTCTCCGCCTTCGCGTTGCACGAGGCCGCAGCCACATGTCACGATCAACCGCTGGCCGAGCGGATGGGTGTGCCACGCAGTGCGAGCACCTGGTTCGAACGTGACACTCGCCGCCGCTGCGCGAGCCTCGTCTTGCGAGTCGAACAGACGATCGATTCGGGCGCTCCCTGTAAAATACTCGCCGGGACCTTCAGTGGAGGGTTGCGAACAGTTTCTAGTGATATCCATGGATTGTACCTATGCATCATTCGTGTTATGTGACTTGGATTCGATGCTATTTAGAAGCGGTGTTTAAGTACCCCTGTACGTCGAGCGAGGAGGTGAGGATCTGGCGCTCGCCACGCCGGAGGAGACTCGACAGGGACGGTTGAGAGATACCTAATTCCTCGGCGAGTTCCGCAGCCGTAACTTTGCGCGGGCTCTCATAGTAGCCACGAGAGACTGCGAGTTCCAGGGCCTCCCGTTGCCGGTCAGTGAGACCATCTCCTGTGGAGTCGTTGAACGAGGATTGGTTGGATGTGATGGAGATGAGTTCCAGTGAGATGCTGTGATCCTCGAACGTGGTGTGGAAGTCGTGGAACGTCTCGTAGTCTTTGAATTCCTTCGTTTCGTACCACCCGTCCGACGTGATGGTCGTGGATTTCATCTTTGCACCATCGAAGCGCTCAGGGTCGAAGGCCGGGGCGATCGAGTCGTCTAATTCGACCGTGAGCTTAAAGATGGTCGTGTCGGCTCGTTCTCCGAGCGGCGTCACCGTGACAACTTCGTCGAGCGCTGCAAGTTGCGCTTCGGAGACATCGTACTCGGCGTCGATCTCAACGTGGAACACCCGCGCGTCAGGCTCGAGACAAAGGGCGTGGGAGCACTCGATCTCGTCGGGCGGGAGCGACGCCGGAATACTGACGAGCGGGAGAGCGGATGAACGAAGTCGGAACTCCGTCGTGACGGTCATCGTATGGGATCATACACCGTGGATAATTAAGCATCTGGATACCGCAGGCACTGCCACGATCCTAGCCGGCCTGTCCTGTTATGGTGCTCGCTACGCTGTTTGCGGTACATCCGCCGAATTCTGTCGAAGGAAAACGAGTGCTGAATACAGCCTCTATCCAGAGTACGCTGTTATCGGTACTGAAGTAACCCCATTGATGCTAAACAAATCGTCTGTATCTCGCACGCCGTTTGTATCAACTTCCGAGGATTTCAACAGAGCCGCGATACCAAAAAATCTCAGCTATTCAGTTATTGGAAATTGTCACTATCATTCCGATGCTATCGCGAAAGGATGGTAAGTCATCGGTACTCGTACACCAGAACAGTCGTTACTCGTGCGTGGAGACCGGAAGCGACTCGTAGGGTTCCTCAAGATATTCGATATCCGAATCCGAGAGGACGATCTCGAGCGCCACGACAGCCTGCTCGAGGTGCTCTACACTGGTTGTCCCGACGATCGGCACATCCACGACAACTGCCGATTACTGTGTCTGAAAAACATAAGACAGTTGGTAGTTTGTAGAAGTCTACATCCCGAAGTCGTGGCGGAACGCACGACCATTCTGTATATCGAACTTTGATTTATCAAGTGCGGTTTCGTACTGTAGGACACCCGAGCGCTCCGATATTGACCGAATTAGGCCATATTCAATCCACTTGTCTAAATACCAGTTTAACCAAGGGACTTTACTAGGGTCGATACTGTACCCCACATACGAATGTCTACTCCCAGCGAGAGACGGGCTCACTCCCAGGGGAAGACCGTTCAAGATGCGGTCGAACGCTACCTCACGTACAAGATCCAAGCTGAAGGCTCCCGGACGACGATGCGCTCGCCGCTGATGGGGTTCGCCGAGTTCTGTCGGGACGAACTCGGCATCGAGGACATTGGAGATCTCGAGCCGGCAGACGTCCGTCGGTACAGTGAGGACCTATACGACCGAACCAAGATCGACGAGGAGATCTCGGCGTCGACGGCACAGACGTATTTCGCGTACGTTCGTGCGTTCCTGTCTTGGTGTGTTCGAGACCAACTCCTCGAGACGAACCCAGCGGACACGACCGAGGCGATGGATCCGCTCCCTGAAGACGACGGAAAGCGGAAAACGCAGTACTGGTCGGAAGATGAGCGCGAGCAGCTCATCAACTACGTCACGAAGCGCGTCGACATGGCGCTCGAGGGAACGATCCGGGTCGATCGAGAGACCGCGTTCCGCGACAGGGCGATCGTAGTCATGCTCGATGGCACGGGGGCGCGTGGGGCAGAACTATTCTCGGATCCAAAGGACGAGAAACGTGATGGCCTCCGCTGGTCTGACGTCGACTTCGAAGAGCGGTCGATCGAGGTCTATGGGAAATCACGAGACTATGAAACCGCACCATTCCCCGAGAGCGTTCACGATGTCCTCGAGCGATGGCGCGGCCTCCTTGATCCACCGACCGACGAGTGGCCTGTTTTCCCGACCGGACACTACCAGTCGAAACGGCAGGAACTCGTCGAATCGATCGGAAAGGAGGCGGTTTCTGCAGCACTCGAGGACCGGGGTGACGCGGGGAAAACCGAGGTTCTTGACCGACTACACCGTGAGCATGAGGTCCCACCGCCGTCGATCTCCAAAGAGGGAGTTCGGCGGTTGATGAAACGACTCACGAAAGAGGCCGGTATCGAGCCGGACGGCGATTACGACTATCTCACACTCCACGGCGCACGACGGGCGCTCGGTCGTGACCTGTACGCGAGTGGCTTGTCCGAAAAGGCACAAGAAGCTCTCCGCCACCAATCGATTGAGACAACACACGAAGCATATTCGGATACCAAGATGAAGGACGTCTCCGACAGTATCGACGAAGTCCGCGACTGATCTGGCCTACGAGTTTCTCAGTCCACTCTCGTCTTCGTCCATTGGTAGAAAGGGGATAGCCTCCTCGATGGGGTCGAACACGAGACGGTCGCAGACAGCGGCGACGGCGTAGGCGCCGAGAAACGCCATGGCGAGGGCGGTGTAAACCAGCGTTTCGAGGGAATCAATCCAGGCCATCAGCGGCTCACCCTGATTTGCATATCCCGTGAATACACAGACAGCGTCGGGATGCGCAGTTCGTATGCAAGGGGGGACCGTTACGGAGGAACCAGTGGGTAACTCGCAATATGTGTGGAATGGATTAACGAACGGGATCGGCATGAGCAAACCTGTGTACGTTCTGACGGAGGCCGGAATATTGCCCAGTTTCGAAGCTCTTGACGGCTTTGTATTCGCAGTTGATCAGGCCGGACCGTCTCGTCAATCATGACATCGGGCCACCGAGGATAGCGACTCAGTCTTTATCTGCACGGCTGATAATAGATTATATTCCATAACATCTTTATATTCTATATTCTACTAATCATGTGGAGAAATGATAGTTAACGATCCCAAAGTATATAAAATTAGAAGCATAATTCGAATTTTAACTCTAGTTTTTCTCATATCCGTGTTGTCTTTTCAGATGTCTGGTATTGGAACTGCTTCTGTTGTTCAGTCCGAAACGGGTAATATTCCAACAACAGGAGATAATATCACGTCAAACGTAACTACTGCATTTCTCAGTAGCGATAATATAAGCCAAAGTCAAATAGAGAAACTTACGCTCATTACTGGAGACATAGTTGCTATAGACAAGCGTGGTCTAGAACCGACGTATCGACTTCTTGGAAACAAGTCAGCAACGAAATTCGAGACTCGAACTGGTGTTCACATCGTACCAGAAGGAGTTGACCTCACGAAATTTGATAAAAGCTTATTCAACATCGACTTACTCCGAGAACAAGATATAACGGACGCCGAATCAGATTCGATTCCAATCATTGTTGAATATACTGAGCGTGATGCGATGAACGACGGTGTGCCTACCAAGCAGCGAGGCGATATCAGAAATCATCGGCAATTAGAAACGGTTAATGGGACAGCGGTGTCTGTCTCGAAGTCTGCCACAGACGAAACGTACCAGCGGTTAGCAAGCGCACGAAATGTTAAATCAGTGTATTATGATGCGACGGTTAAGGGTGCCGGGACCACTCCTCGTTCAAATATAGATTTGGAGTCGGCTCATGATCAATACAATGTGACCGGTGAAGATGTCACAGTTGCAGTTCTCGATACCGGAATCAACGAATCACATCCAGATATTGGCGATTCAGAGGTTAGAGAAATCGACCTAGTGGACGACGGAAAAACCGGAGATCTCCCTAACCATGGGACACCAGCAGCTGGACTTATTACTGGAGATGGTACCTCTAACGATACGTATGTAGGAGTTGCCCCAGACGCTGATGTCATTGATGTTCGAGTATTAGACCGGACCGAGTCTGGGAAGATATCCACGGTCATTGACGGGGTTGAGTATGCTACCCAACAAGATGCGGATGTAATCTCGATGAGTTTCGGTATCCAACCATCGACAATTCGGACGAATGATCCATTTCGCAGCACCATCAAAGATGCAGTGAAAAGGGATACAACTGTCGTTGCTGCAGCCGGTAACAACGCTGGCTATGGATCAATCACCTCGCCAGGAACATTGCGTGACGTAATCACTGTTGGGTCAAGTGTGAACGAATCGGAGGTACCATCGTTTTCTAGGCAAGGACCGACTCCGATCGGTCGGTATGTGAAACCAGATCTCGTCGCTCCTGGGGATGGTGTTACGGCACCAGATGCTCGTACTACTGGATACCGTTCGACTGAGGGGACATCATTCTCAACTCCGATAGTAGCTGGAACCGCCGCGCTTCTCCATGAGAAACACCCCGGATGGAGCGAGCAGCGGGTGAAGAATGCGATTACGTCGACAACTGATTCCCTCGGTTCACAGGACATCTACACGCAGGGAAGTGGCGAACTCAACGTGACGGCAGCACTCAGTCCCGACATTGTAATTGATCCGACGACTATCGACTTCGGACAATTTCCTGCCGGGGAAACAGTGACGAAAACGGTTACTGTCCGGAATTTGGGCTCAGAGCGTCGACAAGTGAATGTTTCTGCGAAGGCAGTGGCCATTCAGTCGTCCGATCCCGGGACTGTATCGGTGAATCGATCGTCAATGACTCTCAAACCAGGTTCTACAGCTAGTTTGGCATTGACAGTCAACACCACTAATGACCTGTCAAAACCTCACTCTGGGAGACTTCATGTGGGCGATACGACTGCGATCTTTGGATACGTTCCGAAACGGCAGGTAACGGTCAAAAAACACGGACTCGGATCGATAGATGGTGATCGTATTACACTCATGCACACTAAGACGAATAGAGTATATGGTCCAAAAGAGTTTGACGGCTCTACAGCTCATTTTGCCATTGAACAACCGGGTGAGTATGTCGCGGTTTCGTCAGGCCGTCACAATGGACAGCCGGTGATCACAGCGAAATCAGAGTATATTGATGGGCTCGAGACAATTATCTTAGACGAATCTCAGACTGTCACCCAGACGGTCGATACTGGCACACTCCCACAGAGCGGTGATGAATTACAGAACCGAACAGTGATCGTGAACGCCACATTGGATAGTGGGCCTATTGATGAACGTGTAGTCGCTGAAAATGCGCCAACAGCTGCAGTTCGGATCAGTCCGACTTCGGACATGAACTACGCGGTCCGTCGCGTGATTACGGCTCCTCAAGGTGAGAAAGCATACAATACATCGACGGTTTATCACCTAAAGCATACCAAGCAGCATGTATCTGGTCTCCACACAGTCAGTATTGATGTAGACGATTTGAACACACACACCGTTCGATACTACAAAGGGACGCCTGACGAAACGTACTCTGCTACACTCGCAGCTGATGACTTCGATAATGTGCCGATATATCAGTCATATATGCCTGCTGGTCTGGGAACAATATTCAATCAGACTATCTATGTCTCGCCAACTATCGCACACTACCATGATGCCTTCGCAGAAGGATCATTCGGATACACCGAATGGAGCGCAACGCCACAGCAGGTCATCCAAGAATTCGACAATGACTCGTCACTAACAACAGCGGTAAAGAAGCATCCCTTCCGGTCAAAGTTGATGCGCTGGTCGCTCTCAGAGCATCACTTTAATAGCACAGTATTTCCAACAGTCGGTCAGCCGCCGAATGGTTACGTAATCAGTGACAGCCCATCAGAACAGTATGATCTCTGGATAAATGGCGATAAGACTCACTCTTTCACCGAGAATTCAGCAGATGTTCCGATTTCATTAGCCAGAAGAAATATCAGTTCGGTCCGACTCCGTGTCCAGGACCAACATGGCATGTCACCGCTGTCGAATAATACCGTCACCACGTTCAAGGCCACGACTGACACCTCGGACACACGACCACCAACTGTTCCTAGTATCTCCTTTGAGTCGCACGGAAGAACGAACGTAGTCCCTACTGGATCGCTTAATGTCACCGTCTCAACGTCGGACACAAGGAGCTCTGTCCAGAACGTCACACTCTATACCGCCAAACGAGATAGTAACGGAGTTCCGTCAACAACACCGTTTGCCAATGAATCCAACTGGGAGCACGTCCCACTTACAAAAGCAAATAGCGGAAACTATACGACGACTCTGGAGTTGGGCCCGTATCGGGGGACCCTTAGCGTAGCTGTAAGAGCCGTTGACGACGCTGGCAATTCCGTAGAGACAACGGCGACTAATGCTGTTGTAGTTGGAAATCGATCGCCAACTCCAAAGATGACAGCGAATGCCTCGCTGGTGAAAGCAGGTACTCCTGTTCACTTTGACGCAAGTGGATCATATGACGATTCGAGCGTATCAGCCTATCGGTGGGACTTTGACGGCGATGGCACAGTAGACGAAACTACCGCTGATCCAACGGCAACACACCAGTACACACAGACTGGAAAAGTAAAGCCTGCGCTCACGGTTGCTGATTCACAGGGGTTCACGAACACTACACAACCACTTTCGATTTCCGTCGCTTCTTCTCTTCCACAGCACCTAGATGAAATAGATAGTCGCACAAAAGCTGACATTCAGAGTGCAGTTCAAATAGGACAGATACAGGTTGAATCTAGGCGATTGAACGGAAAACAGGAAATTGGAAAGGAATCAATGTTCGTCGCTCGTGGTGATATGAACGGAGGTTTCGAAGGTGGTAATGGTAGTACAATAGTTATTCAGGAGGGCCGTGTTAACGGTCACGCTGAAGGCCACAATGTGATTGCTCGTGACACTCAATTCAATGGTGGTGTAGAAGCCACTGGAACCGTCACGGCAACTCAAGGTTCGGTAACTGCTAGAGGAGGGATTGAAGCATCCGAATCTATCACGGTCCTTCCAGATACAGCCCTAACTGTGCGTGGTGGAATGGAAACCAAGGAGTTGATTGTTGAAGAGAACAGCTCACTTGTCATTCACGGCAAGATAGAGGTAGACGAATTTATACTGGAGAACGGATCAAGCGCTCGTATTTGGGGCAGCCTACATTGTAACGAAAATAGTGTCGAACCATCCGCAACCGTAAATGTGAACGGCGAAAACGGATGTATGACAGAAGATATGGGAGGTCAAGATAACGGTCAAACAGAGAAACTTTCAGGTGTTGATATAAAGATAGGGAGAGCAACATAAGATCCTACCGTAATTCTGTGCTAATTGGCCCGGAAACTAGGTCACACTCGCTCGCTGTTCGCGGCCAGCTGACGCTGCATCTGCTGAACCGCGTCACGAACCCGAGTTCGATCACCGAGACGCAACTGTAACCCCTCGAGCGAGTCCTGTAACTCATAGATTGCCATTGCATCGCCTGAGACGTCCTCGAGGCCCAACTGCTCGACGAGGGAGAGATCGACCGGGACCGATGGCGGGAGTGAGACGTCGGCCTCGCTCCGAGCCTCCGAACCCGTATCGACGATCGCCTTCGCAGCCTGCAAACAGCCACGCTCACTGGTCAGTTGCGGGATCGTTTCGACCTCCTCCTCACGTGGATCACCAAAATAGTGACCAGTCTCGAAGCTCCCGACAGCTTTGTATTCGTAGTCGATCAGGCACTCTGTACCATTCAAGATCGTGCCATCTGCGAGCGCCGTGATCGTCAACTCGTTCCGACTCAGTTCGTAGTCGACACCCCGATTGTAGACGTTGCCGTTGACGTCGACGACCCGATCACCCCCGGGAACGAGAACGGCGTCCTCGGCATCAATTAGCGCACCGAGTTCGATAGCGGTCCCGATATCGGCGTAAACTCCTTCTCACGAACGGGCTGTGCGCCGCCTTTGACGTTCGCTCGTTTGATGTTCGGCGTGACCTTCCGTATCGTATAGTCAACGATCTCGAGGCATCTTTGCATTTGAATGCCTCTCATGGATGTTCTGAACTATCTTATCTTGTGATTTCCGCGCTGCTCCTGTATGACTTCTCCGTGGACAACTGGTGTCTTTCCTGTGGCCTCTCGAGGAGTCTATAGAGTGAACCAACGACGAACCGATCGAGCGGTATACGAACTAATAACGGTACGTTGCTTACAACCGCTCGCTGTGTGTATTCTCTTTCACCTCTTAGATTGATGCCCCTCTCGGGTACGGGATATCTGCCGAGGACATCGTCACCCAACGACTCAGTTGTCTCCGGAAACTGAGCGCAGCTGCCCGCTCGAGTCGGCTAAATTAGCGCGAAATAACAGTCATGGGTACGGCGACCAGCACCGTCCTGATAATCCACGGGGTCACAAGATGGAGCTATAACGAGTTCTCTGAGGCGCATACTCCACAGCCGCAACTCGGCTACAGTAGAGTTGCATAGGCCGCTGCATATATCGAACCGAACGGCTCTGTTGGAACCCTCAGAAGTCGATAATTTTCACACCCTCAATTGGACAGTACAGAGCGTGTGTCTAGCAGAAATAGACGGTGCCTTAGGAGGATGCAAATTTATAGACGCGTGCCAAAACTAACATCAGAACAGCTGTTCCGACAACCGCCCCGATAGGACCCGCTCCAAGATACTCAGAAGCGGTGACCGCAAGTACGAGGGAAACACTTCCCAACACCCATGCTACCCGTGATGGAAGGCGCTTCGTTGTAGTAGTGGTGTTCATATCTTCGATTTCTCTCCCTACCTACAATAGTTTTGCGTACGGAGCCCCTCGGACAAACACCCGGCGTGACGATCAGATGGGTGTGATATACTCGCACTCTTCAGTGGCCAGCTGTTTCAGACTAGAATCAATCGGAAAAATAGGGTTTCAACAGAGCCAACCGAACCTATGCAAAGCTGGGTTGCATGGGTTTCTCTTTAAGTGATTCTCGGCACAAAATAGGGACATAGCAGGGGGACGTTCTGTCTCGTATCCTACCGCTCGAGAGAGCCAGCTACGTCTATAGCGGTGAAACTTGCTATAAGTCCTCAAACGAAGGACTACAGGGCCGCTCTCGTTGCTCGCCTCGAACTGATCGGTGGTCCACCGCCTGGTTTGTCCTCTGCGTAGTCGTTGTCTTCCAAGTGGGACGTCTCACCCGGTCCCGTGGAAGCCCCGCCGTGGAACCGGCAGCGCCCTTTCTGTGAACCAAGAGTCCCCCAACCCCCCGGCAGGGAACAAGGCTCTTCTCGTTTCCCCTATAGACTTAGTGTTTGTTCCTCGAGTGGCAGCTTTGGCCATGTAGAGACAGAATAGACCGAATCTGTATTATCCCAGATCCTTAATCTGTCTCGTCAGCTAGGCGGCAGCAGATATCGGGCCGACTAGTGGTTTCGTTATCAGGAATACCTCTTGCGTCGTTCTCTGGGTCTAGGACTTCCACAACCCCGTCTTTGGCGAGTTAGATCAGCTGGCGATTGGCTATTCGAAACGTACACCCGAGACAGTTGACAACGCGGTAAGCCGGTGCCCAATTCACCGTCTCGAGTAGGTCGGGAAAGTCGCTATCGTCGTAGCTTGGCATTGTCTTAGAGGGTAGCTGGTCGGACTCTCCGGGAGTGTTGCGGGAGAGTGGCCGTTCAAAGGAGGACGACGTCAGCCAAACGCCCCCCTGTCCCTGTCGGTTGGTGGTGAACCGACTGCTCGAGTTCCATCCTCCGAACGCGCTCCCGGAGAATCCGGACTTATGAACTAGTTGTCCTCAAGTTCCGCAATCTGTTCCATGTATCTCGAGGCGAGCGCCGTGTGCTCGAAGGCCTTCTGGCGAAGTGCCTCAAGTTGCTCTTGCCGTTGCGTGGCCGACAATGCATTACTTGAAGGCCGTTCTTCATGAAGGTCCTCGAGTTGCTGTTCGTACTTCGCGCCAAGGGCCGTATTCTCAACGCCTCTTTCTTCTGCTGGAGAGCTTCAATACGGCCCTCAAGCTTGTCCTGATTCGTCATGAATTGAAGTGCTCCTTCGCGATCTCCTTGGCAATCTGTTTCTGCCGCATGAGAGTCGGCGCGTTCTCAATCCGTTCAGCTTCGTCCGGCAAACTGTCCTCAATACAACGCTCGTACCGCTTGGCGATCACAATGTGCGAAGAAGTGGCTAAGGTCGGGTCGTTCCCGACGTCCACCGGAGAGAAATCCGCCTGACTAGATCACCCGCTCGAGGTTTCCGATAACACGCTTTCGGAACACCACTTCCAATTCCTCTAGGGTTCAAAATCATACGGGTCGAGTTCGACCATTGCCATAGCCGATCCGTTCCGGTTCATGTGATGGCCGTCACGGAACGAGGGTTCATCAAAGAGAGCTGCTGCGAATCCCGTAATTAGTGTGGTTAGTTCACGGAGTGACTTGACCCCAAGGCTGTTCTCAAGTTCAAAGTAAAGCCCGTCGTGGGCATGGTGAATGGTCGCTCTGGTAATCGTGCTGTTTTCAAGGTCTGCAGTGGCCTGGTTAGCGATTTCTTCAGGGCTTTGTTCAGCGTCGGTGCCGACATCGACCGGAGTATCTTCGTTTGGCGCTCATGATAGAGTAGTGTAACTACGTTCTCCGAAGGTCTCACGGGGGCAGGGGCCACAGTAGAACATTCCACTGCAGCCACGACACGAATGACTGAGTCCAATAACAACCGTGCGAGAGGGACGAATTGGACAGGTTGAGGAATGGGACAAGGAACCACATGGTCTTCGTCCCCGATCGTGCCCTCGGAGAATGGTATTCGATTGGCTAATTATCGTTACTCGAGACTTCTCGGAGGATGACATCCTCATACGGCTCTGAGGAAGAACGCTTGAGGTTGAAGAGGGCGTCTCGAGTGTCCTTGGACAGGGAGCTCGTGGTAGTGTCGTTGGACATGGTTCGATACGGACACCTCCCACAACCGAATGTTCGAACCCGCTCGGAGGGGCGAAGGTGTCCAGACTATATCTATTATATCCATCATATTAGTAGCGTTGGTCAGTCTAGGTAAGCACATTCATACAATTGAAGAGTGACCGAAACTAGTGGGTTGGTACCGGCGTTCGTGTTCCTCTATCTCTTCCTCGAGGACTGTGACTGAGACGTTCCGGTCGAACTTGAGTGCGGGACTATGGCGAACTCCCTGAAGCCACGGTACTCCCTGAGGAATGCGACAGTCCCGACCTGATCGGGAAAACGCTCTGCTGGTACTGTACTGAAGCGTTCCTTTTGAACATGGAGTGCTATAGCTGGTCAACCAAGACGTTTTATCCCTATTGAATCAGTACAACCCCCTTGAGAAGGGGCAACCCGCTGAGAAAGGTCATCAAACCATCGTCTATACCAGCCACGGTTTTGAAGTAGTAGTAACGCTGCTGGAAGATGTTGATGGGACAAGATAACGAAACTTCATGAAGTGGTTTGTTCAATTAAGTAGTGTCAACAGTCATTTGTTTTATATCCTGATAAATAGATTCGATAGTCTGGGCGTCGAAATCCACCGCGCGCAGCCTGACTGAAAGAAAGGGTGCCGCTGTGTCGATAGAGACTGTTGCTAGACTTAGACGGCGCTGAAACACAGATTGAGACAGTGTGACGGTCTGGACTCGTTCAATGGGAACCACGTACGTGTGCTGCCGAACTACACCTCGTCTGAGAACCAGAGTATCGTTCTGTAGTTCGATACCGCGGCTCCTATAGGTAAGATGTGCGAGGACTGGACCTACTGGAAGAAATACCAGCGGCCACGCACAGAAGAGGCTAATGTACCCAGACCACAGTAGTCCGCCGATACAGGAGACGGCAGTGATAATACAGATAGCCATCGCATACCGTATAATATACCGTCGGCGCATCCGCTTTGGTGGCCGCTGTAACGAACCGTCCCGGTACTCAAGGATTTGTCGTGCGACAGTCTCAATGGTACTCCGAGTATCAAGCGGGATCAGCGGTTTTCTGAATGGCCAGGGTTTATGTTCTGCTATCCCCGCGGATGCTACTGTTAGTTCCGCGTAGCCAAACACTCGGTGTAACAGATTTGCCGATATCCGCATCATCTGAACCTTTTCGAGGGGAATCTCGGTAGTGAAATCGTACAGTAGTCCCCCACTGCTTCTGAGAGTTTTATCCGCCCACGTGACAGTCAAATCGTAGTATTTGAACATGGTCACGACGGCGCCGACGGACCATGCTATGACGAGGATAATTCCGACAACGAGGATCCCATCAGCGATTATGACGGGACCGCCGACCATCACGGACGGAACCGAGATACGGTCCAAGGAGGATGACAGGAGTTCTGAGAGACCGATTACAATGGTGACAAGCCCGAGCAACACATATTTCGAATGTAAAGTAGTCAAGCTCCGCAGGGCGAGCGACCGAGGCGATGCTTGGTATAGCACGGTGGGGTCAGAATTGGCCGTTGCTGTCGAGGTCGTCTCCCCGAGACGCTTTCGAATCGAGTTGGCTTGATCTTTTCCCACGTATCGTAGTTCGATTTCGCTCTCGACCTTGGTTCCTGCGGTCTCACATCTCACGATTGCTAACCCGAATACACTACTGAGCCCGTCTTGTATGATATCGACCTGCTGTATCCGATCTAGCGGAATCGTTCGGTGTTGTCTGTTGAAAAGTCCGGACTGTATCTGCAAGTGTCCATTCTCAATTGTGTAAGAAAACCGGTGCCAGCGGATAAATTCCATAATAATATCAACTATAGTAAGAATTATAAATATCAAAATCAACTCAAAAAGACGATTTATATTGTTAGTTATGTACAAGAATACTAATAGACCGGCGAATGCACTTACGGATGAGGAGGCCTCCTCCATCGCTCGCCGTACTATGGAATATGGATGTAGATTCACACAACATCACCGTCTGACGATTGTTTCGCAAAAATTTTATTTCGAATTTTGATTGTCTGTTCGGGACACAGACCCGGAATTGTCAAATCAGACTCAAATGCACTTGCCGTGTGGATTACGACCCGCGAGAGACCGAACAATCGATCCAACAGGGTTTGATTTGTATCGACGTGCTGAATGCGGTCCATCGGAACGAATGTATGACGCTTCCGAATGACCCCGTACTCGATAGTGACCCCTCTATCGTCAATGTCGAACCGCCATGAGCGGTATCGCAACAGTATGTTTGGAGCACCGATACAGACGATCAAGACGAACATACCAAATGGTATCCAGGAAGGGAGACTCTCATACTGCTCACTTCCAATCCACAAAATACCACTGACGAATACATCAACTAGCATTAACTGGAGAAACCAAAGGTATCGTACTCGATTTTGTAAATACAATTTCATAGTGATATCGTTTGAATTTCATCTAATACATCTGGCTTGATACCATTTTACGATTGGGGATTACGTTACCGATGATAGTATAACCATCGCGTTTACAACTTACGAGTGCTGAATCCGACGTTTTGCGTTGTCGCGCTACAAAAATTTGCTTTTTATTGCCGACGTTAAGCGCTCAGTCCGAGTGCACCGCAGAGCCACTTAGCCGAAGGTTTGCAACCGTACGCTTGGATAACTTCAACGGCTGCTACACAAAATGCTGAACAGCCTACAATGACGTGCGGCGCACCTGTCTTGAAACAGATGTTGAGACACTGACTGTGAGCGACTCTATCTCCATACTTGTCGCAAATTTTACTGAGCACGGCCATACAGAACGTCGCCCCGATAACGTCAGGGATGTCAACGTCGATGTTGACATCTTGTGACGTAACTCTGTCCGAAGCAGGCTCATTCGCCGTTAATTCGCCTAGGTCTGTTTCATCAGTGAACTGATCAATAGTCACAGTTCCGGCTGATGATGTGCTTTGGCTCTGGGCAGCGAATGTTCCGTCGGTTTCGGGACTGGTCGCCAATACATCAACTTGAGATGTGACCGTCCCCTCGTCTTCATTAATCGTTGGGTTAATTTCGAACGCCCAGCCACTAGCACCTATCCGATCCTGGTTTCCTTCCGGATCGTCAGTGACAAGCACATTGAGAAGAGCAATTTCCGTATTGCTTTCAGTTCTGAAGGGAACAAACAAGCTAACGGGATTAAGGTCGTTGAACTGTTCCGCTTCACTGATGGTGTCGAATTCCTCTATTGTTCGTTGGAGTTCATCCACGTTAACCTTGATTGCAACGCTATTTTCAAGGTCCGCTGAGAATCCTTTTTCATGAAGTGTATTACGAAGTTCCTGTGCCTCAGCGGCATTCATAGCATATTCGTACTCACTCTTCAACTCCGACTCCGCAAGTAACTCGGGGTTATTGCTATCTGCCGTTCGACGTAGCCCTCTAGAGGCAGAAGCAGTCCCTATTCCGAACGTAGCGATACTTGCTGCACCGAAAGATTGGAGTACTTTACGGCGATTCAAGTTACTGTTATCGTCTGTATTATCTTCCGACATTACGCAGCTACACTTTTCTCTTCATCATTATTAAATTTTTCTATACTAACAAAAAATATGAAGAAATAGATTGAAAATATATAGGAAGAGAATGTGTAATATATAGGGCCAACACAGATTGGTAGTTATCAGCGAATTAGGTAGATTACGGCAGTGGATATCTATGCTATTATTCAACACGGAGAACGTCTAACCCGTATGTTATGGGGTAGTTGTTTTTCGCCATAAGGTGTGGTTTTCGGCCAGCCCCATGAGGTGCTGCATCCGATCGGCGTAGCTCTCGATCGCGTACTCGGCCGACTCGACGAGCGCCCGCAACTCCTCGCGGTACTTCCGAGCGCGAAACGACACGTCGCCCTGGTCGAGCTCGAGGACATCGCCGAGATCTTCGATCGCGCGGTAGATCGTCGCGGGGTGTTTCCCAAGCTGGTCGGCGAGACTGTCGACTGTTGTGCCGCCGTCGGTTGCGACCGTCTCTGTGACGTCGCGGGCCGTCTCGCCCATGTCCCGCAGCGTCGTCATCAACAGATGGTCCGACTTCGCCTCGAGGCGCGGTGTGGGATCCTCGTAGAGTTCGACTGGGTCGTCACGGGCCACAGCGTCGAAGTGATCGTCTGGGACGTACACGCCGTTACCGTCGAGACCGAGCGGAATGTCTTCCCAGTGGAGCGCGTTCAGTAGCGTTTCCTCGATCTGCTCGGTCACCTCGTGGCGATCGGCCCACGCCCATGCCTCGTTGTCGTTCATCGACTTGTTCACCAGTACCTATATCTTCGGGTGGTACGACGGGTGATCTTTCGAGACCGCGTTCGGATCCGCCAGCTGGTAGATCTCGAACTTTCGCCCGTAGGTGTGGCCCGGCAACAGCTTACTCGCTGACGCGGGATTCAGAAACAGCCGGTTCTGGTTGTTGACTACCTCTTCGTTGTCGATATGGAGTTCCGCTTTCACTCCCTCGAGGTCGGAGAGATAGTGCGCAACCTTCTGGAGGACCCCGGCCGACGAGAGCTTTTCCGCCCACTCGCGACGGATCCGTACGTACCGCTTGTACGCCCACATGCGGCTCGCTGAGTGCGGGTCCGTCCGAAAGTACTCGGGATGGACTCGCCCCTCTGCGTACTCGAACACGGCTGCGTAGAACTCCGGCAGCAACTCGAGACCGCGCTCGGGTTCGATGTTACTGGTGTGGAACTCGACGTCGACGGCGCCGACTTGATTCTCCCACGGGAGCTGTATCGGGTCACCGCTCTCCCAGTGACGCATATTCGGGAACCGCGGGGAGATGTTGTACGACGCCTTCCGCTCGCCGCGCCCACGGCCCACGATATCCCATTCGTACAGTCGCTCCGCGTTGATCCCGTCTGACAGCCGCGGCGCGAAGCCGGACTTGCTGTAACTGACCTTCAGGTGCCACGGCTCGCCGTCGATCTCGACGTCCAACTCGAGGTAGCCTTCGAAGAGTGGACCGAGCATCACTGACGAGGGCGCGTCGTACGGACCGCGGCCCCAGTCGGGCCACTTCTACCGGCCCTCGATCTCGTGCGGTGTCGTCTCGACTTGTGACACCCTACTCACCCCGCTCACGCTCTCGCTCGAGTAGACTGGTCAGAACCGCTACCGGGTTCCACCACGTCGCGCCACCGCACGGTGACAGACGTGCTTGAACGACGTGCAGCCCGTCGCCTTGAGGCTGGCCGTATCGATCTGCGGGTGCTGCCCCATCACTATTGGATCGGCGCGCTTGATCCGCGTTCGCCCACACCACGCAAATCGCGTCGACTGGAATCCCGACCTGACCAGCAGCTGCGCTCACCAGCTCGGCCTCGAGGTCGCGATCGTCACGATCGACGCTCATCGCGATCCCTCCAGAATCTCGTCGGGGTTGAAGACGCGAGCCCAACTGAACTGAACGTACTCCTCGCTGCGGTCTTCGCCCGCCGATCGCCAGCCGTTCGTAACGCCGTCGATGAGATGATCGACCTGTCTCGCGGGGACGACCTTCATGGCGATCAGGTCGCGATCGTGGGGCGCACAGATCGCGAACAGGTAGACACCCCCGGACTCGAGTAGTGCCTCGTGCTGACCCCGCCGTGGCTGGAACCGGCCCCGTCGCTGCTGCTGGCCGTAGACGACGGAGACGGACTTGATCTCGACCGCCGTCCCTTCCTCAAGGACGACGATGCCGACGAACGGCAGCTGCTCGCTCGGTTCGATGAGCTCCTCGGCGATCGCGTCGTAGTGGCTCGCTTCCGAATCCGGAACATAGCGAAATCCTGGAACTGCTTCGAGAACGACTGTCTCGGACCGATCGCCAGCCTGTCTTGAGACAGCGAGCCGAGACTGACTCGAACGGCTCATCGGTTACCCAGCTCGCGTTCAGTAGCCGCACGTAGTGAGCAGAACTCGTCGAGTATCAACAGGTGTTCGATCCAGACACTACGCTTTTTGGCCCGGCGACGAATGACCCCTGTGTCCTGTGTCTCGATCCGATCCAGTACAGTGTCCAATCTGTGGATGGACGGGTAAACAGTCTGAAATCAAAAGTAAAAAGAATGGGTCCGTCTGCCCTGTTTGCGGCGAGCCTGTGGTGATCGAGTAAAAACATCGGTCATGTCTACATCCCGATCCGGAGCCGGCTGGTAATCCACAGGCCGGACGAGGCGTGGTGATCAGCTGTGCGGTCGAGGGTCCACGATCATACCGAGCTGGAATACTTCGACTTCGGTGACAACTTGCAGACTGCAGATGATGGTGGTAATGCACAGTGGATCCAAGTAGATTCGTCTCGATATTATCTACATGACCGGCACGGAACGCTCGGGGTCACAAACGGAAGGGAACTGAGACATGAGCGATGAAAACATTATTCGCGAGAAGGGTGAAGACCGAGAGATCGCCACCCAGCTGCGCATCCGCGCTGATTAACTCAGCGATGGATCTACGCTGCTCAAGGTCGCGCAGCGTATTGAACAGGTATGGAAGATTGACATCCCGACCGGAAGGGACAAATGAGCTGAGAATGGCAGGAAGCAGGAAGTACAGATTACTACTCTGACCCTGTTTGCTTGACTGCTGTCAAAAAGTAGATGTCTGATTCCCTAGGTAAACTTCTTGTAGTTCTCTCGGCGGTACAACCACTTGATCGCTGAGTTGATAGTAGTGAGAGTTGCTTCAGTCACGGCTAGGCTGTGTTCTATTTCCCGTCGGCGGTTTTGTATCCGCTGTCGCCGTCGGCGTCGAGGTACACTTCGGCTTGAGCGATCAGCTTCTTGGTCTTCCTATGTCGTGTTTTTCATAGAAGCCGACAGTCGGTCGCTCTGCTATTTTGTCCTCCTCGTGATGATAACATCTCGGCGATTACTGCGACCGATCTGCGCCCTCTTCTCATGCCGAGATTAGCCCGTTAGTGCTGAATCCTTCGTACGAGTCTCGACTGCTGATCAGCGAGCCCCTCCTATATGGTGGATCGCGGCAGCGGAGAGGCGTCGATCTCGTAAACTAGTTCCACCGTGTCAAAGACTACCATATCGGAACGATCTGGTATACTAGTACTATAGACGGATTTGTTCCGATAGGGTAGTTCTTCACAAGGGTGCTTGTTCTCGGCAACTTCGACGACGCTGCTGCACGTTTCACCTGTAAACGAATCGCAAATAAGAAAACGGCGTCGCAAGAATTGCTACCTCTTCCCGGTCCGACGTCACAGCGGTTGGGCGATCTAGATCGGCCGTCAGTCTGATCTCACAGCGAGCGCGGCGGGGTGGGTGGGGTCGACTCGAGCAAAAACAACGGTCATGGGTACAGCAGCCGCTACCATCCCAGTAATCGATAAGTTGGACCAGAGGCGAGGAGCGAAATATCAACTCCTCGGTTAACCCGACCGAACTCCCATCGAAGGACGAAATCGAACAGCACATGACCGAACTCGAGCAGTGGGACAAAGAGGCGCGCGACGATGAGTAAGCTACACTGATCCTTTCTGCGACGACCGACGCCCTCTGAGCGGACTAACTTGAACTCGAGCGTGCACCAGGCCGGCGGCCGCGACGCCGAGGGTTTCGGACAAACGACAGAAGGAGATCGTCTTATGTGTCTCTAACCAAACATCGCCTATTCATTCGATCAAGCTACCGCCGATTTATCAACGGGTAGTGGGTTGGGAGGTGGTGTCGGCGTCTTCGGGATTGGGCTCGCCGAGCGGACAGGATCGTGGCGAACGCCCGCACCGTGGCCGCCGTTGCTGGCGACCGGTAGACAGTCGGCTTGGAACACGCAAGATGGGCTCGTTCTCGATGTCGCAGTGTTCGGACGACGAGGCACCGATCCAGCCGCTGCGTTCCTGCATCGGTTGACCGAGAAACACAATCTCTCAGACACCGTGTTTCTCGTCGATGGCTACGGCTATCTGACTGCTCTCTCGATTAGGTTTGAGCGGTCAGCTCGACTACGTTGATCGAAACCTAATCGAAAAGTGGTTTCACACCTTCAAGATGCGAGTTGACCGCTTCCATAATTCGTGGGTGGGCAGTCAGGCGAGCGTCAGAGAATGGCTTGAACAGTTTGTACACTATTATAACACACAACGACCGCACCAGTCACTCAACGGACAAACACCAGCCGAGGTGCTAAACTAGACAGTGCCATCCCCCTCGGAACCGGAGTGTAAATGCAAAAGATCAAAACCGGAAACGGGAGCTCCCTTTCTTTTACTTCCGGAGCCGAAAAGTTCTCAATACGCTTGTTCCAGTTTCAGTGTGTCCACTGCTCCGTGCCCATATTCGAAACGACGCTCAGCGTCCTCCAGGAATCGTTGCTTGCAATCGTTCCGCTCGCCATTATCGTCTGGTTCGTCGCGCGAACCGTCCCCCGGAGCGGCGTCCTTTCGTGGGTCGTACGCTGGATTTTCGTGGTGGGAGTGATTCCGCCATTCGGCCTCTTTCTCCTCGCCGAACTTCTCGGCAGTGAACTAGTTCGTGACCTCGCGTGGGCGTTCCTCGACGGCGAGGTTCGACTCACGGTCCAGATCCTCGCGGTGATCGACTCCCTAATCGCCACAGTGCTTCGGGCGTTCGTACAGTTCGTCGCCGGTCTTGTTCCGACCAACCTGCTCGCCAGTTTCATGTCGACGCTCCCGTCGTGGAACCCGTTTGTGGCACTGTCAATCGCGGGATCCCTCCTCGTGGTGTGGATCGTCCACTTCGTCACGGGTGTCGTCGTGGTTCGACTCACGCAACGGGAAGACGGTTTGTCCGTCGCAGACAAGTGGTTGACCGTCGCCGGAGTGGTGCTGTTCGTTTCCGGAATGGTGTGGACGCTCCTACAGTCCGACTCGCTAGATTTTAGTCGATTCGAACTGCAAATCGCCGTGCTAGCGTCCTCGATGGGGGTGATTTCCGGTGTCGCCGCGTCGAACCTCCCCGTTGACCTTCCGGCGTGGCGGTCAGACAACATGAGGGACGATCCCGAGTCGGGGTCGGAGACTGGTACCCCGCAACGTATCTCTGAACTGTATCGGCTACGGGGTGCTATTCGGTCCCTTTTTCGGCGATAGTTCGACGCGTCGATTACGGTGTCGTTCCACATGTCGATGAGTCTGGAAACGGATATCCTGAATGCCACTTCGACGTTCCCATTTCAGTCATTGACACCATCCAGTTGGGTGACTACGTTGGGCTTCGAGCGGTTGAAATTCCCCAAGTAAAGCCGAAGTACGTCAAACGCACCGACGGCGGGGAGCACTATCGTCTTCGCATTCCTGAAGGCAAAGACACTATAGGTACCGGTGGGAAGCCTCGAAACGCCTATCTTCCGAAGGGCGTGGAAGGTGACTTCCACCGCTATCAGAACGCCAAAGTATCGATAGCGGTGAGCCGCTGATGGACATAGCACGCCCGTGGTTCTTTTGATAGAGGAGCACGCACTTATCAGGATAATATTAAATATCCGACACTAAGTCTTGTTCTATATGGCTAATACAACGGTCGGTCTCATACGTGTTGCCCGAATCGCTGCTGGGTTGGCCGGTCTGGCTGGTGCATATGGATTTCTCTATCTAATGGGTGCATTCGGCTCAGTCTCGTGTCATCAGACAAGTGGAGGTGCCAAAGGATGTATAGCTGGTATCGACTACCTTGTCGGGAATGCTGGTGGCAACGCGTCCACGCTGTTCTTCTGGGCAACTCTCCTCTTAGGCCTCGTCGCTATCCGGAATTGCTACATGGACCAACCACCGATGCATAACATGGGGAGCTGCACTTGTTAACGTAGGTATCTCCGTCTTTGGCCTCTGGTTGGGATGGTTTTTCATGGCCTCGGCAGTGGGCTTGTTAACCGCTGCGCTAGCCCTCAGCGTTGGCGCACGGCATGATAATAATGGCGACCAAATGTCACTCTCCATAGGTTGAAAATCGTCTCTTAGAATCATGTTTTCCAAATAGCTATTTCATTGAAAAGGTCGCACACTACTTGTTCTGTACTGAGCGGTAACTATGCATGCGGAGTTATCGGACGGACTGCTTCAATCTATGCTAGTAAAGGGCCCATGCGGACTTTTCAGTCGCCTCGTCCAAGGACACCGTATGGACGACACCCCACTCGACGACGTGGACCGGAGCATCTTGCACCAGCTCCAGCTCAACGCCCGCCAGACCGATACGGAGATCGCCGAGAAGGTGGATGTGACTTCCACGACAGTCCGGAATCGCCTCGACAAACTCGAAGATAAGGGCGTGATCCGCGGCTATTACCCTGAGATCGACTACGAGGAAGCAGGCTACCCCCTCCACGTCATGTTCGTCTGCACGGTCAATCCGAATAACCTGAAATCGATGGCCGAACAGATCCTCGACATTCGCGGTGTGGTGACCACCCGCGATTTGCTTGGAGGCGAACGGAATATCCACGTCGAGATCGTCGCCGGTTCAGTCAGAGAGATCGAAGACATCCGCAACGAACTGGCGGACTTGGGCATGACAATCAACAGCTCCGAGATTATCTCCGAGACGCAGGTCCAGTCATGGGACCACTTCTATCCACGGACGAGCCCCGACGCGAATCAGGACGACGACACCGACGACGGGTCGGTCACCGATCAAAGGTAGCCGATGAATCGCTTGAAAATTTCAAATCTATCTGCGCCTATAGACTCTCAGTCCACATCCCGATTTCAATATATCCACATATAACCGCTTTAGGTTGAATTTTCCAAGTGTAACAATTATCTGGGTGAAAGGGCTTATTCGTTTAGGAGGTTGTTGTCACGGTATGGCTAAATCAACCGAGGCGGTAACCAATACTTTCAGCACATTGGCAGATCCCGTTCGTCGGTACGTCCTGCACTACCTCGACGAGCAGGAAACTCCAGTCTCCTTCGACCGTCTCGCCACTCGGGTTGCCGTCTGGCACACCGACAGCGACCCGGACGCCGTCGACGACGCCACCCTCACCGAGATGCGCACGGCCCTGTATCATATGCACCTACCCAAACTTGCCGAGGCGAGCTATATCGAGTGGGACAAGGACACCCATACGATTCGGCGAGGGCCGAACTTCGACGAGATCGTTCCGTTACTTCGGTTGATGGCCGACCACGAAGACGAACTGCCCGCGGGGTGGCCATAACCCAATGAGCCAGCGTCTCCGCACGTGGCTCTCTCGGCTCGGTGGGCGCACACAGGCCGAGCCATCGGCCTCTCGTCACGACTCCGAGAATGAAGCCACCACGGTCTTGTATTCGTGCCCTGCCTGTAAGATAATATACATTAGCGAGGAGATGGACGCCTGCTCGAAGTGTAGAGAGTCAGTCACCCAAATTCCGACCGAGCGTGAATTACCCTCTCAACCAGTCGGACATGACAGGACCACCTAATGACAGCTGAGGAACGTAAAGTGGAGACGGTGAGTCTGTTGCAGGACCTCGGGCTGAAGGAGTACGAGGCGCGGAGTTTCCTGGCATTGACCCAACTCTCGACGGGGACCGCCAAGGAAGTCAGCGAGATCTCGGAGGTTCCTCGGACCCGGGTGTACGACGCCGTCCGAGTGCTGGAGTCAAAGGGGCTGGTCGAAGTACAGCACACGAACCCCCAGCAGTTTCGCGCGGTCAGCATCGAGGAGGCAACCGCGATCTTGCGTCAGCAGTACGACGCGCGGATCGACACCCTTCAGTCACACCTCGAAGCGCTCGATCACCAACCGGAGGTCGACGACAGCGACCGAATGCAGGAGGTATGGACGCTATCCGGTCACGATGGCATCGAGGCCCGGACACACAATCTGCTGGCGGACGCCGAATCGGAGATCGTCCTGCTGGTCGTCGAGGAGGAACTTCTGACGGAGGCGTTGTACGAGCGACTCCACGACGCGGTTGACCGCGGCGTCGACGTGATCATCGGTGGCGAAACGGACGCGATCATCGCCAAGCTCGATTCCGAGATGCCATCCGTGAAGGTGTTCGAAACCGAACTGGACTGGCTTCTGGGGCCTGCAAGCGACGACGAGGTTGCCATCAGTCGCCTGCTGTTGGTTGACCGTACGACGTTGCTGGTCAGTTCCTTCTACCCGGACGCCGACCCCGACGAATCGCACGAGCAGGCGGTCTTTGCCGACGGTCTGGAGAACGGTATCGTCATCCTCCTTCGCCGGATAATCTCCTCGGGTCTGCTCCCCATGGCGAACCCGGTGAGGTAGCCAGTCAGCCCGCAGCCTCGAGATCGTCAGCGTCCCGACCGCGCCGACCAGCGGTCTGTGAGTCCGAGTCACCACCGATAGAACCAAGGTCCTCATGAATAGCAGCTATAGGAAAGAGGATTTTCTCATGGAAGTGCCAGATAACCTGCTTTGCCTATTCAACGCCGAACTGGAAGAAAAAGACGAGAACTACATCATCGAAGTACCGCGTCGTGAGGTAGCGAAGGGGCAGATTCAACCCGGTGAAATGTATCGTGCAGCGGTGATCCAGACTGAGGCTGTGGAGTCAGAAGGGCAATCCGAGAGCCGGGACCGGGATGAACTGGGGCCACCTGTTGAGGAGGGTGAGCAGCGTATTGTTGATATCGAGGATGTGGGAGAGCAAGGGGATGGAATCGCCCGTGTTGAACGGGGCTATGTCGTCATCGTTCCGGATGCCGAGCCCGGTGAGCGTGTGGAGGTTGAAATCGGTAACGTCCGTGAGAACGTGGCCTTCGGCGAAGTTATGGAACGCCATGACTACTACGAGTAGTTCTACAAGAAATTCTCAAGGTTTAGATCGGAGAGATCGGACTTGAGAGACACCGTATCCCTTTCTTGAGAATAAGTGAGAAAATCTACCTCTTCCAGCTTCGGAACCTGGCAGTGGTAGAGATCTAAGTACGTTTCTTTGACATCGTCTGCTGGAATATCGAGAAGTGTCTCGGCGTTAGACTCTAGCAGCGCTACTTCGTCAGCTAGATCAGCGAGCGCTAGCGGGGTCTGATATTTCTCGAGGCAGTATAGAGTGAATCGACGCCGTTCGTTTGATAGAATATCAAATAGGATATTATTGGAAAGCTCTTGTTCTTCACTGGCGCGGGTGACATTCTCCACCATATAACACCCGTTTAATACTCAACCTGTTATAACACCACCGATTCGTACAACCGGGTGCAGGAAAAGAAGTGTAAGAAAAAAGCCAGAACAGAGCGGGAAACTAATTTACCGTTTAGATATGCCGTAATTGACGTGTACCGTCGGCGTACTTTCGGTCTCCGCTCCTTCCTCACCGTTCCAATCGACGGTGTGGATGTTTGCCAGCCGTTCGGAGAACCGGAATTGTTGAACACCAACCTCAATAGCTCCTTCAGCAGTGCTCTCTGATACGATCGTTGCCTCTTCGACAGGGTTTCCAGCAATCATTTCGATATCGCCAGCAACGGTGAGTTCGAAACTCGAGGGTATGCCGCGGCCGACAACAGTAATTCGATGTGGGAGTTGTTCGTCTTCAGATTCGTTGTGTACCGGATTGCCGCGTGCCATACCCTCGAATAGTTTGATATAAGCTTTCTTGTCGCAAAAAGCACGCTTCCAGGAAATTCTACTAAGTCAAAAAATACTGGAGACAGTAGTGAACTACAGTTTTGAAAATCTCGAAATCCGACTAAATACTCCATAAAACAGGTGTATATAGGATATAACGAATAATCACCCCGTTGAGATCTGGGGTATATGGACGATCTGACCGGGTTCCAACGTGATCTGCTGTACGTGATCGCGGGGGCCGACCAACCATCAGGCCAAGAAGTCAAAGAAGGGGTAGAACAGTACTACAGCGGCGAGATCAATCATGGACGTCTTTATCCGAATCTCGACACGTTAGTTAATAATGATTTAGTGGAGAAAGGGCAGCTCGATCGGCGGACAAACTACTACGCAATCGCTGATAAGGGGCTGGAAGAAATCGAGGAACGGCGTGAGTGGGAGTCCCAGTACGTCAACGTCTGAAATCTCTTAGCGGTCAGTCGTTACCGAACTCGAACGAGTCCATGTCTCGCCAGTCCTCCAGTGAGCGGTCTTGAAACAGGATTTCGCCGTCTTCTCCCTTGACCTGTTTCTCGAACTCCTCTTGACGGACGGGAACACCTCCCGAACCTATCAATCTATGAACATTCGCCTCGTGCGGAATGTACACTTTCGTCCTATGGAGCGGCCTTCGGAATTCCAGACGTATTGTCGCAGAGAAAATGTAAAATGCCAGATCCACAAATTATACAGTAGCAGTATCCAGAACGAGACTTCAGAAATAGATGTAAGTATCCCGCTCACCGACCGTCAGTACGAAGTCGCTCAAATAGCAACAGAAATGGGCTATTTTGATCAAGAGGGCACCACCACTAAAGAGATTGCCGAAGAACTCGATATCACTCCCTCCACTCTATCTACACATCTCAGAACAGTCCAAGCAAGGATCCGTGCAGACCGACGCGCTGAACGAACTCGCGACATCGATCAGTATTTCGACGGCAATTCAGTCGAAGTACGGTGTGTTCGCCTGCTATCGGCAGCTCTTCGAGTCTCGAGAGGAGAAGCGACAAACGGCACTCTCACCGACCGTCGATGCCGACGATCCACTGGGAACGCTATTGGCTCTTTGGTCGTTCGCGGAGAAGATATCCACCGACTCCGCCCCAAGCTTGAGCAATCGCTCGAGACGCCAGCAGCGGTCGCTGATGACGCTCCCGAATTCGCTGTCTACATCTCCCTCTCGACGGTCGATCGAACGGGCTACGTGATGGCTGCGACGCGGATCCTGCAGACCAAGAACCTTCGACCGACTCGAGACAGCATCTCGCTCCTACAGGCACTAGTCAGTTCGCCGTACGCTGCTGTCCAAGCACTCCAGCAACTCGCCACCGAAGACGAGAGCCGAGAGCTCCGACCAGACGAACTCCGCTACGCATTGGGAACGCTCGACCCTGAGCAGTTGCTCGCCGATCTTCCACCGACAGTTGGTCGAATCGTTCAGACGCGTCTCACAGCCGAAAACCGCCTGTCACAGTGTGACCTTGCCGACCGAGCGGGCGTCTCAGCACGGACCATCCGGAACTATCACAACCGGCTCGAGGCATTCGATCTCATCCAGGTTGACGAGACTGGATACCGCCTCGCACTCTCGTTCCAGACTACTTCCGAACGCCGCGATCCCGTTGTTCCAACAGGCCTCGAGGAGACCCAGACGCTCCTCGACACCGCCGCCGCATTTCTCGAGACACTCCTCCCGCCAGAGCGATATGGTGATCCCGATGACCCACTCGGCAGCGTGCTGTTCTGGCCGCCAGACCCCCAGCGATTACTCGATCACCACCGAGTCGGATCGTGGCTGCGATTAGCAGCTGCGCTCACAGTGACAGGACCTCCCGGGAACAACCGGGCGGTACAGATGGGCCCATCACTTGAACAGCAAGCGCTGTCTCAGACAATTTCGTAGGATAGAGGCGCGATTCTTCAATTCGGCTTCGGCGGCGCCGTCGACTTCATTCCCATCGTACTCGTGAGATAACAAGGGTTCGTCTCGAACCGTGCCCAATCCACCGGATACAACACTCGAGGCGGCCGTTCACGTCGGTGCGTTTCCGTCGACCTCCGACCCGGCTGAACCCATGGGAATCGAAGACTCAAGTTCAGTCGGCGGTTACTCGGTCCTCGAGGTTGCCTCACCGTCACCCAATTCTCGATTGGTCATGCAGTGGGGACAGCCGTGTACCTCGCCGCCAATGCCGAACACTCGAATAAAGTCTTGAGTGACGAACCCTCCACACTCTTCACATTCGGGCATAGTTACTCCGCCTCCTCGGCTGGCATCCCAGTCAAGAACCACTTTGCGCGTGTGATGATCTCGGCCTGGGCCTTCTGCTTCGAGAGACTCCGTTGGTGAACTTGGTCAGTCGATCGGTACCCCCATCCCCTCGATAGTGGATTCTTGAAAGGGTATTGTGGGTCTGCTCCTACCCTTCCGGGTGCCCATTACGGATCGTAGACCTACCTTCGGGGGCCATGGGACCGGTCCGAGAGCAGGTCGATCAAAAGTGCGCTAGCATATAGCATAGCCATTGGCCAGACCTATGCATGGGATCTTTAAGACCCTGTCAAGCAGCTTGATCAAATTCTCTCTACCTGATTGACCTCCTCCCGCGCTTGAAGACGTGGGAATCCCAAGCAGTGGGATATTATGGTTTGCAACCTGCCTGTTCGCTCGGTGCAAAACGCCCCGAGGGTTGGTTGAACAGGTAGGCTACTGGCCGTGCCAACCGACCATTATTCATATCCCCGGTTAGGTGACTCTGAGTTATCTTTCTTCGAATGTTCACCGCACCGTTCATATCTGCATTCATGGCACTGTCTAGTGTCGCTTCAAGCCTCAAATGGCACAGAGAACACGGTACCGGAACCATATCGGCTCATCTGTTCACCGTTGAAGCAACACTAGACAGTGCCGCTCAGGCCATCATTACATCTCTTTCATATCCGCCTGTAGGACATCAACATTCTGAAATATCTCTAATCGCCGCGTGGTGAGTGCGGTCACGATCAGCCGGTGGGCTGTAGCAGATCAGGCATTGCAGCCCATAACACGACGAAATTGAGGGCCATCGAAAGCACCTTTGTGGTTCCAAAGAATCCCTTAGAAAACAGTACTACATCAGTACCAGCTTCGCTTACACTTATCCGAGTTCTTGGACACCTCTCAGTATGGAAGACGCCTCTGTCGATCGTATTCAGTCACTGCAGCAGTCAATCTCGGAGTGGGTTCACATCGGTCTTCGTCTCGTTCTTGTCGCACTCGTCGCGAAATCAGCGCTGAGCAAGTTCGTCACCCACGAGAATTCGGTTTCATTCTTCGATGCGGTCGGGATGCCCGCCCCTCAACTGATGGTCATCGTTAAGCAACAGCAGGAGCAGATCAGTGACCTTGAGGAGCCCGTCAGTGAGCAGCAGGAAACAATTAGTGACCCCGAAGAGACTGTTGCCGAAGGCGTCCGACCTGGCTTGAGGACGACTGAACCTCCGTCTTTGTATAGATACTCTGGTGAGCTGATTGGCTATCTCTACGAGTGTCAGCCAGAGAATGGACACTCAAGTAAGGGTGGTAATGAGATCGGAACCACCAGAAGCTCTCATCACCCTTTTCTACTAATAGCTATCCCTGAATTTAGTATTTGATGATCAGACATAAGGTTCATAGAGGAATATGTAAACTGGTATCGACATATGGTTGACTCTAAACCGGTGGGACGGAGAACGGTTCTGCGGCGGACTGCGACCCTCGGAATTGCCAGTATAGCCGGATGTTTTCGTTCTGACGCTACTGAGAATGGCAACACTGGAAGTGATTCCGTATCTTCTCCCGACAAGGCTGATTCTGATCAGGTCAGCAATGCTAGTGATGACGCGTCGAAAGATGCAGCTGAAGATGAGTGGTTCGAGAATGGAGCGGTTACATTTATCTACGATGATGGACCGAACGACGATCTAGAACAAGCATTTCCAGCGCATGAGACGTACGACGCGCCAGCTACAGTCGGCATCGTCTCCGAGTGGATGGAACGGAACGACGAGAGGTGGATGAATGTTGACGAGGTGACGAGACTCGTTGATGCTGGCTGGGAAATTGCGTCACACACAGCCACCCATGTAGCGCTCACCTCGTTCGACCTCGTTGAGGACGTGTCACCGGGCGATAACCGTATCTATCCCGAAGGACGAGGGCAGCACGGGTTCTTGCTGGGGGATCCAATTGAAGTCACTGATGGAGAGAAGCTTGTACAGCGGACGGTTGTTGAGTCGGATGACGACGATATTGGGCGCTACTTAGAACTTGACGAGCCGATCAATACCGCGTTCACAGCTGAAGAGACAGTCGAGCGGTATACGGAACCGTTCGTCCACAAGCAGCTCGCCGATTCGCAGAAGGCGTTAGCAGAATTCGGCCCAACGACGTTTTTAGCCCCGCACAATGTCATTGATGATCGGCACCTCGATATCGTCCGTGAGTACTACGAGGGCGTGTTGAATGTGAACTCCGGTACACCAGTGAACGATATCCCGTTTGATCCATTCGACACGAACCGAGCGTACTTTGCCGAACACGTCGATCGAGATCAGGTCTATGCTGACCTCACACAGATCGCTGAAGAGAATGTATATGGCGTTCTTGGTGCCCACACCCACCGCGAGGAAGTGACACAGGATCGCATCGCGGAAACACTTGAGTGGTGCAATGAGCTTGGGATTGAAGCAATCACGTTTGAAGAGGCGATCAGTCGAAACGCAGGTGAGTAGTATACACCAGATACGGCAAGCTCGCCTTGAGGAATAAAGAGAACACGACTCAATCGAGCAGCGATTAGAGAAGTTTGAGTCTGGCAGTAACGGCGGTGATGTGTTCGAGGTGAACATTGAAATGACTCGCATCGATAAAGACGGTGACGAAGCTAGCATCTTCGCCACATTTTGGGGTTGAAAAGATGAGCGCGGGCACAATGAAACTATCCATGATTCTTCTGCAGGATCCACAGCAGCAAGTCGACGCCCTCGAAGAATACATTGGTTCCTAAAGCAGTGTGGTTTCTAATGGTCTAGAAATTAAGAATCGATGAAGTGAGATTCAGCACCCGTCTCCGAACGTCCCATTGAGGGCCATTGAGTGATTGGCATAATAGGAGTAGAGATTTTGTGGAGTCACGTACCTCCCACCGTAGTACCCAACAGGACCATTTGTTTCGATGATATTGGTTTCGTGGTCTTCTGTGAACCTCAGATCGCTCCGCTCATAGATGAGATCGCCATCGAGCCAGTACTGGATGACGCCATCCGAATTTGCCACGCCATTGTCGTCGACTGTATTCATACAGACATAATACTCGAATTCGTACCACTGCCCCGGAACGATCTCTGGCTGTCGCACGGCGTAGGGTTCCCCGTGAAGGAGAAAGTCATGATCTTGATTCTGGTCCATATGGTATGTATAGGAGAGCAGATGGAACGGCCCATCTAGATCGGTTTCTTTTGTACTGACATAGAGGCGGTTACTCCACCCATTGGTGCCATCAGGGACACCGCCACCGGCACTCCCCTCCCCAAGCGACATGGCACAGTTCCAGAGCCGACAGTGTTCACTCTCAGTTCTCATCGACCAACTCGTATTAAGAGCGAAAGCGACACGGCCATTGAGCTCGAGGAGGCCGTCATCAAAGTCATAGTGGGTACTGAGCCCCCAATGATCGCCGTCCTGAACCCGAAGTTGGAGAGCGGTATCGCCAGCGTAGGTTGGGCTGGGGACAATTGCAAGGTTCTCACGATCACCATTGGACATCCAATAGATGTCCTCCCAGTTCTCATACTCTCCGTACTTGAGATGAACGACCTCCTCCGGCCGATTACAGCCGCCTCCGGCCGCACTCTCTATTTCTTCCGCTACCGTACGATCTACTCCTCCTCCAGTCACCCCAAACAGGCTCCCCACGCCTAGGAGGCTTCCCCCGCGTAACAGTCGGCGACGAGATACATCGACATTGGTTGTCCTCTCATCCACACTAACTGGATCATCGGCATGATTCTCTTTCATGCGCTATGGTAGCCATGAGATATCAAGCCATTGTATTATACTGGTTATACGAAATCAGGGTGTCATTTCAGGAATACCACTCTGAGTATTTTGCTCATATAGATTGGTTTTAATAAATATAACTGTAAGAAGTACAGCTTGAGATGCCTTACGTTTAAACTGTCCGACAACGTACTGTGGTACCACAGGCCAGAACAGGATTTGATCCGATGTCTGCAGAGGTGGATTCAGTGGCCGGGTAGATCGACGTCCTCGAGCATCCTCCTGGTCGCTCCAAGGTCGGCCATCCCGTGTGGAATAGACACGGAGTTCTCGTCGGAGTTGGCGCTGTCGGTGAGAGATTCGTATATCCGCTTCGAACGCTGGAGAACGATCTGCTCCGTGACACCCTCGCCGTTCACTTCCTGCTTTCGAGAGACGAGTAAGCCGTCCTCAAGCCATTGGACCGGCAGTCCGTTCCACTGGTGATGGAGTGTCGCCAATTCACGGGCTTTCTTCTCTATCTCCTCCTCCGATAGATCGGCCTTCGCCCTTCGACGTAGCACTCGATTAGCTTATCGACGTACTCTTTCGCGTCCCTCTCGAGGCGCTCGTAGTGGTTGTGTAGATCGGACCAGCCGACATAAGGGTATTGTGGGTCTCCCCATACCCTCGGTGCCGGCCACGGATGGTAGACCTACCTCCGGAGCCGTAGCCTACTCCGAAGGCAAGTCGGTCCAAAAGTGTGCTAGTCATTTACACAGCTGTTGGCCAGACCTATTCATGGGGTCTTTGAGACCCTCTCGACAGATCCGCTCATTCTTTAAGTACTTCTGGTCACAAGGTGGAGATATAGCAGGGGAAGTGTTCTCACCAATGTTCTAAAGTTGGTAGTCGCAACTCAGGCAATTAGCCCTCGGGATTGTATCTATACAATCCGTATATGCAAAGCCGGCTGATCAGCCAAGGGGAGAATACGCTGATAGTGACCAGCGTGCCTCTGATGACTGTGACTTTCAGTAGAATCGGGAAAAACACACCGAAACGAGATTTCTCTTTAAGTGGTTCCCGGCACAAGATAGAGATATAGCAGGGGAAGCGTTCTGATCCCAGATTCTTAAGTTCCACAGTCACAACTTAGGGCGGTCGGTCCTCGTGAGCTGGTTAGGGATTCGCTGGCTCTATTGAGACTCTCAGGAGTTCAGCGGTAAGTAGATAAAGGGTTCTTTCTGCTGTTGCACCTTCGACGCCTGCTGGTTGGTTGCCGAGTAGAGGTTAGCGTCTCCCCAACCCAGAGGTATCCTATATAGATAATATAGATATTTCTAACTATTGTCTGATTTTAAACAAGCGAAATCACAAATTCCTGCCCGGATAGTGTAGTTAAGCCGTCAATAACAACCCCATCAGAACAGAATTGCTGACTTAGACCTAGTGAGTTGACTATCTCTGAAAATGATGACGATTGAACTACTTATCCGGGAGAGATGTGAAGAACTAACCCTAAGAATACAGTTTTGAATTACTCATCTCGATAATAGCAATTAAAATTAAATAATAATGGAAGGCATATACGGTATTATTAACATTCATGGAACGGAATTGGGTGACAAACTAGAGGAATGGTATTTATCTGACGACGGTATTCGGCATGTGACCGAGGACGTGGCACTCACGGCCGATCCAGGTCGGTGTTACACCGCAAGCCAGTCCTGCGACGGCGATGAGTCGGTCCGTTGCTGGCTGATTGGCGATATATATGGCTATGACGCGAGTGCCATTGGCGAACCCGGTGGATACAGGACACGGTCTGCCAATGTTGACCCTGCACAGTACTGTGCGTCGCTGTACCAGCGCGACGGACTGCGCTTCGTCAACGGCCTCAACGGCGCATTCACACTCCTGATCTATGATCGTGAGCACGATCGCCTCGCTCTTTGTACTGACCGGTTCGGGACAGTGCCACTCTATTGGACACGGCCGGACGAGGAGACAATCGTCTTCTCGACGAATATCCAATTTCTTCCGTACCACCCGGACGTTGATACCGCCTTCGACCCGGCGTACCTCCACGAATATCTTGCCTTTCGGCGCACATTCGGGGTGACGACTCCTCTCGAGGGTGTCGAGAAACTCCAGCCGGGTACGATCACGACCATTTCGCTAGTCGACGGTGCGACTCAGAGCGACCAGTACTGGCGGCCCGAGTATTGCCCGCGCGACGAGTCCTTTGAGTGGTTCGTCGACGAGTTCGTGCGTCGGTTCCGTACAGTCGTCGACGAGTGGACCCGCGACGACTACGAGTACGGCGTCTTGCTTTCGGGGGGTCGAGACTCGCGGCTCGTTCTAGCCGCCCTCGAGGATGCGACTGCGTTTCACATGAACGACTGGATGAATCGCGAGGCCCGCATCGCTGAACGGGTCGCCCTCGAGGCCGGCGTTGACTTCGAGGTACTCGACCGAGGGGCCCAATACCGGATCAACGCCCTCAAGCGCAACCGATGGGCTGGCTCGTTCAACGGCTGGTTCTCCCAGCCCTACACTAGCGGATTCGAGACAGAGATCACCAACCGAGTCGACGGACTCTTGTCGGGACTGTATGCCGACTCACTGTTCCATGACTATGGCGTCCCTTCTCCGACAGTGTCAGTCGGCCCGCTCGGGTCGGTAACGGTGCCGATCGAGCAATCGATCGAGACGGTCGACGAATACATCAATTTGCTGCTCGAATCGGCCCACGACGATCTTCCCACCTCGACGGATCTCCAGTCGATCCTCGAGGCGAATATTTACCGAGAGGGCGAGCAAATCATCCACCACGGTGTCACGTACAACTCCCTCAACGAACTCGTCTACTACGGCAACTGCTATCCGCTCTCGAACGACGACGACCTGCGGTTCCATACCGATCTCCACCGGATGCTTCCCTACCAGTCGCCGTTTCTCGATAACCGTATTATCGACCTCTCTCTGTCGATGCCGGTCCGATACCGACTTCGACGGGATCTTATCGGGCAGGCGGTCGATCGTCTTGCGCCCGACCTGGCAGCGATCCCCCACGCAACCACCGGTGTCGCGCTCTCACGATCGTTCCCGATCAAATACGCTGGCAGACATCTGCTGGAGCTGTGGGACAAACACATTCGCAACCAGACATCACCGAAGCCATACCTAACCAACGGTCCCTGGCTGGACGACGCCGAACTGCTCCGCTCGGAGCCGTTCGCGGGGAACGTCTTCGAACAAACTGCCAACCTCGCCGACGGGCTCCCCGGCCTCGACGCTGACGGAATTGACGACCGGTACCGTACCCACCTGCGCGGCCAAAACCGCGTCGGCGAACTATACACGCTGTTGACACTACTAACGATGCCAGTCACGAAACGCATTCTCGAACCCGAAACAGATCGCACGCAGAAAACCGACGTAACAGACTCCAGTTTTTGGTCGCTCGAGAAGGGGGAGTTCGACGATGTCTGCTGAGCGCGACGCAGTCGTCGTCACCGCCTCGCGGTACCCCCACGGATACGCTTCGATCCGTTCGCTGGCTGACTGTGGCCTGCACACGATCGCCGCGGTCGCTGACGAGTCTTTGAGCGTCACAACCTCCCGGTACTGCGACGAATCGGTGCTAGTTCCGGCGCCGAGCGACCTCCCAGCGTACAAGGATTCGCTACTGGGACTGGCCGCTCGGCCAGACGTCAGAACGATTATCCCCCACCGACCACACGACACGTACCTTCTCTCGAAGTTCGCCGACGAGTTCGACCGCCACACCGACGTCGTCGTCCCAGACCTCGAGAGGCTGCGGGGCGTCCACGACCGGAAGCACCTCGCGGAGGCGGCCGCTCGGGCGGACGTGGCAATCCCAGATACGCAACTGCTCGGCGAGGTCTCCGACTGGAGCGGTAACCGGATCGTCAAATCCCGGTATAACCTACTCACTGACGAGTACCTTGAGGACATGGCGTTCGAAGATTCCGGAATCGCCAAATCGGTTGAGCACATCCCTGCAGGCGAGACGCCTGACATCGACGCACTCGTCGAGAAGATGGGCCATGAACCGATTGTTCAGGAATACATCGATGGCGAGGAGTACCTCTTCGGAGCGCTGTACGACCATGGCGAACCCCTCGGGACTTTCCAGCACAAACAGCTACGGGGAGATTCCTACACCGGTAGCGGCGGCGTCTATCGCGAGTCGGTTGACATTCCCGAACTTGAGGAAGCTGGCCGGGCGATCCTCGATGAACTCGAGTGGCACGGGCTGGCCTGTATCGAGTATGTCGAGGATGCCGAAACTGGTGAGTTCAACATCGTCGAGATCAACCCGCGGATGTGGCAGTCGCTGGCCTGTGCGACCCGTGCGGGGGCGGATTTCCCTGCTTGGTACTGGTATGCAGTTACCGATCGCCCCGGACTAATCAATCCTCGCTACGAGACTGGCGTCAGTACGCACTATCTGTACGGCGAGCTGGAACACCTCGTCAGTATCGTCCGTGAGGAGTCCCCGTTCGTCGAGCGCCCCTCGTTGCCAGGACGCGCGGCCGAGATCCTACGCTCGTGTTACAACGACCCTTGCTTCGATTATCTCCACCTCGACGACCCGCGTCCGATCGCCCGTCAGGTCCGCAACGAACTCGAGAGCGCAGTGATCAGCCGGCTCGGCTGACCGTTTCATCTGATACTGGATCTTGGCCTCAAGGTCCCCACGAACTCGCTGTCGGTTCTGCAATCCCCGCAGTCTCAGTGATCTCTGTCTGTTTGATCTCCAGTCTGATCGAGACTGCCGTCTCGGTATCCTGTCTCTGGACGTCAGGTCAACCGAGCGGCCACTTTGACCGTGGAGCTACGTCGGGCTCGTCGATCAATGTCTACAGGTCGACAGCTAGAACAGTACCCGCCCCGGATCCACCGGACCACCGTCTCACTCATTGTCTGTTCCACAGACGACATCACGAAGTTCCTCGAGCAGCAAGCGCTGTCTCAGACAACTCTGTAGGATTTAGAGTACTGCATATGACCTAGATCCTGACAGAAGTAACAGTCGCACTTCTCGAACGGATCTCCTCAACACGTTCGGCACTGCCTCCGCCTACTGCTGCTCCCACAGCATCTCGATGCGCTCCTCGATGTGATCAAGGACGAGGCGGCTCACATTGCGGTGGTCGTCCGGCCACTGAGCGTTCTCCGCGTCGGTGCGGCTAGCGGCCGGTGGTGGATGGAAGTGATCCCGTGAGTTATGTGCGTTTGGGTGCCGATCCCATCGACACTTCCACGCCCCGCCCCGTCGCTCCTCCTGGTAGTGAAAGTTGAAGTCGTCGTTGCGATACCAGCGAATCTCAAAGCGAGCAGACGCCTCATTCGGATAATAGTCACCTGACAGCTCGACGCGGAGGTGCAGCTTCCCCTCCTTGACAATCTCAGCCGACTCGAACATGCGACGCCCAACGAATCGGGAACGCATTCGCTCCAACATCGACCGGTCTATCGGTGCGGGACTCGCACCGTCATCCGCCGGTACCATCTCAGCTATGCGACGGGGCCGTCGAGCCGGCGGCCTTTCTCCTGGCGCGTTCGTGTAGGCGACGTTCCTCGATGGTGGTGGCCCAATCACCGAGTTCCACGTACACGTCGTCAATCCGCTCCGCGTCGAACTCGAGGACATCGACCTCGGCGGGCGAGTCGACCCCATATTCGCCGCGGTACTCCTCGATCCGGTCGGTCAACTCCGACACGCGGGCCTGCAACTCGTCGACCGTGTTCTCTCGCGCCAGCTTGTTGACCCGCCGCCACTCGAAATAGTCGTCGTTGCGCTCGTACCTGACCGGCCGGCCCTCATGCCGAATAACGATGCCGAGGTCGGCGTAGAAGGACAGGTGTGTCCGTGCCGACTCCTCCGAGCAGTCTGCCCGCTCGGCGATCTCGGCGGCCGTCATCGGCTCTCGGGCGTGTAACACCGCACCGTACACGCGCTGCTTCGTATCCTCGCCTTCGAACGGTCTATCGAACGGGGGCGGGCCGTCGTGACGGATATCGTCTGTCATACTCCTACCAACGGGATTAGCACACATATTTCTTTCTCTGGGCAAAATATATCGCTCAAAGTCAGAGTCACTTGCCGTGCACCCCACTCATCTTCGACCCCACGCTCGCCGCCACCCACGCCATCGTGTTCTGGATCTCGTTCGTCATAGATACCACAGCACGGATACCACGCCCTCTAGGGCGTGGAGGAAGCGCGTCACTTGATCAAACCTACTGACGCAGACAGCCCGGCGGCCGACGACTGACGACAGACCGCCACGATCACGCCGGACACCTTGTTCGGCTCCCGACTCGATCTCGACCCTACTCGACGTCGTCGTGCGTGAGCAGCGACCGCTCCTGTTCGCCCGTTGGGGGCTCATAGGTAATTACCTCGAGCAGATTGCCGCTCGGATCGAGGAAGTAGAACCCCTCGAACTCGTCCCAGTCGTAGGGCCCCTGATTCGGGAACTGGTCGTCGAGATCGTCCATCAGCGACTCGTACTCGTCCCGGTCGGTCTTGAAGGCGAGGTGCGCCTTATCTAGCGGGTGATCGAGACCGCGCTCGTCCCACCGCTCGCCGCGACCGGTTTCGGCCAGCGTAACGACGGTTTCGCCTGCCCGGAACATCGCGTGTTCGCCCTGGAAATCGTCGGGATCGCGTACCACCTCGAGTCCGAGCGCGTCACGGTAGAACGTGTAGCAGGACTCGAGGTCGTCGACGTTGACGTTGATATGATCGACGGCCTCCATCCTCAGGCACCCACTCGATCCACGTAGTTTCGGACGACGTCCGCGTCCGTGTCGACGAACTCGTTGGTCCAGACCACGTCCGGATCGATCTCCCCCTCGAGCAGATCCGTCTCGGCGAGGGTCTCTCCGAGCGTCCGCCACCGGACGCCGTCGTGGAGCCCCCAGCCGGACCGGCGGACCCGATCGGTAAACTGGAGTTCAGTCGCGGCGGTCCGGAACTTCCGCTCCTCGACGGGCCGGTTCCGCTCAAGCGTGGCGTTGCGCTCGACGAGGCAGTCGACCGCCTCCTCCGGGTCGGCCGTCGCTGCTTCCCAGCCGCGGGCCGTCGCGCGCAGGAACGCGCGGACCGTCTCCGGCTCGGCACGAGCGAAGTCGGGATCGCTCACGATCGTCATCCCGTAGACGTCGAGGTGGTTTCCGATCGGGAGTTCGTCGGCCGTCCGGTCGTGTTCACGTTCGAGTTCGTAGCCGTTCGTAACGACACCCACGGCGGCGTCGACCGCGCCGTCGAGCACCTTGTGCTGGACGCGGTGGTGGGTGTGGTCGTCGACCTCGAGCAACTCGACATCGTCCCGGATCCCCTCGTTCTCGAGCAGTTGGGCCGTCAGGATGCGCGTCTTCGTCGCCGAGGGGGCAATCGTCCGGCCGACGAGTTGACCCGGACGCTCGAGGGGCTCGCCGAAGATGTCCTGCAGCGTGTAGATCGCCGCCGGCGTCTTCCCCGTGACGGCGGCGACGGCGAGCGGCTCGAGGCCGCGGCTCCGGACCGAGAGGACGGCGCTCGCACCCGCCAGCGCGAACTCCGCGCGTCCCTTCGCAGCCTGCTCCGCGGCGAACGGCGAGCCGTGTCCCTCGACGAAGCGTACGTCGAGCCCCTCCTCGTCGTAGAACCCCCGTTCGCGGGCGAAGAAGTACGGCGCCTGGAACCCGTTTGGCTCCCAGTTGAGCTGAAAGTCGATGGTCGTGGTTGTCATTGTGGCTGGGGCACCTCCAGTTGGAACAGGTCATCCGGAATGCGGTCGACACCGAGCGCGTCCGGACCTGCGACCTCAAGCAAGTGGTCGAACAGTTGCTCCATTGCCGCAGTCGTCTCCACGTCCCAGTCGGCGACGACCATCTCTCGCCATCCGTCGCGGACGACCGCGGGATCGTCCTCATACATCATCCGCTCGCCGAGTTCGTCCCAGAATTCGTCGTCGGTCCGGAGCCGCTCGACCGCGTCGACGTACGCTCGCTTGAAGCCGCGAACGGCCTCGGGAGTCTCGGAGAGGTACGACTCGCTCGTGAGGAACGTCGAGATCGGCAGCGTTCGATCGGCGCCGGAGAGCCGCTGGACCAGATCCGCCATCGGAATCACCTCGCGGTACGGCCCGGTCTCGACGATCTCGGGAATGATCTGCCAGAACTGCAGTGCAGCGTCGACGTCGCCGTCGCGCAGCATCCGTGTGAGTTCGACCTTCGATTCGGACTCGACCGATGTCGCCTCTGCCTCGGGGTCGAAGCCGTGATACTCGAGACAGGCGGCCCGCGTGAGGATCCAGTTCTTGTCCAGACGTCGGACGACGCCGACGCGGCAGTCGCGGAGGTCGGTCAGCCCCTCGATCGACGACGCCTCGGGAACGACGAGACCGCCGACGGTCCGCCCGTAGGGGTGAAACGCGACGATCGGCGCGCCGTTGACCCGCTCACGAGCCGCCGAGATGTAGTCGATGTCGATCAGATCCGCGTCACCCTCGTGGAGCTTTGCCTCGACCGTCTCGATTCCGCCCTCGAGTTCGTCCGAAACGAGTTCCACGTCGAGGTGGAAGCCGTGGTCGCGGTCGAAGCCGAACCGCTTGATCGTGTACAGCATGTACCGCGGGCTGCCATTGTGCTCGAACCGGGCGCGCATTACGGGCAACTCCCCGGGATCGGCATGCAGTTCGTCCAGTGCCGACTGCTGAGTGTCGATATCCATGGCTCTAGCGGACGGGTGCGACGATCGTGTCGATCTCCGCGTCCTCGTCGATCAGCTCTCGCTCTTTCATCCAATCGAGGTGGCCCTCAAGGTCCCCGGAGTCGACGGGTTCGGGAACTTCGTACTCCGGAACGGTCACCGAATCGCGGATGGCCAACACGTCGACGTCCTCGAAGAGGTCGGGTGCGACCTCGCAGTCCTTCTCGAGCATCTCGAGGTACTGCTGACGGAACGCGGACGGCTCCTCGTTGATCTCCTCGACGGCGCGGCCGTAGGCGTCCATGAACGCGTCGAACGCCGCGCCGTCGAGGCCGTCGGTTCCAACGATTCCGACGTGATTTTCGAATTCGAAGATTCGCTGTAGTCCGAGCCGATCCGCGAGCGCGCTGTGGGGATCGAGCAGCGTCACGGCCTCGACCGTTCCGTCCCGGAGGGCTCGGAGCCGGTTGGTCGGCATTCCGTGGTGTTCGAGTTCGATTTCGTCCGACTCGAGGTGCTCCTCAAGCGCCCGGATCGCCGTGTACTCCTGGCCGGTCCGCCGATTGACCGCGATGGGGACGTTCGCCAGGTCGGCCGGTCCGTCGATATCCGTCTCCGGTCGCGTGTGAAACGTGTACGGAAGGTCCGCGAACGCGCCGTGAGCGACGATCCGACCGTCCTCGAGCGACCACGTCCGGCGGAGGCTCTCCCACTTGCAGACCGGGTACAGATCCACGTCCTGGTCTCCGGTCAGGGTTCCGTCCCCAGGGACGTACTTCCAGTCGACGCGTCGCCGATCGCGCTCGATCAGTTCGACATCGAGTCCGTGCTCTGCGAAGTACCCCCGCTCGGCCGCGACTCGCTGCGGCAACATGAACGAGAAGGGGAGGTGAAACACGCGAAGCGTGTCATTGTCTGTCATGCAGTGTTCCCGACGACAACTGGTGGTATAAAACGTTTCTAGGAAAGGTTTATACGGTCGGTCGGGAATACTGTCATCGTTACGTGCAATAAGATTGACGTTCCGGATCGGTGTCGCACCTTACTGTGAGGCATCACCATGGACCACATCGAAACGGCTGACGTCGATCTCGAGGAAGTTGCACCGGGGGTGTATCTCGGCGACCTCTCGACGGGCGAGCGAGCCAACATGAAGTACTGGCGGGTCGAACCGGGCGCGACGCTGCCGGTCCACCAGCACGAACACGAGCAGATCGGATACGTACTGCGGGGACGGCTGACGGCGATCGTCGACGGAACGGAGGTCCTCCTCGAGGAAGGGGACGCCTACAGGTTCCCGAGCCAAGAGCGACACGGGGCGGAAAACCGAAGCGAGGCGCCCGCGGTCGGTCTCGGCGTCCTCGCACCGCCGCGGACGGACCCCGACTGGCGACAGTAGTGCGAATCCATCGTTACAGTGGTAGCGAGGCGAAAGCCAACGACTCTAGTCGTGGGATGAAGCCGTCACTGCTGGGGACCATACGCTTCACCCTGCCCGCTTGACCACCTCCTGCGTCTTCAGGCGCGGGAGGAGGTCAACATCAATAGCGCCGATTCCGTCCGGGTGTCCCCAGAGGGCTGATGACGACTGCCGGTGGGCGTCACCGGTCCGAATGGTCGGATGCGAAGGTTCTTTGTTCAGTGGCATGGGTTGACAACCCATGCAAGGGGAGCAATCCGATCACTATGGAGTGTTTATCGACGGAAAATTTCGAGACGGTGCCGAGACGTTCGACGTCGAGAATCCGGCGACCGGCTCATCGATTGCGACCGTCGCCGAGGCCAGCGAAGGAGGCGTCGGCGATGCTATCACGTCCGCAAAACGTGCTCAGCCAGAGTGGGCGGCGATGGATCCAGCCGAACGAGGCCAGCACCTGTCGGCGTTCGCCGAGGCGATTCGGGAACGTGTCGACGATATCAGCAAGACCGTCACGCTGGAAAACGGTCGGCCGATCGGGCAGTCGGTAGGACTCGTCAGTAGCGCTGCCGACTACATCGAATACTACGCGGGCATGACGACGAAAATTCAAGGGGAGACAATTCCTGTCCCCGGCGACCAACAGGCGTTCACACGAAAGGAACCAGTCGGGGTAAGTGCCCAGGTCATTCCGTGGAACGCTCCGATCCTACTTTGCTGTCGTGGGATTGGACCTGCGCTCGCAGCCGGAAACGCAGTCGTCGTCAAACCCGCACCGGAAGCCCCGCTTGGGCTGTTGGAGATCGGCGAACTCGCCACCGAAGCGGGAATCCCCGACGGCGTTCTCAACGTGGTCACCGGCGACGGCGAGACGACCGGTGCCGCGCTCACTACCGATCCGCGAATCGACGAGATCACGTTCACTGGTTCGGTGGCGACCGGCCAGATCGTCGGTAAGGCCGCAATCGACAACGTGGTTCCGACGGCCCTCGAGCTCGGTGGCAAGAGTCCGGCAATCGTCTTCGAGGATGCTAATCTCGAAGACGCCGTTGAGGGGGCGATGAAGGCGCTGACGCTGATGAGTGGGCAGGTCTGTTTCGCGACGACGCGGATCTTCGTTCATCAGGGCTGCTATGACGAATTCCGCGAAGCACTCCGCGAAGCCGTCGAATCGATTTCGATCGGGCCGGGAATTGAAGATCGCGATCTCGGCCCCCTCGTCTCCAACGACGGTCTCGAAAAGGTACGAGGGTACGTCGACGACGCCCTCGAGAACGGTGCGAGCGCACTGACCGGTGGATCGGTACCTGACCGTGAAGGGTACTTCTACGAGCCGACGGTAATCGAAGGGGCTGACGACGACGCACCAATATCTTGTGAGGAGGTATTCGGTCCGGTCATCGCCCTCTACGAGTTTTCGGACGAACGGGAGACGATTCGGCGGGCCAACGACACTGAGTTTGGTCTCTACGCGACGGTCTGGACGAACGATCTCGGACGTGGCCACCGCGTTGCGAACGAAATTGAGGCCGGCAGCGTAATGGTCAATCAGTACTCCGGCTCGTACCCGCAGACACCCTTCGGCGGCTACAAGAAGAGCGGGCTCGGCCGCGAGAAGGGAATGCAGGCGATCGATCACTACACCCAACTCAAAACCGTCAACATCGACTACGGCGACGGATCCGACGGCACACCCGGCGAGTAACTGGATACTCAGTCAATGGACGGTATCTCGTGCCGGAGCTCCCGCCGACGGTCGGCAAAGTTCTCTACTCGTTGCTTCGGGCCGACGAGCGACCATCTCAACGCGAGCTCGCAGACCATGCCGATGTCTCGACACAATCACTCCGCAACAATCGGAACGTCCTCGAGGCGCTCGGCCTGGTCTCAGTCGACGGCAATGGGTGGCGCCTCCAACTGTCGTTCCGTACGACCGAAGAGCGTCGCACTGGAATCGTTCCCGATGTCGTCGGTGACACATTCGTCGACGCGGTCAGCAAACTACTCGAGACGAGGCCCCCACCAGAACGGTACGGTGATCCCGACGACCCGGTCGGCGGAATCCTATTCTGGCCGCCTGATCCGTGGTCACTGACGGATCATACCGATACCGAGCCTTGGACCAGACTGGCCGCACAGCTGACCGGCGCCGAACGACCGGATTGCAAGACGTTGATCGCTGTAGGACCATCAATCTGCCAACAATCGATCACCACACCGACAGGACACTAGCATAAAACTACGGTCGCAAAGTGTTCGATGATGTCATTTCCTCAATAACCTCACTATATGTCTTGCAGAAAATCCCACGTTCCCCCAGCTTGGAACTTTCCGAGCTCACCTTCATCTATCTCAGTTGCACCCTGTGTGACTGCTGTCTGGAACTCCGCCGGTGTTGGACTAAGTCCGAGTTCAAGCAGATCACTAGCAATCGCTGCAAGAATCCCGCAGACGATTGGTGCTGCAAAACTCGTTCCAGACTGCAGCAATGGTGTACCCTGTGAGTCCACAGGATGATGGACAGGTGCAAGCACATCTGGAATTGTGTTCCTGAAAGCGACGTTGCCGGACCACGGTTTTTCGTATCGGTGTTCTGTACACGAATGGTCAGGACTACAGCCCTGTTGTCCACAGAACGGGCCTTGCAGACCGCCATTCCGAACCCAGTATTGCCTAGATGCGTCGCTCTCAATGAGGTCCGACCGACAGTGTGAGACAAACCCACCGACACCAATCGCACCATCGACTCGAGCCGGACAGGTAACGGCCAGTGGATCGTCTCGACGCCGATTCCCTGCTGCGCTTACTACTGTGGGTCCTTCTTCGATTGCAAGACGCGTCTCATCGGCAACACGACAATGACCGCCACAGTCGTAATCGTTCTCTTCGTGGTGAGCAATGCCGACCGATACATTCAGAAAATCGAGACCGTAACGACTCGCATCTGCGATTGCCTGAACGAGATCGCCCCGCCGCGTTCGGCCGTTCTCTGCAATCACGCGGTACAGATTGTATTCCGCGTTCGGAGCAAAATACCCGAGTGTTTCGAATACGTCTCCACCATGACCAGTCGTATCACCCGCCGGCGAATAGACGTAGTTTTCGTGGCGATTGACAGAGAATGCGTCTACCAACTCTGGTCCGGGTTGATAGAGGGAATCAACGATACCGACTCGGATGAATTGGCCCTTGTTTTTCGAGTCACGGGCATCAAGCGTCTGAAGATATGACTCGAAAACACGTTGTCGAAGATCGACTACCGAGTCACACGTGGGCGGGAGTGTGGGTTTCCCTCGGCAAGCACCTGCACATCATCTCGCTCGAGTTCGATCGATTTGACCTCCTCAAGTGTGCAGAGTGATTCGATTGCTGTTTCTGGTGCAGTCACTCTGAGCGTCGCACGCCCGATTTCGGCGTCGACAGTCCCACCAGCCTGCTCAATTAATTTACAGACGGTGGCATTGTCATAATCACCAGAGACACCGATGAGGAGCGTCACCTCTATCGGATTGTTGCTCCCACGCAGATCCTCGACCTGTGGATCGATGTACTCTGGCATTCTATCTGTAGTTTCGACTGCAAGGGATTTGGTTCTTTCTTCTCTGGCTGGATACGTGATGGCTCCATCAGTGCCGGTAATCTTCCGACGATCGATCAAGCAGCTGCGTTGGGAACGCTCGACTCCGAGCAGTTGCTCTCTGATTTGCCGCCAACAGTTGGCCGAATCGTTCAGACGCTGTTGACAGCCGACAGTCGTCTCTCACAACGAGAACTGGCCGACCGAGCAGACGTGTCGACGTGTATCGGTCGGGAATTTCTCGCCTCAAGGTGGCATTAGTGCTGGCGACAATCGGCTAACAGTGGACCCTCGAGTGGGCTGGTCAGGATCCCACGATCACGATCGAACCGGAGATCACCACGCAGACCACGAACGGTCTGCCGATGCAGATTCGACAGCGATAGGTGAGTGCAGCCGTCTTTGATCTACTCTGCAAGCGATCGAATCCCAGCTGGCACTTGTCCCGCGTCGGTCCACGTCCCGTCCGCATCGCGGCTGAGAAGTCGGCCTTCGTTCGTGCCTGCTACCACATTGCCGTCGATTTGAGTCCACGCGAGGATGACCTCGGCCGGCCCACCGGGGTACGAGACAGCCTCAAAGGTCTCGCCGAAGTCAGTTGATTCCACTAGTATTGCGTCGGCACCAGTATCGCCGCTCCACGTTCCCGGCGAACTCCGGGCTGCCGCCGCGTAGAGTCGGCCATTGAACGTGAAGGCCTCCCGAAAATATCGATGAGCGAGGTCCGTATCGAGTCGTGTCCAGGACTGTCCAGCATCGCGCGTTCGGTAGAGTCCGTCGCCACATGAGACAATGTACTCGTCCGCCCCGTAGACGTGAACGTCATGGACGTCGTCATGGACGCCGTCGCGGCGCTCAGTCCACGTCTCGCCCTGGTCGTCGCTGACGTGGATGCCGCCGACCTCGACGCCGGCAATTACTCTGTCAGGCGTCTCCGGATGCACGCCGAGGCTCCGCACGTGGGCTTCGTTACGGTGGCGCGGCGTATGCCACTCGTCCCGCGACGGAAGCTCCTGAAAGCCCTCGAGTTCGCGCCACGTCTCACCGCGATCAGTCGAAACGTAGAGGTGCGCAGGATGGGTGCCCGCATAGAGCCGTTCACTGTCGGGACTGGCGACAACCGAGTACACCTCCTCCTGTGGGACGCCGAGGCCCTCCCACGTTCGCCCATCATCCATCGACCGATACAGTCCCGTCTTCGTGGCCGCGAATACGCCGTCGACTTCCGGAAACGTCTGGACTCTGGGGACATCACCGCTATCGAGCACCTGTTCGACGTCGTCGACGGGGACGGTTGCTGTGCGGTAGACGCCGTCACGAGTGCCAATGAGAACGGCCATGGCTGGCTTACGTTCGCCGTCTGATTAACCTCCAGGGGTACTTTTCATGGGTGGGTACAGCTGCCGCCCTTCCACCATAACGGTCGAATTAACCAACAGACTGTAAGACTCGTCCGGTTTGTTGGTTAATACCGCGCGCTCTTATGTAGAACTCAGGAGTGACCAAATAGATAGGCACTGATCCTCAATCTTCCCCCCTTTGTGCGCCCACTATTAGACCGTCATCTCTTCTACATCGTGACGCTCTCTGAATATCCGATCCTGCCACCACCTGTCGAAGTTGGTTTCAAGATGCCTTGTTGAACGCAAGTCTGCGACGGGGTGGTGTCGATCACTCACGGTTTTACGACGTCAGAGATTGGTTCTTGGAGTCAGAAGATGCAGTAGCTGTCGCTAGCGGTGTTCACCGAAGGGTCATAATTATGTCACCTTATACCATTGTTCCAGTGACGACGGCGATGCCTCTCCCGGATACGTCTAGAGAAGAGAGAGCAGGTGGCGAGCCCTAACTCGCCGCCTGCGTTAGGTTATGCACGATGCACTTGCGAGTCAGCTCCCGGAACTGGCCGTGCCAGCTCCGGGAGCGAAGCTTCTCGCCGTCGTCTTCCTTCAACTGCGAGAAGCCTGTTTCACTCATCTAGCGTTGATTGTAGTCCTCACCGTCCATCCGGGCGTTGTGCGCCTTCTGCAACGGTGTCTGCTCTCTGTGCCTGATCAACGGTCGCGTTGACTCGGAGCGACACTCCTCCGTAGGCGAACTGTATGATCAGGCCGAGGCAAGTGTGAACGGCGAAGGCCGAACGACAAGCGAATCGCGATCTCGTACCACGTATCCGCGGTCAGAGGTCGTGAGAAAATACGCGCTCCAAGTTGCTGACGGTGTGTGTCAAGGCTGTAGTGACGATGCCCCGTTTCTCACTGATGATAGAGAATCTTTCCTCGAGGTGCACCATCTTCGCCGACGCAGTAACGGTGGGGCAGACCACCCGAAGAATGTAATCGCACTATGTCCAAACTGCCATCGACGGGTTCACCATGGACGCAATGGAGACGAATTCAACGAGGATCTGATTGACAAAGCGGAGGAATTGCACTCGAGGTAGTCGACTGCCCTCGAAGAGTGGGTTCTCGGACATAGTTCCCGCGTTAGTATACGGATTAATACTGATCCTTCAATTAGAAGCCATTTCTATCGATTCCTGGGCATGACACACAGTAATTACATATGCGAATTTATCGCTTCCAATTTGATTGATTCCGCTGTTCGACTTTTTTCTCAACTCTATCTGCTAGTGTGACCGACAATCTGAATAATGGCTTATCATGGTTTCGAGATCGGCGTTGGTATCGAAGTGATGGCGATGAAGAACTCGGCCGGTCAATGCGTTTTGTTGGTACTGAATCATACTACTTCGGCGGTTGAATCGGCACCGCAATCTTCGTTGGACGCCCTTGAGGTCGCATGGCCCAAATCAACTGCCGGATACGGAATCCAAAGTTGGCGATTCGGCGATTTCTTGACCCAGTTCGGGCCGCGTTCACGACGCGGCCCGACGGCTCGTCGTGGGCACGTGCCACCAATACGTGGCGGATGGCACTTGCCTACGTTGAGGGGTTAGTGCGGCCCGGCAGCCACAAAACCTTGAGTGACATTGGGAAACGAATGGATGTTCATGAAGACCGCATCCGGCGATTCATCACTCAGAGTCCCTGGAACCATGACGCCCTCTAGGCTCATCTCAATGGCAATATTCCAGATAGCATCGCCTCCACCAACTGGTTCAGCAGAATCCTAAGTTACGAGTCCTCGGGATGAGCGACCGCCTAAATCTCCCCGGCTATTATCCTATAGGACAGTAAGGACCAGTATGAACTGTGACTGGTGGCACCAATGCGTCCGCAACGCCACCACCCAGGTCGTCCTCCAAGACACCGACGGGTCACAGCAGACGCAATATTACTGTCCTATTCATCTCCAGATGCGGCTGGCGGAGATCCAAGATAGCGACTACCTCGAACTCCAAGAGTCGCGGCCGCTCAAGCAGCAACTATGACGGAGTCCGATCAACGTAGTCTATGACTCCGTTCCATACGCAGTGACAGTACGTACATCGGAACTCCCCTCAGCCTCCACGCGGACAGGGAACGAATCGTCCTGCTTCACCGGATACGTCTCGAACACGAGAGTGAACCGTTTTGTCCCACCGGCAGGAATCGTCACCGTCCGACTGTCCACGGTCTCCGGATCTTCACCGACCACGAGATCAACCGTGCGTGTCACCTCCGACGACCCCGTATTCTCGATTGCAGCAGTCACCTCCAGCACCTCACCGCCGGTCACCGGGCTATTCGTTCCCTGAATACTTACAGCAACATTGCCCTCGTTCCCACCACCACCGTCATCAGCCGCGTCAAAGCCTTCAAACACCCATGGATTCACCGCCGTAAACATATTGTTCTCATCGATCACCCACGCCTCAATCTGACACGTATGGCAGCCACCATCAACCGTGACCGACGCGGTGTCACTCCTTCCTTCGATATCGGAGACATCAAGGATCACGTCCGACTGCGTCATCCACCACACGACACGATTCAGTTCGGTGCTGTGGCTCAAGACCTCAAGTTCGAGCGTGGTCGTTTCGTCGGCAGCAAGTTCACTGGTCGCTGGCCGGGAAGCATTGACGGTTGGCGGTGCAGCGCCGTTGTCAGCCACCGTCACCTCCCACCGTGAGGCAGAGTTCCCCTCGTCAGCTACCACGGCCGTATCTACGAGGTGCGTCCCTTCCGAGTCAAACGTGTGCGTGAAGATCTCCCGGCCAATCTCTGCGAAATACGTTGAAGGCCACGGACCTGCCGGGGTTGTGACGTAATCGCCGTCAACGTACCAGTGCGTAGTTCCCTGTTGCTTCAGCAGTTCCGCATCCACCTCGAAGATGACCGTTGTCCTTGGCTGAACCGTTAGTGTCTGGTCACGATCAGGAGACACGTACTGGGAATCACACGGGTCAACACCGGCGACAGTGACCATTGCCTCGGCTACATCGGACGCGGTTTCGAGTCGGACCGGGAACGTGTCATTGGTGCGCACCGGATATGTCCGGAACTGCATGCTTAATTTTGTCGTCAACAGTCTCGATGAGGAATTTTCGCTGGATCTCGGGGAGACTGTAGCGGTCACGACGGAGGACCTCGATTAATCACGTCTGCGAGAAAACGAACGACTCGCCCCACGCCAATACCGTCCGTGGATATCTTGCCGATCAGTTCGATCTTGATACCGTTGAAGCGGTTGGGAACACGCTCCTTCAACGAGATGTCCTTGAGACACTTCCAGATCGACCGGTGTAGGTCGGCGACGACCTACACCTCGATCCCTACTACGGTGACGAGGACGAGACGGAGTCACTGTACTTCTCACAGGCGAAACGAGGAACCACTGCCTTTCACGCCTACGTCACGCTCTACGCACGGGTACGTAACTCCGGCTGATACCGCCCTCCCGATGCCGTATCGGGACACTTGTTACGCGTGCGACTGTTTCGAGGCCATCATTTCACTCGCGAGCGACCGTTTCGCCGATAAAATCCCGGGACGAGAACGTCACCCCGCTAAAGAGAGTGTAATAATGCGCCCGATATGAGTCGTCTCGATCAGAAGACAGATGGATATAGTCATCACCATCCAGCACGCGGCGAACGTCCACCTCTTCAGGCACGTCGTCCGCGACCTCGAGACCGCGGGTCACGACGTCCACGTGTTCGGCCGCGAGAAGGGGGTTACGGGGGAGCTCCTCGACGCCTACAACATCCATCACGAACTGCTCTGTGGGGAACCCGACGGCTGGCTCGGACTGGGGCTGACGCAGTTGCGCTACGAGTACCGGCTCCTCCGCCGGGCGCGAGCGATCGATCCGGACTACATCGTCTCGAGCCACGGGATCGCCGCGACGCACGTCGCCGAACTGGTCGACGCGGAGAGCCACGTCTACATCGACACCGAGACGGCGATCAACGGCGGCAACCGACTCACCCTCCCGTTCGCGGACGTGCTCTACACGCCGGACAACTTCCGCGAGGGCTACGGTGACGGTCACGTCACCTATCCCGGCTACCACGAACTCGCATACCTCCATCCGGATCGGTTCGAGCCGGACCCGTCGATCCTGCGACGCAACGACATCGATCCCGACGAGCGGTACGCCGTCATCCGGTTCGGTGCGTGGAACGGCAACCACGACGTCGGGAAGGAGGGAATCTCTCCCTCGGCGCGTCGCCGGATCGTCGACGTCCTCGCCGATGACGGACGGGTGTTCGTCTCCGACGAGGGCGACGGCCCACTGCCGGAGGGCACCGAACCGCTTCCCGTGCCGCCGGCGGCGTTTCACCACCTGCTCGCGTTCGCCGACGTCGTCGTCGGCGAGGTCGCGACGACCACCCTCGAGGCCGGTCTCCTCGGCACGCCGACCGTTCGGATCAGCCCGTTCGCGGGCGCGGACGACATGGGCAAGTTCGAGGAACTCGAGGCCTACGGTCTCGTCCGGTCGTTCCACATGAGCCGCGAGAGCGACGCAGTCGATACCCTCGAGCGGATCGTCAGCGATCCGACCGCTGACGAGACCTGGGCGGATCGACGCGAGGCGATGCTCGAGGAGAAGATCGACGTCACCGAGTACGTGCTCAGCCAACTCCTCGCGGACATCGACGAACCGACGCCGGAGGCGTCCGCGCGGGCGGAGAGCGAGTCGGAGCCCGACGCGGACGAGCGCGGCCAGCCAGTCCCCCAGTAACGCTACCATGATCCACGTCCTGAGTCTCACTACCACCGACTGGCGCAGCTTCTATCAAAGCCAGATGACGGCCCTCGAGCGTGCCGGCGTCGAGGTGATGACGCTGCCGGTCCCCAGCGAGCATCGGGCCCGCGAAGACGACGTCGAGCGGCGGACGCCGCTCGATTACGCCCGTTACCTCCCGCAGGTGCTCCGAGCGGCGCGCGATGACTACGACCTCGTCCACGCCAACTACGGACTCACGTTTCCGTTCGCCGTCGCGGCGTCGGCGCTGCCGCGGACCGACCTCCCGGTCGTCTGTACGCTCTGGGGTGGCGAGTATCTCGACAACCCCTACGCCGACGTCATCAGGCGGTTCACCGCGCGCGCTGATCACGTCGTCGTTCCGTCGAACGCGATGGCCGATCGCGTCGATCGACCCTGTCACGTTGTCCCCTTCCCGGTCGATATCGAGCAGTTCCACCCCATCCCCCGCGACGAAGCGCGCGAGCGCGTCGGCTGGGAGACCGACGAGCGGATCATCCTCTTCCCCTACGCCCCCTCGCGCGAGGAGAAGAACTATCCGCTGGCCGAATGGGTCGTGGACGGACTCCCCGACGACGTACAGTTGCGGACCGTCGCCAACCAGCCCTACGAGGAGGTACCGTATTACCTGAACGCTGCCGACGCCGTCCTGATCACCTCGCGCTACGAGAGCGGGCCAATGACGATCAAGGAGGCCGCGGCCTGTAACGTCCCGGTCGTCTCGCGCGACGTCGGCTTCGCCCGCGAGGTGCTCGAGCCCATCTCCGACTCCCACGTGGTCGCCGACGACGACGCGCTCCGGCCGCGACTGGCCGACGTCCTCGCGGGCGATTGCCGATCGGACGGGCGAGCGCACGTCTCCGGGTACACCGTCGACGAGATGGGGGCCCGCCTGCACGCCGTTTATGATCGCTGTCTCGAAACCATGGCGTAACGAAGAGCGGGTGACATCAGACGTCCCCTCCGAGCCCTCAAGAACTATTCTATTTCTCACTCATCGAGTTCGGCTGGCATCCCAGGGGACTGGTTCGTTCTACGGACGACGGTTCTCGGGTGAGACTCGCGGGTTCTAAAATTGGTCGCGCAATCTCGTTCGTAGGGCCCAATCATTCCATTCGGCCGTCGATCGAAGTGGCGGCATAGACTCGGTCCAAGACATAGGGGATCGATTACGTCGTACAGCGTTTAGCGGTTAATTCGCAGACCTGCTTACCGAATCGAGTGATCCTATCGTACCTTACTCTGAATTGAAGAAACGAGCCTCCCTCGCCGACGCAGACGAACAAATCGTCTACATGACCGTCGATGAATTACTCACTGACGACATCTCGATCAGCTTCAGGCCGCCGATGACCGTGGAGTAGACATCTATCTCGCAGGAATTTCAGACGATATTCAAGGTTAAATTCAGGAAATAGTACCGTCAACCGAACTATTCGAAACCTTATAGAAATAGAGGGATACGTCCGCCGGGAGCCTGTTGATCACTGACAAAAAGACGGCACTCGTCAGTACTCTCGTAAATGGTTCTGGCGGCGCTAATGAGATCGAAGAAACGGCAATCTGGGGCGCAGGCGATCGAAATAGTCTCGTTGTCGTCCTCCGGGCGATCTTCACGTGCCGACTCAACGAAGAACAAGCAGCGTGAATTCACATCGGCCTTCACTCGGAAAATCACAGTGCATTTATGGAGTTTATTGGCATAGGCAGACTATGGGTGAGGACACCCAAGCGAGTGACGGGCATGGATCTGATTTGACCACTATTCACTTCCAAAGAGCGTACGATTGGTCGGACACACCACCGAGCATCGCCACAGTCACCGCTCTCGGAACCGTCACGGGTATCGATCCAACCGAGCTTGCCACCGAACTCGAAACCACCTTATACGATCACGTTGACCCGGACGCACTCGATGGGCTCGTCCGGGATCAAAAACCCGAGCAGGTCACCGTCTCCTTTACTTTTGACCGCTATCGGATTTTGTTTGAAGGTGACGAGTTGACTGTCCGCTCACACGACCGGTAAGCGCCTATCGATAGCGATAGACAGCAGGTTCTGTCGGACTTTTCAGTGATGACAAAAGTAGGATGATGTAGTCCTGAATCGATCGATACTCCGTTAGATGCTTCACCTGTACTGAACGGCAATTACGTGTGCGAACTGACCGACAGCAGTACTGTCAGTGACAAACCGCATTTACCGACTCGTATCGGGAAATGGAGAGAATCGTTACTGCGTGAAATGTGGCCAGTCTTTTTCAGTGACCAGCTCCGTTTCGCCGCAACAGCCACACTTCGCAGGTGCCTCGTACTGGTGACCGCTATCGGTTCGTTCGGAGACCGTGCCGGCGTGCATCGTCTGGCAGGCTGTGCAAACGTACTTTTCCGGGAGTTCTGGGACGTGAGCCATGTAGATGGTACCCGCGCCAACGATATATAGCCGGGGTCCGAGCCTCATGGAGAATAGCTGGGATAAACGATGCCGACGCGCCGAACTCATCATCCGTACGAAGCGACCCGAACTACCTCTATCTCGAGGAATCCGCGTCGAACTTGCGACCTGAGTTCAGCAGGAACTGCAAGAGTAGTGAGCGGCCTGTTAGTTATCGATAATGCGCTTGCCGGAGTGCATCTGCGGTCGCAGTGCCCGAAATCCGGATGTATTTCTGGTCAGTGGCTAAATCACTCCAGCCCATTAATGCCTGAAGTGGGACTGGCGCAACTCCCTGGTAGGCAGTCGAAAATCTCGCGTGTTGTCGCGGCGTACTCTTGCGGAGGATCGAGAGTTTCGCGAGACGATCGCGGCAATGATGCTCGCCGACACGCACCCGGAACTCGAGGACCCGGACGACGTTCGGGAGGACGATATCGACCTGGCTCTCGTTGAGGCCGGGCTCGGTGTGGACGTGGTGCCGGATGATCCCGACGTTGCCGAAGATCCCGAGTCGATCAGCACATCCGCACGAAAATCGGACAGGAAAATCAGCAGCTATCCAGTGGATCAGAGCCGAGAAGGAACGTGAGGATCGGCCGCAGACGTTTGAAGAGCTAAACGAGCGGGTTGGCGACCAATGCCTGAATGGACAGGACCGCGCCGAACGCCCAGCACCGCACCGAACGGCCGCCGCTGCTGGCGAACGGTGGACAGTCGGCCTGTATCGGCCGGTGGACAGTCCACTCGAGATCATGCGAGAAAGACACCAGATTTCCGTCGCAATCTGGTTGTTTTGGTCTTGTCAAAACCCTATTCTTCAGATGCCATTTTACTTGAAACAGCTGCTACATAGAGTATGCGAATTGATCAAATTGTGCCCCATATAACGCGAAGACGGGACGCCACTACTAGGTCTATGTATACCTATTTATAGAACATACAAGCCTCTTTCCTGTTCTTCCACGAAGATCCGGTTGATGAGTGTCAAAGAGCGCACAATAGAGGATGTCTGTGATACATTACAGTTACTGGGACACGAACGTCGGTTCTATGCAGTGCTGTGTCTCCGAGAAGCGCAGACGGCGCTAACACTTCACGAACTGGCGAATAACGTTTCAATTCGGGAGAATTCTTCACGATTACGAGAAATCCCCGACGATGTGATCACGACGACCCAGCAGTCGCTATATCACGTTCACATCCCACAATTACGAGATGCTGGTGTCGTTGCATATGATTCACATCGTGATGCTATTCGATTTTCGAATGATAACGTGCTGGTGGAATCCATTATAGATTCACAGTTCTTAGAGTGATCTTTCCTGCCTTGTGCTAATCAGTAGATCATCTGCACTTATCACTGAGGATGCCAAGCCTACCTCCAGTTATGGATTTCAATAGAGCCGTTTGGACGTCTCTAGTGTCCGTCGAGGTCTGCATATGGTGACAGTCCCATTGAACCGGAGCTCGCTATCGACAGTCCCCTACTGTTTCTCGAGTTCAGTGATCCGCTGGTCGCCAGGGCTGACAGTCCACTCGGCTGGAAGCCGCCGGAGTCCAGGACGTGCTGGCCGCCAGCACTGACAGTCCCCTCTGTTTCGTGTTGGCCGGCGCGGCGCCATGTCGCTCGTGGACAGTCCCACGCGTGGCGCGGATACTCCCGCTGTTGCTGAACAGTACGGCTGCCCTCACGCAAGGTGGCACCCCAGAGGGACACTCGAGCCGGCACCCAACTAGTTCGGTCACGGTCATTCTCATTTTGTCAGTAGAGTGGACAATTGCTCGTCCTTCCTTGGTAGATGCCAGTCTTTTCGAGTTGGCTCCAACAGATTAATCAGCATCTTTTTGTGTATTTCCAAGCCTATTAGTTCGTCTCATGGATAGCCTGTATCCAGTCTCTGATAAGTTCGTTTACATTATAGAAAATAATCCCTACCGTGAGCACGGTTGTGGTAAGATAAACAATGAATCCTGGAGCTCCGCCAATAGTAGCACCAAATAGACCACCGACGATTCCAATGATCAGCAATTCAATCCATGTTATCAAGATTCGTGAACTAAGACGGGGCTTTGATGCATTGCTACTGGCCGGATTGCTATCTTCGTCGATTGAATTGTTATTCTCGGTCATTAGTATGATTCATCTGCCTTTATTGGACCACTGAACACTGAGTAAAGGACGCCAAAGTAGAGGAAGATCAGCGGCAACAGAAGCGCCGCTCCAATTGACATGATGTTAAGCGGTAACGTTGATACAATAGCTTCCTCAACAGTCAGCCCTTCAACACGATCGATATGTGGATACATCAAACTGGCAACAATGCTGACCAATGTAAAAACGAGTCCTGCATTAGCAACGAACGCCTCATAGTAGCGATTGGAACTTGTTGCTACCGCATAGATTCCAGTAAGAACGAGATTCACAACGACAAGGCACACAACTAAGGGCGATAGCAAGGCCGATCGCAATTCAGGTGCAGTAATATAAACGACACCCAGTGTTAGTACGACTAGTATGAGGTACAGGACAAGAGCTCGAGATCCGTCCGTTCGGACATCGTCTCGCAACTCATTACGCGTCTTTAATCGGAGGAAAGCAACGCCGTCAACGACAGTCAGTGCGACAAGCATTAGACCGACGACAATTCCTGGCAGTGTAATAAGGGCCGTTGTACCGAGCAGCCAGTTCGCTATGAATATTCCGAGGAAAAACGGTGCCGTGAAGCTTCCGACGATGAACGCTCGCCCCCACCACTTTTGCCATGGCTCGTCCTCACGCTGTTCGTACATCTCAGGTGCAAGTCCACGGAGGATGAGTGCCCCAAGAATAGCGAACATCAGCAAGTAGTGACGACTGAACAGATTCGCATACACGGCTGGGAAGGCTGCAAACAATGCGCCGCCGAACACAACCAACCATACTTCGTTACCGTCCCAAAACGGCGTGATGGCTGCGAGCAACTGCTCGCGCTCGTGTTTATCGTCTCGAGTCGCAAACAGGATTCCGACACCGAAATCGAATCCATCGAGAAAGAGGAACATTCCGAGGATGAAAAACACAAGTCCAAACCAGATGTCGGCTAGAGGAAGCCCAAACAGCGTGTCGCTTGCGAGGGTGCCGACGTCAGTCATCTATACTCACCTCGGATTGTGGCGGTGACGAACTCTCCGTCGTAGTAAGTTCGTCCCCATCCGGTGGACCGGCACGGATGATACGCACGATAACATACGTATATAGAGTCAACAAGCAGAGATACACGATCGCAAAACCGACAAGGGTAGCCGTCGCCTCGGCACCCGTAAGCCCCGGTGAGACACTATCGCTTGTCTTCATCACACCTTGAATGACCCACGGTTGTCGGCCAACCTCCGTAACGATCCATCCGAGCTCGACAGCGACAAGTCCTAACGGTGCAGAGAGCATGAGCGCTTTGTGGAGAAGATCATCCTCATACAGTTCGCCACGCCACCAGCGGTAGACGCCCCAGAACGCAAGCAGAATGAACCAGAACCCTAGAGCAACCATGATTCGGAACGACCAGAAGACGATGGCAACAGGTGGCTGGGGGCCTTCAAACTCATTGAGGCCTTGAATCGTCGCTTGTGGATCACCGCCGCTGGCAAGCCATGAGGCACCGCCTGGTATTCCGAATCCGAAAATCTCCTTCGCGCGTAGGTCCAAGAGATCTTGAATACTTGTTGGGAAAGCAACGATATATTCGGGAACGTACGAATCAGTCTCCCAGATCGCCTCCATTGCAGCGAATTTCTGTGGTTGCGTTTCAACGATATGTCGAGCATAGAGATCGCCATGAATCGCTTGGAGTGGTGCCGTGATGACCAGGGCAACGAGAGCGATTTTCAGCGTTTTTTCCCAGAATTCGATATTATCAATGGGGTATTTCCAGATATGATGTCGAAAAACGTAGTACGCAGCGATACCAGCCATGATAAGAGCTACTGATTCAACAGCCGCGTTCTGCATATGTACGAACATCCACGGAAATCGGGGGTTCAGGTAGGCTGCTATCGGATCTACGAGATGGACGATCGGCTGGCCATCTTCCATCACCACTTCGAATCCACGGGGGGTCTGCATCCAGGAGTTCGCAATGAGGATCCAAACTGCTGAGAGCCACGTTCCGAGACCGACAGCAACACTCGATAAGAAATACAATCGGTCTGAAACCCGCTCTCGACCGAAGACGAAGATACCGAGAAAGGTCGCCTCCAACATGAACGCCATCATTCCTTCGAGTGCGAGTGGCCCACCAAACAGTTCACCTGCAGTCGTCGAGAAGGCAGCAAAGTTCGTTCCGAATTCGAACTCAAGCACGAGCCCGGTCACGGTTCCAGTGGCAAAGCTCACGGCAAAAATCCGCGTCCAAAAGCGGCGTAGTTGCTCATAAACAGCATTATCTGAGCGAATATCTTTCCACGTGAAGTAGATGAGGAACGGCGCAAGCCCCATACTCACCACAGGAAAAATGATGTGAACGATAACCGTGAGAGCAAACTGGATACGGCTCGCCAATACCGGATCAAGCATCGCTATCACCGCCCTGGTGGCATGCCAATGAATGCCTCCATACGCACAACGGAAAGTCAATGAGTATGCTGACTCTCTGAGGAGAGGGATTCAGGATTACTCCCCATTGAAGATGTGGGTGAACGTATCGTTGCGCCATCAATGGCATTTGAGTACCAGTGTGAATCAATCAATGGCGGATTCCCAATCGGTCGGAATCATAGAATTATCGGTTTAATTTATAGACTCTAAGCATAAACACTTGTCAGGCCCACCACGCAGCTGAGTGCGACCTCTGTAGTAAGTCCGCACTTTGAGAAGACCATACTGAATCCGTGAGACGAGCTGGTGCACTACCCCTGCTATGCCAAAGACTACGGTGGATCTGAATGGCTCAAATTCTGCTGAATCGGTCTTGTTGAAATCCCATTCTTCAGATGTGATTTTGTCTGAAAAACTGTTATAGATGGAGTGTACTATTGGTTAGAGCGGATTTGAGATCATCGATTCGATCAACTCACTCTGTATGACTTTCCCAGTCGCTCTTATTCAAAGCTGAGGAATGCTCTCGTAGTTACGGTGGGGTGCGTAATATCAGCCGAGTGTCTTCGTCGAAGTCGGTGTTTGGACGGATGCTACGCCAGCTTGTCGATCTCGGAGTGACCAAACTGGAAACGGAGCCAGATGTGAGGTTGGACGATCGTGACGGTGGTGGACATAGAGTGGTAGGGAAGACATCAGGTTAGGCGACCGCGAGGCGGTGTTGTTCGCCCACTTGAGAGGGGTGAGCGGGATATGAGCTGGACTGACCAACACCAGACGGAAGAGGCAGAGGACGACGACCAGATCCTGAGCAAGGAATTTGACGACTGGGTTCGAGAAGGAGCAGCGCCAAGCGAGGAAGACGAACTGGAGGCAGACCAAGCTGATACCACAGTGGACGAAGCCGAGAGTTTAGCCGAGGATAGTGAGGTGAGCAGTGAGGGTGACCAGGCCAGGGTTGTATCGACGAGTTCGGGTACTGTCTCGAGGCAGGGGTCAGACAAGCCGCTGATGATGGACCAGTGTCCGCGGTGTGACGGTCGCAAGTTCGTCTCGAAGAAGCTCGTGTACGAGGAGTTCCACTAGAGCGAAGCGGGTGAGCTCGAGGGGCACCAGAACAAAGTTCGGGCTGAATTTGAGTACACGTGTCTGGAGTGTCAGGAACGGTTCCACGAATTGCCGAGAGGGGCGCGATCGTACTATACGGAAGTGGCGGTGCTACGGCAGGATCCGCGACGAGCGATCCGAGCACAGCTGCGAGCATGGGGGAGTTCAATGAAGTCGTGGATGCGGAAACCGTACAGAAGGTAGGGAATCGGTGCGGTTTGAGTGAGTGGAAGGACGAGAGTGGTGAGATGAGGTGAGTATGGAGGGAGGGACGACGGGCGGACCGCACCGCACAGTACCGCCCTCCCACGATCACCCACCCACCTCCAGGTTCCGGGCTGCTCGCTCTCTTCGAGCTCGCTGTGCTGCCGGGCTTTCCCCAGTGCAGAGTGTCAGAGGTTCTTCTCAAAGATTTGTTTCATCCCATACTTCAGTGAATCAGCTGGTATGTAGGTGGGCATATCGAATGCACCCCTAAACCCATGATAGATAGACACGTTTGAGAGAGATATGGGATACACGTTTCGGGATTGGCTTTCATGTCCTAGCTGTGAAAGACAGGAAAGCGCACGGATGATGGCTCATAAGACAGATTTCGTCCTTGAGTGCTACGACTGTGGGCAAATATCAGAATACACAATTGGCAGAGATATACCTCTTCAAAACCTCGATATTGATGCGGTCGCCGAAATCATGCACGAGGAATAAAAACAAAATGGGTTTGAGAAGGAGCTACAATATAACCGACCATTCGTGTTCGCAGCTTTGGCACTGGAAGCTTGCTTTTGCAGCCCCTTCTACAACGTACTTTTCGACTAATTCACCCAGTCCACTGTCACATTCGGGGCAACAGGCGTTCATCGCGGCTACGGGTAGTGGTTTCCTACTAATAGGCTTAATTCCCATACACATGGGCATCCAAAATAATGAGCAACAATATTGCGCCAGTTACGAACTACAAGTAGGGAGAGAAGCGATTAAGTAGTAAACATAACTCAGATACCTAATTTGAGAGAGAGCTACTCTCATCGGTATGTCCTTGCCCTGTACGTAACACTCGTTGGGGTCAACGCAACTGGTACGCAAACCGTTCTATGACAGCCTTCCAGTGTGTCAGGTTGGCTCCTCTCAGTCGGTGGTCCTGCTGCTCGAGATCAATCCGAGTGTTGGACAGTGGACGATTCTGATAGAGGAGACGACGTGGACGATCGACGGGATCAATGTCGGTAGTGAACGGGACACTCGAGAAGGCAGTATACGCGGGATCAGGGTGTCAGAGAAACATTCCCATACCCTCTCTGTGACTACCGACAAACGGTAAGTACAGGGCAATTACGTACGACGAGATGGATGTTTCAGTAACTCATCTGGAGGGCAACTTTCTAACTCTTCAGCAGCATCAAACAGTTGGTCGACTTCCGGTTTACTGGCGAGTGAAACTTTATTCTCCTCTCGATTCACGTTGATGATTCCTTTCTCTTGTAGCAGTGGCAGGGAACCATGAACCAATCGGATATGGGCGCGTTTAACCTTTGTATCGCTGATTTTTTGGGAAGGGATTTGATGTCTCCGAGAAGCCACCTCTCGTGAGAGTTCCTTTATACAGGTTGTTCCATCCCTTTCTACTAACTCATGGAGTACCAACTGACGATCAGCGCTGGCGAGGACACGAAATGCCTCTATCTGATCCATCACATCTGAAATACCGTCTCTCAGGGTGAAAGCGGCACTGTCTAACCGTATTGGTATGCTTGCACATACTCACTGCTTTCTTATGGTGTGTTCAGTTCGCAAGTGTCGGGAACGGATAGTTCGCTCCAGATGGGTGAACAGAATGGCAGGCGGATCGGTCTCTGACACCCTCTGGAACACGCACGATGGTCAGTCACGTGTTGTTGCTCGAGTTCAGTGATCCGTGGCCGCCAGGACTGACAGTCCCCTCCTGCTGTCGAGTTCATGAGTGAATTCGAGTCCACGTGACCGCAGACGATTGGTGCCGCAAAACTCGTTCCAGATTGCAGCAACGGTGTACCCTGTGAGTCCACAGGAGGACCACGGTTTTTCGTATCGGTGTTCTGTACACGAATGGCCAGAACTACAGCCCTGTTGTCTACAGAACGGGCCTTGCAGACCACTATTCCGAACCCAGTATTGCCTAGATGCGCCGCTCTCAATGAGGTCCGACCGACAGTGTGAGACAAACCCACCGACACCGATCGCACTATCGGCTCGAGGCGCTCGATCTTATCCGTGTCAACGAGAATGGGGTATCGTCTGGCGTTGTCGGTCCAGACTACTTCCGAACGCCGCGATCCAGTTGTTCCAACAGTCCTCGAGGAGACCCAGACGCTCCTCGACACCGCCGCCGCATTTCTCGAGACACTCCTCCCCCCAGCGCGATACGGTGATCCCGATGACCCACTCGGCAGCGTACTGTTCTGGCCACCGGATCCGTCGCGATTACTCGATCATCACCGAGTTGGATCGTGGCTGCGACTAGCAGCTGCGCTCACAGCAACAGGATCTACCGGGAAGAACCGGACGGTGCAGATGGGTCCACCCTCGAGCAGCAAGCGCTGTCTCAGCCACCTCCGTAGGATAGAGGTGCGGTTTTTGTCACACCACGCTTCGAACGCGATCTCAAATTTGCTGAATAAATTTCAGAAAGCGTGTCATAGGATACATCTCACACTCACTACCGAGCGATAGACGTCGAGTCACTTGAGCGTCGTCCAGGGACGGATAATAATCGGTCAGTGTAGGACGTGAAAAGTGCCAGATGGAGAACCTTCACCGGTTCTCAGTCGGAGGAAGCAAGTCCAGAGGTGTGAACCTTAATCGGCTGGCTGCATGTTCCCGCCGTGCCCTTCCTCCATCGGACTCGACCGATGTAGCCAGTAGAGGACGAGGAATAGGCCAGTGGCGAATACATTCAGTACCATCTTGTAGTTCATCTCGATCTTTACCTCAGCGATCTGTACGCTCGATGCAGACGGGATGAGGCCTGCCCCAAGGAAGATGAAGTGGATGAGCACCCCAACGATGACTGCCGAACCGAAGATCATCCCAGAGAGGATGGCAGCAAACGTTGTCCCATAATAGTCGCGGTAGGCGTCCATAATCGGGGGGACGATAAGGTCTGCGTAGATGTACGAGAGTACGGCCCCGAATGGCAACCCGTTCGAGAACAGCACCGCAGCGAACGGGACGTTCCCGACCGAGCAGACGAACGTGGCCACGCCGATGAAAGCACCCAGCACTGCCGTCCAGAACACGTAGACGGGCAGGCCGAACGTCGGACCTGAGAAGATCGAGGTCCAGACCTGCTCAGGGATGAATCCAGCGATGAGGCCGGCGAAGATGAAGCCGATGGCAATCTCATCCCAGAGCATCCCCCACTCCTTCCACTGTTTGTCCGCCAGCGCTTTCCACCCAGACAGCGATGTCGCTTGCTCGGGGATGGTCGTGTTAGCTTCCTCTGGATCGAAGCTCTCCTTGCAGGACTGCGAGCAGAAGTAATAGGTCTCCCCGTCGTGTTCGGTCGAGTAGTCCGCTTCCTCGGGATCGATCTCCATGCCACAGACGGGGTCCTGGACCGTCTCTCCACCCTCGTCGAGGACGTTCTCGCGGGCCTGCTCGACCACGGCGCTGGGTACGAGGTAGACGAATCCGATGGCCATCAGCCCGATGAGCATGAGCCCACCAACGATGTCGGCAGCCAAGAACTGCCAGCCCAGGAGTATCACAATAACCGCACCGATCTCGATGACGAGGTTGGTCGAGGCGAACATAAATGCCCCGAGGGTCGCGGCGGCCGACCCGCCTTTCTTGAAGAGGTTCTTTGCTGTCGCTATCGCCGAGTAGGAACACGACGAGGAGACGAAACCGAACAGTGAGCCGTAGCCGAGTTCGCGTGGACTATGCCCTTCGAGGAGATCAGCGACCTGTTCGTCGGAGGTCCACGCCTCCACGCCACCGGCGATAGCAAATCCAATGACCAGTGCCCACCACGTGATCCAGACCATTGATGCAGTCGTCGAGAGGAACTGCCGGAGACTCTCAATGAAGAATATGCTGAGTGGCTTCGTCGTGGTGACGACACCGATGGCAACCGTCAAGAGCGCGATACCGCCGAGAATCGCGTACTCTCGTGGCTCCATATCTGCGTCGAAAGTTGTTCTGATTGTCCGTTTTCGGCTTGCAAGAGGAGGGGAGCGAGTTGTAGAGAACCACTGCCTATCCTGCCGACTGTTTGTACATCGCCCCTACATACCAATACCGAAGCATTGCAACATCGTTGAGTGAGGAGATTGATCAGCGCCTCCGGTCCCACAGCATCAAGTCGGTCTACGTTGAGGCGTCAGTGAATGCCGTCCCGTTCTACGAGCGAGTTGGCTACCAGTGGATAGGGACACACCAGAAACCGATCACAGTAGACGGAACCTCTATGGTGATAAACATGAACGATATGGAGAAGAGACTCGGGTAGAGAAGCACATCTCTTGAACGATTAATTGAGCAACTTTCGACCTAAACAGAATCTGCCCTTCGTGCTGACTGCAGCCTTTGTATTCATCATACGACTTTGGATATATTTAGAGAAGTCATAGCCGATCCGGTAATTACTTCGCCTGTACTGAACGGCAACTACACGCGCGAACTGAACATATTCGATGCTACGGTTTACTCGAAATCAGTCGTCTGAGTCGGGAGCCGATCGATGATCATCCGTCGGTTCAGGCTGTAACTGGCGGACGAGATTCAGCTGGGAGTCCAAGCAGACCATATTCCGTATCAGGAATGTTCCCACTATCTCGGTGGTGGAGCGGGGTATAGAGGGCTGCAGTACCTACTAGTAGTGATGTCCGAATCAGAAGTGACCCGCTGGGAGTACGAAACGCTTCGCCCACCGCGCGATGAGACGCAAAAAGAAGCAGAGGATCCGAAAGCAGAGTTGAATCAACTCGGTGCAGAGGGCTGGGAGTTTGTGGAGACGATCGACTACGAGGGAGGCGGCACCAAGTACCTCGTTTTCAAGCGACCTGCCCAATCGGGTGAGCCAGTATGACTGACGAGACCGACATCAGTACGGCCAACACGATGCGTGAGCGCTCAGGCGAGAGTCGGATTAAACTCTGGTTGCTGCTGCGCGCGAACCGCCTTCTCGTCTCCAGCGTCCTGACCAGTGCCGTGTTCGTCGCATTCGTCATCGCCGTCGCTGTCCTCGATCCACCGTTTTCACGGCAAATCGCGTCCGGCGACATGATCGACACGATGTTCTCGACGATGATCTCGGTCATCGTGACTGGGACTACACTCGTCGTCACGATCGGTCAGCTCGTTCTCTCCCAAGAGAACGGCCCGCTCGGCGATCAACGCGAGCGTATGTCCAGTTCGATGGATGTCCGGGACTTTACTGAAGAATTAATCGGATCTCCGAGTCCTGCCGATCCATCCGAATTCCTCCGGCAGATCCTCGGAATCACGGCACAACGGACGACGGCTCTTCGAGAGTCTATTGACAAGAATGATAACGAGAACCTCCGAGAAGAGGTCGATGAATTCGCTGAAAGCGTCACTGGGAACGCTGACACGGTGCGTGACCAACTTGAGGATACGCAGTTCGGCTCGTTCGATGTGTTATTCGCTGCACTAAATTTCAATTATGGCTGGAAAATCTTCCAAGTTGAACGTCTCGCGAACGAATACGAAGAGAGCCTCAATGAGGAAGAACGCGGCTTGCTTGACGACCTCAAAACAGCGCTGTCTCTGTTTGGTCCGGCGCGCGAACACATCAAGACGCTGTACTTCCAGTGGGCACTCATCGACTTGTCTCAGATGATTCTCTATGCTGCCGTCCCGGCATTGGCCGTTGCAGGTATCATGGTCGCAATCGTCGATGCGGGGACGTTCCCAGGAAGCACACTCGGTCTCGATCACATCATCCTCGTCGTGGGCGGTGCGTTTGCGGTGACGCTCGTTCCATTCATGCTGTTCGTCTCGTATGTCCTTCGCATCGTCACCATAGCGAAACGGACACTTGCCATCGAGCCGCTGATCCTCCGCGAATCACAACGCTAAGATCCGACGCAAAACTCAAACCTCAGACACGGTTGTATGGGGACGCTTCGTGAGGTACTGAGATTAGTCACTCTCAGAACGAGCGTCGGTTGCTCGCGTCCCGCCACAGTTCCAATACCGTCCTCCGCGAGGAGATCGACACAAGTGCTGTTGAATGCCTTTGGGAAATTCCCCAACCCCATTGAAGCTTCTAACATCGAAAATATACTCCTGAAACGATTCGTCGCCCCTAATCCACTGGAATGACCGATGGACACTCTGTATTCAGCACAGTGTTTTTGACGAGTGCCTGTGATATCAATTGCGGCTCCGTTACCTACTTGACCTGTACTTATCGCTGAGGGTGTCAAGCCTGTCCTCAGTTAAGGATTTTAACAGAGCTACTGTTTTCAGTCGTTTGGGCGTCTCTGGTGTCCGTTGAGGTCTGCACATGGTGACAGTTCCCTACTGCTGTCGAGTTCAAGATTGAACTCGAGTTCAGTGATACGCTAGAACACAGGGAGTCATAGAAAGTTCCCATACCCTCTCTGTGACCACCCGACAAACAGTAGGTACAGGAAAGCAGTGAACTCCAAGAGTATCCACAATCCAAATGAATATTTCGGCTGCGGTTCAGGGGAAATACGGTGTGTTTGCCTCGTACCGTCAACTGTTCGAGTCCCGCGAGGAAAAGCGTCGCACCGCACTCACACCGACTGTTGACGCAGATGACCCGCTGGGGACGCTCATTGGATCCGTGGTCGTTCGTGGGGAGGATGTCCACCGTCTTCACCCATCTCTGGAGGAAGCACTCGAGAGGCCAGCAGCGGTTGCTGATGACGCTCCCGACTTCGCTGTCCACGTCTCCCTCTCGACGGTCGGTCGAACGGGCTACGCGATGGCTGCAACGCGGATCCTGCAGGCCAAGAACCTCCGCCCGACTCGAGACGCTGTTTCGCTGCTTCACGCATTGACCAACTCACCATACGCCACTGCTCGAGCACTGCAGCAACTGGCCGCGGAAGAGAAGCATCGTGAGCTCCGGCCAGACGAACTCCGCTACGCAGTAGGAATGCTCGATCCCGACCAGTTGCTCTCCGATCTCCCACCGACTGTTGGCCGAATCGTTCAGACGCTTCTCACAGCCGAAAACCGCCTGTCACAGCGTGACCTCGCCGACCGAGCGGACGTCTCAGCACAGACTATACGGAACTATCGCAACCGGCTCGAGGCGTTCGATCTCATCCGTATTGACGAGAACGGATATCGTCTGGCGCTCTCGTTCCAGACTACTTCCGAACGCCGCGATCCCGTTATTCCAACCGTCCTCAAAGAGAACCAGACGCTCCTCGACGCCGCCGACGCCTTTCTCGAGACATTCCTCCTGCCAGCGCGATACGGTGACCCCGACGACCCACTCGGTGGTGTGCTGTTCTGGCCACCGGATCCGTCGCAGTTACTCGCTCACCCCCGAGTTGGCCCGTGGCTGCGACTCGCAGCTGCGCTCACAGCGACAGGATCTCCCGGGAACAACCGGGCGGTGCAGATGGGCCCATCGCTCGAGCAGCAAGCGCTGTCTCAGACACCTCCGTAGGATTTAGCTCCTCGGAACAGTCCTCCGCTGGACACACTCAGGGGGAGAATCGATTTCAGTTACAAGATGTCTCTTGGAGATGCTCCTCCCCCCAGGCATCCATCGCGTTAATCACGGGTTCGAGTGAGGAACCCTGTTCAGTCAGGGAGTACTCGACCCGGAACGGCTTTTCGCTCACGATCGCTCGGTTCACGAGTCCGCTGTCTTCCAAATCCTCGAGGCTGTTCGAGAGGACGGTACTGGATATCGACTCGATTTCGTCTTTGAGCGCATTGAACCCGAGCGGGCCATGTTCGAGCAGGCGGTGGACAATAACCGGATGCCATTTCTTCCCGATGAGATGGGCTGTACACGTCACGGTACACCAGTCATCATCAGCACACCACGATGCGACGCACTCCTCTTCTTCGAGTGCTCTACTCATTCGTTGCTAGCGGTACTGGATGTGGAGCTATTAGTATACCGCTACTAAGCCAGCGTTCCTGAGTCGGTAGGTGATACACAGCCACTTAGCTAACAGTACTCCATTAGTACCAGCTTCGCTTACACTTATCCGAGGTCTTGGACACCTCTCAGTATGGCAGACACCTCTGTCGATCGCATTCAGTCACTGCAGCAGTCAATCCCGGAGTGGATTCACAGCGGTCTTCGTCTTGTTCTTGTCGCACTCGTCGCGAAACCAGCGCTGAGCAAGTTCGTCACCCACGAGAATTCGGTTTCATTCTTCGATGCGGTCGGGATACCCTTCCCTCAACTGATGGTCATCATTGCAGGCATCATCGAAGTCGGAGTAGTTTTCCTGCTGCTGGCTGGCGTCGGTGAGCGCCTTGCGGCTGTGTCACTCATTCCAGTGATGCTCGTCGCGATACTGTACGTCGGACCAGACTGGAAGAACCTCAGCGTGTTGTTCGGAGCGCTCACACTTCTCGCCCTGAAGACTGATATGGACGCCGTCTGGCAGCCTGCTAATCGACTACTTGGTTAGGTCACCCTCACGTAGTGTGGGTTGTTGACTCCGTCAGTCCGACCTTGTCTTAGCCTTATTTAGTTGCCCACGGTCTCTTCGTGTGTGACACAACATAGACTGAGAGCGGGATTCGGCTACGGTGTCGTCGCGACAATTGCGATGTCCATTCTCATGTTTCTCGCAGTGGTTTCGGGGACATCCCCGATGTCACAGCCGATCCCAAAAGCGGTGGTCACACAACTCTTCGGCAGCTATCTTCCGAAGCCGATGCTGATGGCATTCGCGATCGGACTCCATCTCGGCTATGGGGGCGTATTCGGCGCTATTCTCGCATGGATTGCTCGCCCTGTGACAATCCGGAATGGACTCGCTCTCGGTATCGGCCTTTGGGCGTTGATGCAAGTCACGTTCCTGCCGTTCCTCGGTTGGGGACTATTCGGGACGGCGATCACGCCGGCAATAGCCGTTGCCATGTTCGTTCTACACCTTGTCTACGGTGGCGTGCTCGGCTGGGCGTTGGATCGTGAACTATCGTCGATGAGCGGAGAATCACCCACAACCGCTGACTGATGAGAAATCGGTTAGCCCACGCTAACCTGGTCAGAACACCTTGTCTTAACTTTACGGAGATTCCTCCCTGAGAAGAGTATAGGTATGACCTCAGTTGAAATCGAGTACTGCGTACCCTGTGGATTGCTTAACTCGAGGTCACGACGCTGGTGGAAACAGTTCCGTGAACTCACCATCGCCTGTCTCATTCATAATGTAGACCGATCACTCTGAGCGGTCAATACAGGGTTTCTACTTATCGTGTCTCATTTGCCGGTACTGCTCTCGTGTGATAGTATAGCGGTGATGGTCAGCAATCTCGTCACCGATTGACATCCAGTTTCGTAAGATGCCATCATACTGCCCACCCATGGTATCAATGAACTTCTCGATGGCGCGTTTCGACCGCTCATTACCTTCTGCATGGTCGATTGCTACCACTTCAAGGTCAAGATAGTCGAGCGCAAGGTCGGTCAATGCTGTCGCACACTCGCCCGCATAGCCGTACCCCCAATACTGCTTGCCGAGAGTGAATCCAATCCTTGCTGTCCGGCGTTCCCACTCCAGAAATAGCCCTGTATAGCCTGCGAGCGCACCATCGGCTGTATAGACTGCATATTGCGCGGATTCAGCCTCATCCCACGAAGTTTCTGCCTCGACAAGTTGGTCACGGGCCTCCTTCACTGACGTGTATGGCTCTTGAGGGACGTACTCAAACACGTCTTCTGCGCTCTCACCGCCCTCAGAAAAGAGATTATACAAGTCGAAGACATCTACCTGTTCCTCGCAGAACTGGTTGAGGACAAGAGCGTCCGTTTCGAGGGTTTCAGGGAGCATACCGAACGTAGTGCGGTGAATGACCAAAATTCTGTGGTAGGTGTGTTCTGTTCGCAGCTCTCATTAATCGGCTATTTCAGGCAAGAGCATATCTGAAGAATGAGATTTCAACAGAGCGTCCGGAAACGAACAAAATCCACCATATCCGGCTACATTCGACGACTACGACTGCGTTGACAGAACGGTTCCTGCAGGAACTCACTGAGAAACATGACCTCAATGATGCCGTGTTTCTCGTCGATGGAGCAAAACATCTCCAGACCGCACTCCGTCGATCTGGGCTCCGATTTCGATACGAAAAACATGGAAATCGGAACGCTGCTAAACGTATCTTTCGTGAGATAAAACGACGTACCTCTTCGTTCTCAAACTGTTTCAGTCACGCACAACCGTTAACAGCAGAATCGTGGCTCCAAGCCTTCACCGTCTGGCACGGTGGTGTTTAGATAAGGCTGGAGGAGTGAGGCGAGTACACCCGCGGTGGGGTGCCGGCCTCGCTGGACGCTTGGAATGAGAGTAGAAAGGGGTGCGGCGCTGCGAACCGGCACCGATAGTCCGCCAGATCGGGTGCCCGTTCATCCGGCCGCACCAGCGCTGGCTACTGGTGATGTGGGCGTGGTGAGTTCGTTTCAGACTTGCTTCGGTCAGAAGGTGAGGGTAGCAGGGACAAGTGCCGGAATATCTGTCTTCCGAGGAACAGTATATTTTCTTTAATTTACTCTTCGATGGAACATTGTGACCACTGGACAGTATAGTGGTTTGAGGTTCCGGGCTTCCCGAAGCCGGCTCCTTCAGTTGTCGGTTCCCGCGATCGGTCTCCTCTTTCGAGGTAGAGACTGGACGAGTATCTCCAGAATACACCGCTGTAGATGATACTCAGTTCTATTTAGGTAATTATAGTTATATATGATATGTTACCATAGATTCCGATCCCGGTGAATCGGTAGTAGGCCCGGAGTGAGAGTGTGACGGCGTGTACGCGGCGAAAACACGGAACCTGAATACCAAATCACACGGAGGACGGCTTGAATGAATAATATATATGCTGTATGGGAGATATTTGGAGTGACCGACAGCATATCAGGTCTCGCGTGGATTGCAGCCGATCTTGTTGCGGTACTCGGACTTGGTGCTCTCACGATGCTTAGCGTCCTTTTTGTGGTCTGGAATCGGTTCAACCGGGGTGACACGGCTGCTGTCGACTCATCACATAGCCAAACAGCGATCGGCACTGATCGGGAGCAGGTTCACAGGCTGCTTCAGGAAAACGGGGGGCAGATGAAACAGTCCGAGATCGTTGACGCGGTCGACTGGTCGAAAGCCAAGGTCAGTCGTCTGTTGTCGGATCTGGAAGAAGAGGGAGAGATAACGAAACTCAGTCTGGGTCGAGAGAATCTTATTTGCCTTCCCAGTCACGAACCTCCCGCAGCCACATCGTAGGACCGGGATTCGGGCGGGTCTTGCTTCTCCCAGCCACGGGTCAAACGGGGTTGGTACTCGCCGGAGCAGAACGTGCATTGCGTCACGTCGTCCGGGAGATGGGAGAGTGGCTGTTCGGTGATCTCGCGAGCACGGGTCAGACCGTGTGTTGGGCGAGGTCTGGTGCGGGTATGTCTGGCAGCGGCATATACCGGTTCGTCGGTCACTCGGTCCTCGAGGTTGCCTCACCGTCACCCAATTCTCGATTGGTCATGCAGTGGGGACAGCCGTGTACCTCGCCGCCACTGCCGAACACTCGGATAAAGTCTTGAGTGACGAACCCTCCGCACTCTTCACATTCGGGCATAGTTACTCCGTCCTCGGCTGGCATCCCAGTCAAGAACCACTTTACGCGTGTGATGATCTCGACCTGGGCCTTCTGCTTCGAGAGACTCCGTTGGTGAACTTGGTTAGTCGATCGGTACCCCCATCCTCTGGATAGTGGATTCCTTGAAAGGGTATTGTGGGTCTGCTCCTACCCTTCCGGGTGCCCATTACGGATCGTAGACCTACCTTCGGGGGCCATGGGACCGGTCCGAGAGCAGGTCAATCAAAAGTGTGCTAGTATATAGCATAGCTATTGGCCAGAGCTATGCATGGGATCTTTAAGGCCCTGTCAAGCAGCTTGATCAAATTCTCCCTACCGAAATCATTTCGTGTTTCCTCCGAGAATCTAATCAGTCCACCGAGATCGGCGTCGATATTGGTGAACGCCACATTCTCGCGGTGCCGGCCTATGGTGAGGACGAGTCAATGCTGGTGTCGGGTGATGAGGTGAAGCATGTTCGACGGAAATATCATTCCCTACGCGAGTCGCTGTCAGAAGCGGGTGCGCTTCGCGCACGCAACCGTGTGGTCACAAAGAACAGCGTCGAATCACGGACTTAAACCACAAACTCTCCCGTCGCCTCATCACGTTCGCGGAACAATTCGAGAATCCCGTCATCAGGATGGGAGACATCGAAGGTATCCGCGAGAACAGTTCGTGGTCAGGCGTTCACTCGTGGCATTTCCACCAACTCCAACAGTTTATCACGTATAAGACCCATGCACGGCGTAGCAGTTCGGCTGACGCGAACCGTGCTCCCTCGTGGGCTGAAGAACCCGCCGTCGTTGACGCCCGCTGTATGCGGGGAGGAAGGCCCCATTGACAGGGCTACACGTGCTGGAACGCACGTCCTTGGTTACAACTGGACGGCTACCGTTGAAGGGGCACGCGAAAGCGTACTTGAACCCCGAGGAAACGCGCAACGAGAATATCCACTTCGTGGATTCCCGCGTCTTTAGGCGCGGGAGGATATCAATTGTGTAATTGGTGACACCAACCGCCTCCATCTCAACGATGAGTACGCCGAACGACACGATTTGGCAGGCGCATCGTCCACGGAACACTGATGTCAGACTTATCAGCGCTGCACTTGCTTGCCTCCCCGATCTGACAATCTATCTCTCACAGGATCTGGCCTTCTACCACCCAGTGCAGGTTGGTGACCACGTGACCGCCACAGTAACTGCGATCGTATCTGAGATCTTTCACTACCGGTCTCTTGCTGGTTCCAGAATGCCTGAATTAGTTGGCGTACAACGGTGACCACAGTCTCTTTTCTACCTCTGCAAGTAGGGTAGTGATAGCAAATTCTGCCGTTTATTTGCAACAGGCCCGCGTTAATTGGTAACGCTGACCAAAGACCTACGGATGAGTACGACCTATATCTAGTGATGGCTCATGGGGCTCGTTCAAAACGTGGTCCGGTGGTACAAGCTCAACCACGGGGTCGGGAAACAGATGCTGGACCGGGGTGCCGAGCTGCTCTCCTGCCCCCACTGCCACGAGGAGACACCCATCTTCCGGTCAAGTTATGATTCGTTGGGGAATCCACTCTCGTTTAGCGTCTGCCTCTGGTGCGACGGACTGGTCGAATACAGTGACGGCGTCAGCCAGCCACATGCCCCATATGCGACTGCGCGGGATTTGCAGGGGGATCGCCCAGAATCTTAGCCTTCGCCATGGACAACTCTTCAGATCGATATGTTTTCCGGATGATCTTGATTCGGTAGTCGAAGCTATTTACCCCCTCTCGTGGCGCTGTTCATAGCGGTTATCCTCGAAATTCTGCTTCCGCTGCAGAAACCGGCCCGACACGTTTCCAATTGCTCGTACAGTTCGGCAATCTCCTCTTCTGCCCGTCGCTGCCGCTCTCCACGGCTTCACCTATTTGACCGTGCCCGGCGCTTTGCCGGCCGCAACGCCTCATGGGCCGAACCCAGAATGAGGTGCTACGCGTCATGTCTTAACCAACAGATGGGCAATGAGACAGTGTCTGTTGGTTAACAGAACGGTCGCCCGTGCTGTCGCGTTCTGTTTGTCTGCGCCGTGACCGGCTGAGGCGCATTCAATGGACCCACGCAATACACCAGGATACAGACTGTATCGGCACTCAGCCAATTCAATGATCTCGAGGGTGATCAGCTGACTGATGCAGACAGAGAACATATCGAGACAGCAACGGCGCTCTTGGAGGAAGTGAGTCTTCGTACTCGGCCAAAGAGTGAATAGTCCACCCACGATCCGTTATCGGAGACTCTCCAGAGACGTTTAAGTCCTCCCGAACTCATTATGTAGATATGGCCACCGATCTCACCGAACGTGTCCAAGAGATCGCAGAAGCACGAGATGTCGCCGAATCAGAAATCCTTGAACAGGCACTGGAACGCGGTGTCGAAGATCTCTGGATCGATCTGGTTCTCTCGCGGTATGTGAATGACGAAATCGATCGGGAAACGGCAATTGACCTCGTTGGGAGAGATCGCGTCAAGCGTGCAGAACGCGAACTAGAGGTAGTTGAAGACGATGTTCAGTGGGGTCTTAGTGCGTGATCGTTGCGGTCGCTGATACAGGCCCACTCATTCATCTTGACGAAATTGGTGCGATTAACTTGCTGTCAGCAGTCGATGGATTGCTCATTCCCCAGACTGTGTACAAGGAACTCAAGGCAGGTACGGTTCCTCCTGCACTCAGCAATCTCGAGTACGAAATCGTCGAGGCTGATACGACTGAACTCACAGTGGACCTTGATCCCGGCGAAACCGCCGCTCTCGCGGTTGCAACTGAACGCTCAGCTGTTCTGTTGACTGATGACCTTGAAGCAAGAGATGCTGCTAACGATCTCAGTATCGAAGTGCACGGTTCGATCGGTGTTATCGTCCTTGCATACCATCGTGACCAACTCACAAAACCAAAAGCAGCCGAGCTAATGCGTACACTACAAACAGAAACAAGTCTATTTATTACGGATGCAGTAGTTGAACAAGGAATTGCACTGCTTGAAAACTCATCCTGATTTTCTGCACCGAAAAAGACTGCCGGCGCACTGAGTAGGTTCAAGCGAACACTGACCAGAGCATCGGCGCAGTTAGGTACCGTTACCGATCGGAGCGCCCCCGCCTGGGTTGTCCTCGGCAAAGTCGTTGTCCTCCAGGTGCGAGGTATCGGACGGTCCTGACCATACTCGATACGTGAATTTCGACGCTGATCGCGAGGAAGCCGTCGTTGCCGTTCGGGCAAGTGGGCCCCTGCAGTATGTGGTGAGTCTCGCGACGGCGTTAGCCTCACCGCGGTTGCTCAACCGAGCGCTCACCGACAACCGTCTCGAGTCACTGGAAGACCCGCCAGCAATCGTGCGAGATGCTCGCTGTATCGGCGCCCTTTCCGACGAAGCACTCGACGATCCTAAGACACTCCGCGAAGCGTTCATCGAGTGGGGCACTGACTCGAGGATCTTACTGCGAAACTCGCAGCCGGCGAGTACGAGGATCGCGACCGCTTCCGCAGCGAGATTATGCGGTCGGCTCACGGTCTTACTGGCTCGATCATCCATCTGTTCGATGCCCTCGAAATCGATATCATTCGAGAGCTTCGCGTCCCGTCGGGACTCGAGACCGATTCGCTAGACGAGCTTGCAACCTCGATCAGTATTTCGGCCGCGATTCAGGGGAAATACGGTGTGTTTGCCTCCTACCGACAACTGTTCGAGTCTCGCGAGGAAAAGCGTCGCACCGCACTCTCACCGACTGTTGATGCAGATGGCCCGTTAGGGACGCTCATCGGCTCCGTGGTCGTTCATCGGGAGGATGTCCATGACTTCACCCATCTCTGGAGCAATCGCTCGAGAGGCCAGCAGCGGTCGCTGAGGACGCTCCCGAATTCGCTGTCCACGTCTCCCTCTCGACGGTCGATCGAACAAGCTACGCAGCGGTTGCAACGCGGATCCTGCAGGCCAAGAACCTCCGACCGACTCGAGACAGCATCTCGCTACTCCAGGCGGTAGTTAGCTCGCCGTACGCTGCTGCTCGAGCACTCCACCAACTCGCCAGCGAAGACAACAGCCGAGAGCTCCGACCGGACGAACTCCGCTACACATTGGGAACGCTCGAGCCGCGAATGGAGCGGAATCACCATGACGGTCGGAGACGCGCTGGGGCTGACGGATACACAGGAGCGCCGTATCGTTCGAGGTCTGTAACTGGGACTTGTCATGCTCTTCGGCTACGGGTAGTGACGTTTCAGTTCGGGATCTCTGGAACGACGGGATTGGCCCTCGGGATAACGCTCCTGCCGGCGTGGTTGCGTTTGGAGTACGGGTACTCGATGGATGCCGGACTAGTCCTCTGGATCACCACCGCCGTGATCCTCCACACGGTGGGATCACTCTGGCTCTACGAAGCATACCAGTGGTACGACGAGATCGCCCATACCGTCTCGGCGTCAGTCATCGCAGGACTAGGGTATGCGGCTTTCCGAGCGTTCGAACTCCACTCCGACGAGATGAATGTCCCGTCGACCTTTCGCTCCATGTTTATTGTCGTCTTCGTCCTCGCAATCGGCGTCATCTGGGAGGTGCTTGAGTTCGCTCTCGGCGGTGTAGTGGTCACTGTCTACGGAATCGACGATATCGTTACTGACTTCGTATTTAACGCAGTCGGCGCAGTGATCATCGCGATCTGGGGGACCAGCTACGTCGGCAAACTTATTGGGTTCTTCAGGCGACGACTTCGGTCTGAATCCAAGAACTAACAGGCTGATCGGACGCACGATCGTGGGACGGGGGGCGATTTGGTCTAGCGAGTGAAATTATATCGAAACACGGTGCAGACCGTCTCGAGACGGGTCAACTGCTTCTCGACGTCCGGCGGAGCGGTCCTCCTCATGCTCGCCGCCGGGTGAAGTGATTCGATGCCCGCTCTGACCGCGATCGGTCAAACGGTCGGTAGATCGACGGCCGTCTGCCGAAGAGGTACCGTCCTGCCCAGTATCAAATCCATTGAATATCCAGCGAGAGATCGCCGACGTCGCGCAGGTCACGGAAGTGACCATCCGGAATCGGTACCAGGAACAGATCGAAGCGATAGGAATCACGGCTAACTCGTCCCCTCCAGCGTCTTTTTATCGGCGCTAGCAGCCGTCAACGGCTGTACCGCGGCCAGAAGAACGGGGCTAAAAAACGCGATTAGTCGTCGCTCGAGTCGCCGTCGGATTCGTTTCCAGCTCCGCTCTCGGAGTCCGTTTCGTTTCCGTCTCCGCTTTCGTTCCCGCTCTCGGTCGCGTTCCCTCCACCGTCGTCCTCGGCGACCGTGATCGAGATCTCGTCAGTCATGTCGTAGGCGTTGTGTATGTCGTCGCCCGCCTGCGCACAGAGGTCGTGCTCCCCCGGCTCGAGTTCGATTTCGATCTCGCTCCCACCGTCTGAGAGGTGATAATAGCCGTCCTCCTGAGGGATCACGTATCCCGGCTCGACGCAGCCCTCGTCGACGAGCACGTGGAGGTGTCCAGTTCCGCTCTCGGGGACCGTGTCCTCACCCGGCGGACGCAGTTCGAAGTTCTCGACCTCCATTTCGACCACGACGGGGTTCGAGACCTCGGTCTCGTCTTCCGGTCTGACGAACGCGAGTTCACCGTTCGGGTTCGTGTAATCGATGTTTTCGACCCGTTCATCGTCAGTTTCGTTCTCGTCGGGCTCGTCGGCCCCGTCGGAGTTATCGATACAGCCGGCGAAGGCGGCGATGCCGGTCACGGCGCTCGCGGTCAGATACTGTCGTCGCGTCAGGGCTCGTGTCATGTTCGGTCGGTAATATGGCGTGGGGTGGTCGAGTCCGTGCAATCATCGACGTCCTCAGCGTCCGCTCGGCGGCCGACTGTCAGACGGGGACGGTGATGGGCCATACAGAGACGGAGATCTATACACCAGTTGACCCCCTCGCAGCGAAAAGTCCACGCCCTGCGTTCGCTACGGAGTCGCGCGTCCGATTCGAGACCAGCCGCTCCCGCTGCGGTCGCCACATCCGCTGTCAAGAGCGGCGGAGCGGCGTTTCCGCATTCTCTGAGACGGAACGGGACGCTACGGCAAGGCGTTATCCGTCGGTATCGTTCCCGCCCTCGGTGTCATTCCCGTCATTGGTCTCATTCCCGCCGTCAGTCTCGTTCCCACCGTCGGTTTCGTTTCCATCAGTCTCGTTCCCACCGTCGGTCTCATTCTCGCCGTCCTGAAACGCGCCTTCGGTATCGTTGGCGTCGTCGTCCGGCGTCTCCGACTCCTCGTCTTCCGGCGCCTGCGGCCCCGGTCCCTCGTCAACGCTGTCGTCGCCACACCCTGCCAACGTCGCGAGGCCGACCGTACCGCTCAGTGCGATCAACCGTCTGCGAGTGAGTCGTGTCATCGTGAGTCCTCACTCAAGTGCGGAGGACTGACTGCAAAGAGAATGCAGCACCTATCCACAGTACGAGAGCGGCAACGATCAGTTACAGAGACATCCGCGACGAGGAATAGTCTCGAGCGCGCTCGGTCCGCCGATTCCGAACGCCTGCGAGCGACGGAATCGGTTCGAGCGGCTCGACGACGCTCCTCGTGCCGTCGGGTCGGAAAATGATCAGTTACCGCTCCGACGTCCGGTTCCGGTCGCGGATGTGACGGGGATCTGGCGGCCGGTCACTCCTCCTTGCCGCTACCAAGCACATCCCGGAGGACGTGGAGGCTATCTTCTACGGCCAAACAGGGATTCGACGTGCGCCAAGATGGCCGCGCTCAACCTGCGCCTGTTCAATATGGATGGGTACGCAGTATACGGCGACTCGCTGACGATGAAGAAACACCAGGTCTGGCAGACACAGGATAGGTGGCGTAGTCCGGGAACTAGATCCTCCGCCTTCAGGCGGAGAGGGATGTCAAAAGTCTGTCCCTTTCCAGTCGTCCGGTTCCCCTTCACGGAATTCACCCTTGGCATGGCGCTCGTGGGGCCAGAAGGTGACGCCCAACAGTACGACGTAGAACACACCCACAACGGCAACCACAGCACTCCCGGGGATACTGGCGATTCCAGCGGTTGTCAGCCAGTCTTGGCGCGGCGCGAACGCTGTAATCCTGAAGACCCATGCGACCAAGAGGACACTGAGCAGCGCAAGGTACACACACCGGAGCCGGTTTGCGAGTGCTTCGTATACCGAGACTTTCAACGTTGGCCTGCGATAGTCCCTGCTCAGTTCCGCTCGCCAGTCGTGGCTTTCAGTGCCTTGGGACGGATCAAGGGCGTTTGCGAACAGGTTTCCTGGATGACTCGAGCACGAGAGCGAAAGACATCGTAGTCCCGGTACCGCCGTACTTCGATGCCCAGAAAGATGGTGACGACAACGATTCCAATCAGCAAGAGATAGTGTGGGTTATCGGTACTCGAAAACCCCCACGTCAAGATTGCTGCCATCAGCGTCACCGCCCACGTCGTCGTCTCGTCAAGGCGCTGCCGCCACGTCCCCACTCGGTCTATCTCTCCCCGATAGGCGTGGGCCATCACCGAACCGAGTCCCGTACTGTCGTCAACCATTTCGCGGCCGATCTCCCGTTGGTCTGATGCTGTTGGGTCGAACTCGTCGCTACTCGAATCGGTCATAGAGAAGAGACAACTCCTCGCTCCATAAGCAGTTATGGTAACGGCACAATCTGAGTGTCATGTACTGGTGAACATCGAACAGTGCGCACTCCTATTGAGCATTCATAGAGGAGCAGCCACTGCTAGCCGATCAGCTAGTACAGGTGGTACGTCGCCTTCCTTCTCACTCCGACACAGTAGGGAGATCAGTACAGGGAGGACAAAGATCGGATGTAATCGAAGAATCAAATCCGATACAGAGAGAAGGTGGAGAGAGGCACCACACCTTTTCCGGCTGACCGGCGAAGTACCAATCAACGAATGGACGACCGAGTCAGTCGATGGCTGCTCCTCTCAGGGGATCGGTTCAGTGTCGCCACTGGGATACTCTTCACCATGACTGTGGTGGTGCTTATCCCTCTCTTCTCACAGTTCGCCATCCGCAATCTCACGCCGGTGATCTATATCGCGAGCGCATTGATCGGGGGGAATATCACACTCATCACCCTTGTGGTCGCGATCAACCAAGTGATTCTCTCCCAGGAACTAGAGTCGCCGGGGTCGCTCCGAGACGAGATCGACCAATCAGACGACTATCGGCAGGCAGCACTTGACCAGCCGGCACCACCGACCGATCCAGTCGACTTCCTGCAACAGCTCCTTCAGCAGACCCAAGAACGCGCCGGTTCGCTCGAGGACTTTCTCCCTGACTCGAGCAGTGAACCAGATACCCATCTTATCGATGAGCTACCAGAGGAATGTGCCCTGATTAGCGAGGAACTCGGGTCAGGATCGGATAAGCTCTCTTCGGTGATCGTTCCCCTCCTCGGTATCGAATACGCGACCCACATTCATGAATGTCATCAGCTTGAATCGGCTTACGAGGGGGATGAGCATGACCAGCTGCTCTCCACGCTCGATTCCTTGAGCGCGGATTTGAAGAATCTCGACATTGCTCGACAGTACTTCACGACCGCGTCCATGAAGGAGGAACTCGCACAGCTCTCTCGCTCACTCCTGTATGTCGGTGTGCTGGCGATTTCTCTCCCAGTCGCGTTACTCGTCCAGCTCGCTACCTTTCCCACGGCGGCTGCCCCTATGCCAATGCTACTCGTTTTCGCTCTCCTGACGGCTGTGGTTGGTCTCATCCCTCTTGCGCTCCTGATAGCGTTTATTCTCCGGGTAGCAACAGTGGCCCAGCATATCGCGTCAATCACCCCTTTCATGACGTAGCAATAACCGCGACTGGTAATCGATTTCGTCGCCGCACGGGAGGACGAGTTAGTTGTATCACGCTTACCAAGAGAGAAGATCTCAGTTGGGTAATATCGCGGATTTCGATCAGTAAGCACACGCAGTTACTATTAGGTTGGGTAGATAGTGATGGCTCACTACTCCTGAGAGCAGGACAAGACCATCTCTCGCAGGCACGAGAGGGAACATATCTGGGGCAATACTACCCTTAATGAATAACAACGAACAGTGTCCGGATTCAGTCTCTGACCGGGTTATTGAGGATGGTGAAAGATACCACCATGCCGAACAGGGACAGATCACAGTCACAGGAATCTGGCACCAAACCCAGCGCCTTGATACGACGCGTAATGTCGATGAGCAAGACATGATTGTCATCCGCCACATTCCCGGCGAGGATGGAAACTGGCTCGACGAACTCGCTGAACCGTTGGACGACTTTCTTGACGAGATCGATTGACTCCGAGCGGTCAGTATGCACACACAGTTGCCGTTCAGTAGAGGTGAGATAGTTATCGTAGAGTAGCCTGAGAGTTATTGATAGATGAACCACCCAAAATGATTGCCAAAGAAATAACAGGGCGGGAATTTCTATTTCTAAGAGAGTGCTCAGTGCTCGTTGTCCCAAATGCGATGATGGGCTGGGAGAACAAATTAGCAAATACACCTCTAGTGGAGAGACAATAGCAGACTTTGAGTGTACAGATTGTAGCCACGAATGGTCACTCACACTGTAATCCAATCGACTTCGTTATTCTCCTTCTACTAAGAGAGGAAGGAACCGAGTATAGCTGCGATTCATACCTTTTCAGTTATGATACGGAGATTCCAGAAAGTCATCTGGAGGCCAACTTTCTAACTCCTCAGCGGCTTCAAACAGTCGATCTGTCTCCTCATCATTGCTAAATGCTACTGTTTTCTCATTCCAATCCACGTTAATGATATTCATTCCTACTAACTGGCGGAGATGGGTATGAACTAACCGCACCTTCGCTCGCTCAATCTTGTTGCTGCTAATCGTTTCAGGCGAAATCCTATGTCTCCGAGCGGCTACTTGCTGTGAAAGTTCGTCTACAGAGGCCTCGCCTTCTCGGTTAACTAATTCGTGGAGTATAAGCTGACGATCAGCGCTGGCGAGTAGATGAAACGCCTTTGTCTTCTTCATCCTCGATTCTACATGAAACAGGGTTTTGGATGGTAAAAGGTACTTCGTCTAATCCTGTTGGTATGATTCCATTCGCTGCTCATTTATCTGTGTGTTCAAAAACGAAGGGTAATGATCGTTATGAGAATCTGATTAGTCACAAGTCGGGCGATGGTCACGACTGATCCCAGCTACACGGGGTTGTCACCTAACCTCGTGCGAGGCCAGCACAGCATTCAAAGCCAGCCTCTTCATAGGGTATGCAAGGCTTTCCCGTGCAGAATCCTGCCAAAACACAAAGGAGAGCGGATTGGATATCGTTGATAATCGCTGTCCTTCGCTTCCTGGTTCACAGCAATCTTTTCATCTCACTGGCAACGGTCAGTGTCGCCGTCACGACGATCCTTCTCGCGAATCTACCACTCAAGCCGCTGCCACTGTTCATCGTTTTCGCGGCTACAATGTTCGTATATACCGTTAATCGATTCACTGACATTGAGGAAGACAAGCAGAACGTCCCTCAGCGCGCAGCGTTTACGAAGCGGTACGGTCGCTACTGGCTAGTTACCGGTACTGTGCTCTATATCGCCGCGGTCGGCGTTGCGATCACGTTCGGCCTTCCTGGGGCCGCGTACCTATTCCTACCGCTCGTGGTCGTCCTACTGTATTCTGTTGGCGGTGTCAAACAACTGTTTCTCGTGAAAAATCTCGTTGTCGGTCTTGCTTGGGGCGCGATACCGCTGGGCGTCGGATACTACTACGGCCAACTCCGATCACTCGAGATCCTGTTTCTGTTCGTCTATATCACGACTATGATCACGATCGCCGCAGTGATCTTCGACATAAAAGACATCGAGGGTGACCGCGCAGAGGGAATTCCGACAGTCCCCAACCGTTTCGGTCCAGAGTGGGCTCGTATCAGTTCTCTGATTGCCACTGTCGTCGTCGCCGCTGCAGTCGTCGTCCTCATAGCAGCCGGCATACTCTCGCGTCGGTATCTAGTCGTACTCGCGATGAACGCGTACGTTTGTACCTATATTCCTTTCGCGACGTCGGACCGCGGTCCGTTATACTACGGGTTTGTCGTCGACGGTGAACATGTATTCCTTATGGTCATCGTGTTGTTAACCAAGTGGCTTGTTTGGTAGAATGGTTCAATCTTTCAGAGGCGGAAAACGATAAAATACGTTGTCACTGAGAGATATCCTATTCGATCTCTTAATGTAGTCTATTAAACGAAGATGTTCGGGCGAATTTCCACCTCATTATCTGTGTTTGGAGAAAGTATGCAATCAGTATCGATTACCGTACGCTATCTCGCACTCGGGATAGGGTTCCTCGGGAGTGTCGTCGGCATCACAGTTCACGGCATAGAAGTCGATATTCTCTGGGCACTCGTCGGCTATTTCCTCGGAAAAGCGATCAGAGTACATTAGTGATAAGAGACAGTAAACTCTGTTCGGATGATTAATTCACAAGCAAGGCGAATAGATGATCCAGAGTTGTCATTGCAGTTTGTGCTGGCTCTACACTTTTCCGCTTCAGTGTAGAAATCAGCGACATGTGTGCAGATGGGTCCGGTATCGATACGGACGAGCAGATTGACGAGGACGTAAGTCGAAGTGATCTCGTCCACGAACGGCTGCGAGAATCGCCGATCAAGCGGTGGATATTGCTCGATGGGAGCCGGTATATGATCACGGGCCTGTTCTCACTCATCGTTTTTATCACGTGTGCTGGCATCGGACTCGCAGGTTATATCCCGGTCACCGACCCAGATACTGCCACAACGCTCGTCGCAGCTATTGTCGGCGGAACCTTGCCCTTCATCACAATTGTCCTCGCAATCAACCAGCTGGTTCTCTCGCAGGAACTCGGTTGGCCGGGTGACCTCGAAGATAGACTTGAAAAGATGACCGCCTTTCGACACGAGGTCGAAACTGTGACTGAAACCCCGGTCAGTCCGGCAGCACCCGCCGATTTTCTGCAACTTATCGTCGATACCGTTGTCGCTCGGACCAAGCAGTTACAAGTTGAGGCAAGTCAAATGACTAATCCAAGTCGTACTGCCGTCGTTAAGGATTTTATTGAAGCAGTTACAACTGAGGGTGAACTAGTCTCCGAATCGCTCGAGGACGCGGATTTCGGTACATTCGATGCGCTGTCAGCAGTACTTGGTCGTTTCAATGGTGCACACTTATATGCAGCCCGGAAGATTCGAACGCGCTATGCTGACGAACTTTCGAACAGTGCCCTTGAGACGCTTGATCAGCTTATTGAGTTGCTCGGTTACCTTGCAATCGCTCGTCAGTCATTCAAGACGCTGTATATGCAGTATGAACTTGCACATCTCTCAAAATTATTGTTAATCGTTGGCTTTCCAACGTTGCTTGGTGGAGGAATCTTTATGATGGTGTATCCAACGATCATCGAAACCGTTGGAGTTCCAATGCTACTTGTGATTATTGTCAGTGGAGTGGTTACTTTCGTTTTCCTTCCCTTCATCGTCTTGTTGGTCTATACATTCCGAATTGCCTCGATTGCCTCTCGAACTGCTGATTTCGGACCGTTCGTACCGCGTGTGAATTTCGGAGAGGAAAGGGAGGCAGACGAGAAACGTACAGAGTAGCCCAGAGCCAACTCAATAGCATACTCTGGTTCGAAGCTGACACTGACGAAGAAGATTGGCACGAATATCCCCATTGCAAGATCCGAACACCGGGCCGGCGACAATGAAGTCTGACCGGTTCTCCAGCGGGTTCGCGGATTTCCCCCTTCAGGCGGGCATGAGACGCCGACGCTGGCCGAACACTTCGTCGGCTAGGATCTCGGCGATCCGTTCGTTGCCCCGTGGGCTATGGTGGCGCGATACCAGTACACTAAGGACGAGGCAGTCGGAATCAACGGACTCGCCTACAACAACGCAGGGGATACATGCGCGAGATCGCCGATTCGCCGGGATTCTCGTACAACGAGGACGACGATGCCCTGAGAGTAGACAAGCGTCGTGTCCTGGCTGCTGAGACTGCGAACGACCACGCACTCGAGATTATCGGACACCTCGCGATCGAGATCGAGTCTGAGACCGAGAGCAAGGCTGATCGAGGTGCCGAAACCCGGATGAGAGCGGCCAAGAGTAGCTCGAGTCGACACTCGAGGAACTCGAAGACGTCGATGTTGAGGAGGTCCCCGAACCCACTCTCGAGACCGTCGTTCAGAACAAGGTCGCACGGGCGCAATACCCTGGTGAGATCGACGAGACGAACACGATATCTGGCGAGGCGGTCAAGAGAGTGACCAATGAGGAGATCGAGACTGTGATCGAGACACTCGGTCTGGGCGATGGCGAGCCCGATGACCTCGTGGACGTCGATGACCAGTTCGAGGTGCTTGAGGCTGGTCGCAAGGCAGTGGCAACAGACGGAGGATGTGAGTAATGAGGGTTCCCGGGGCAGTCGTCTGGTTCGACGAGGCGGTCGAAGATCTCGCGTGTCGTCGTGACGTACTCCCGGCGGAGGATCGAGGGTTTCGCGAGACGATCGCGGCGATAATGCTCTCGGGCAGTCACCCGAAACTCGAAGATCCAGACGAGGTCCGAGAAGACGATATCGATCTGGCTCTCGTCGAGGCCGGACTCGGTGTGGACGTAGTCCCGGACGATCCCGACGCTATCGAAGATTCCGAGTCGATCAGCGCGTCCTCACGACAATCGGACAGGGAAATCAGCAGCTATCCAGTGGATCAGAGCCGAAGAGGGACGTGAGGATCGGCCGCAGACGTTCGAAGAGCGAAACGAGCGGGTTGGCGACCGATGCCCGAACGGGCAGGATTGTGGCGAACGCCCAGCACCGCACCGCGGCCGCTGCTGCTGGCGACCGGTGGACAGTCGACCTGGAACACGCACGATGGACAGTCCACTCGAGATCACGTGAGGAAGATACCAGATTTCCATAGCAATCTGATTGTTTTGGTCGTGTGGCACTGCTAGATTGAATTGTTGTTCCGTTCAGAGTAGCCCAAATGGCCGTTGAGCGTGGTTCGTGCGAGAGCAGTGAGATTCCCCATGCCATCGACGAGAGACTCCAAAAACGGTACGTCCGAAGAACTCGTTACGTCAATCTGGAGTTCAGCCTCAATCTAGCAGTGCCCTGCTTCACGGGGTTTCAGATAGATGAACTTGCGCCCGCTATATAACCGATAAGCATATAATAGGATAGAAAATATTATCGCACTGTATTTGAAATGGAGTGTATAGAATGGGTACGTCAGAATCGCTGCATCAGAAAACTACTCAAAAGGGGTCATGGGACGACATCCGCGACCTGCCACCGAGCGCCAAACTCGTCGCAAAAGTCCTTGAGTACAACGATACAATGACCCAGCAACAGATCGCCGACGAAACGCTTCTGCCAGCCCGGACGGTTCGCTACGGCCTGAATCGGCTCGACGATGAGAACGTCGTCGACTCTCGAGTTTCGTTCTCGGACGCCCGCAAGCGCCTATACAGCCTTGACATCGAGTAATGTCGCTGTTCTTCGCTGTCTTCTGTAGTTGTATGTGAATGGCGTCTCCAGACTGTTCACGATATCTGTGAGGCCTTTTTCTCGCTGAGAACCTGTCTGGAGGTGACGCTACAGCCACGAGTACCTATTTCTTGGCCAAAAGGTAATCTAATTAGCGTACCAATCTATTAACTAGAGTATGAAGATTTTAAAATACGCTATACAGAATATCGATAGATACTGTCTAGTTCAGTAGTGATCACCAGTGCAATCGAGAGCACAGAACTGACCGAAGGTACGCTCAAAGAAACAGCAAACATCTCACCGACCCAGGGACGCGAACTCCGGGAAGGGATCGCCAAACTGCAGGACTACGATTCAGATTGCTACGGAAGCGAGCAAAAGGTGCTCGTTCTCAATCTCGAGTGCGGATTCACACTTGAACAATCCATTGTAGAAGAGTGACCTCAAGCCGAGAAGCGTTCCTGTTCTCTAGACAGAACTGTAGTGACTGATTCTTAGTGAGCCAATTCTTCGGTCGGCGTGACCATATTGTCGATCTTCAGAATGAGGATATTGTTTGTGTCATCCTTGCCGTCGACGGTGCCCTCAACCGTGAGTTTTGAGAGTGGAGTCGGGCCGACAGTGACCGTATCACCCTCGTGAAAGGCGTCGATCGAGCCCTGAATGTGGACTTCCGCTCGGCACAGTTCAGGATGGTGGACACTCGAGAGGTCGATCTCTTCAATGATAATGTCCTCAAGGTGCTTGCCCTCGTGCTCGAGAGGAACAGTTGCGGGCTCATCCATCTGCTGGATTTCAAGAGTCTCGTAAGCTGTCACCGTCGGTTTGTATCCCCCTTTCGGTCCAGGAACACCCTCGACTAGTTGGAGTGCCTTCAGACTCTGCATCTGATTACGAATCGTCCCTGGATTACGGTCGACCTGCTCAGCGATATCTTCACCTTTGACTGTGTCCTCGGACTTCTTGTGGAGGTTCGTCAGCGCACGCAGAATCTTCTTCTGGCTCGCTGTGAGATCGATCGATGACATATTGATAGTTGGTGAGTTACCCGTTTAAGTCCGTTGGAGACCTGGGCACTGTGCAGATACGGTCTGAAAAGCGAGGGGGTCAGAATTCTAGGTGTCCCTGCCAGAATTCATCCGCCTCAACGGCTCTAGTAGCGGCATTCAATTAGATTTTGTGGACCGCGAGGCGACACCGCACGAGCTGATGCGATTGAGTATCCAGCTCCATCTGCCGCACTGTCTAGATAAGGGAAACCGCAAGACGTGAAAACGATGAAGGGACGATACCGGCTGTGAAACCTCTATAGAACATGATACAAAGGGACGCTGTTCTCTGAGCGGCGAAAATTCGACTGCTTCAGTTCACATCTCCCGAGAGGAGATGGTCACTGATCTCATCATAAGCGGATAACGGCCGCTGAAACACCGTTTTACGTCAAAATCGCGTAACTAGACCGTGTCCTCCGAAATACCGTTCTCAAGGCCAAGAAGTCGGATCAGACCGGATAAATGTAGAGTTCGACAACTAACAACGAAACACCATCGGTGGGATGGGAGCGAGCGTTCACCTGGCTGGTGATATCTACTTCGTCTGCACTTATCGCTGAGGGTGCCAAACCGATCACCAGTTGATGGTTTCACCAGAGCCGTTGTTTTCAGTCGTTTTGGTACCTCTGGAGCCCGTCGGGGGCTGCACGTGGTGACAGTCCCATTGAACTGGAGCTCGCAATTGACAGTCCCCTACTGCTGTGGAGTTCAAGCATGAACTCGAGTTCAGTAATACGCTGGAACACAGAGTGTCTGAGAAACGTTCCTATACCCTCTCTGTGACTACCTGACAAACGGGAAGTACAGGCCAAGGACTTACCACAGAAGCTGTTCTCGTCAGTCCACTCGCATAACTGCTAACCGAAACTGCTCGAACGACCGAATTAGCTCAACGAACTCGCCGGGATCAACCGGTTTTTCGAGCACTGCATCTTCGTCTGCATCATGATCGAGATCCCGGGATTCAATCAAGCCTTCATCCATCCCGGTCAGGACAATCACTGGCACCTGATCTAGTTCTGGGTGATGTTTGATCTCGTGTAGAACGTCCTCACCGTCTACTTTTGGCAGGTTTAGGTCAAGCAGTACAATGTCTGGTCGGGGAGCGTCTTCGTACTCGCCGCGTTGATAAATAAAGTCGAGTGCTGCTTGGCCATCAGTGACGGTAGTGAGTGTGTTTCCGATGTTACCGTCTGAGAAGGCTTCTTCGATGAGACGAATATCGCCAGGGTTGTCTTCTACCAGCAGTATTACCGCCTCTGATGAGCCACTTCCCATAGTATGGTACTCCGGGTGAATCGGTATAAGAAATTCGGTGAGATGCCTATTACCCCGAAGTGATCTCAAATTGTTGGTTAACACTCCGGAAGCTTGGGGCCTGCTTCACCACCCCACCTGCTACCGACGATGAGTCTGTCGGCGCCATGAGGTGCGAGGCGCGCTCTCGCGTGCCCGGCGAGATTCACCATGTTTGATCCCCTCGACGATACGAGTGCCGACTATGAACAGTTCGAACAAACACTTCTTGCTCAGAACCGTGATTCCGCTGCTGTGCAACGGGAGACATCGACGACGCGACGGCTCACAACCTGGTCAGTGAACTCGTCGACGCAGATGTCGCTACACCCGTTCCCGAGGACTGAGTCCTCGTCCACGAGCCGAGTAGCACCACTTTCGACTCAACCACCCAATTGACCGTCTTCCACTGGGCTGGACGGCCGCCCGCGACACCGACGAGGAGGACGAGTGATGCAGCAGACGCTTGTTGCCTGCGCCTTCTACGACGTCTCGTCCGGCTCACGCGGTTCCGAGTGGAACTCGGTCGAAGGCCCGATCCAACTCTGTGTCCGTTGTAGTCCCTGTAGGCCAGCCACGTACTGACCGTGCGACCTCGAGGAGCACCTTATCGCGACGCCAGTGGAGTAACCCCAAATCAGTTTAGAGTTCCGTGACAATAGTGGTCAAGAGTGCTATGCCACGCGCATCGAATCGAGCTAATAGAGACATCATCCGCGAGTTTCTCTTGGTTGCGGACCTGCTGGAGGAGCCACAGCTTGCCCGGCTGTATTCATATCTTGCTCGCGAAGGCGAGGCGACCGTCCAAGAAGTCAAAGGCGATCTCGAACTCCTGGAGGAGACAGCATATACCTACGTCAATCGGCTCGTCAACGCTGACGTCATTGAGGTCACCCATGATAAACAGCCACGACGGTACGTCGCTCTGAAAATCAAGCTGACGGTGACTGCAGCTGCCGGTGACCGCAAATATACGATTACGCCGGCGCTAATCGATGCCGTTGGCCGGCGCCAAACTGATGACGACATCAACACGTACGTTGATCGCCACGGCGTCGATGGCCTCGCAACGGCGCTCACCTACACGGTCGCCCGCGAACGTGGCGAAGTGACCCACCGTCTGATAGCCCGAGATCTCGATATTTCGCCGCTGGCCGCGGAGAGTGTCCTGCGGGCGCTCTGGCCGGTCGTTCACCAGTACTTCGATATCGAGGACGCAGGTGGATCAATTGCTGATATCGAGGCCCTTGGCGCTGCCGAAGATAGTGTCGATCTAGCCGAGTTCCACGAAAGCACGCGGACAGCGAACAACCGGTTCGGTGTAGAGGATATCGACGACTAGGCATTATACGCTGTCGACGACAAAGAGGACTGAGCCCGACGGTTGAGAAACGATTAACGGGCGGCATGAGAAAGTCAGGTATGTGACTGACGACGTCGCGTATCCCTCTGTCGAACTGGCACTGTCTAGATAAGGGAAACCACAAGAGAGGACGATGACGAAGTGACGGGATCGGTTGTGAAACCACCGTCTGTAATCTGAGATAACGAGATCCTGTTCCACGAGCGGCGAACAGTCGACTGCTTCAGCAAACGTCTCAGAAGAAGTGATGATCCGATAGCATACGGTACTGCTTCGACAGGCGCTGAAACACCGTTCTACATCAGAAGCGCGTAACTAGACAGTGCCGTCGAACTCATCCTCGATCTCCACGAGCAGATCGTGGCAGAAGGCGACACTACTGAACCTGGAGTTCGGTCAGAGGACGCGATTGCCTCCGCATTGCAGTACATCTCGGAAGGGTTCTTCGGGGAGGTGCCCGAGACGATCCATGAAAAAGCGGTCCATCTGATGCGGTTGCTCGTTGCGGATCATCCGTTCGTCGACGGGAACAAGCGAACGGCGCTTCGAACGGTGGTCGTCTTCTATATGCTGAACGGATACACGTTTGACTACGGTGATGAAATCCGAGCCCTCTTGCATCGCTTCGCAACCGATGAAGCCGCGGTCGACACAGACACTGCAGTCATCTACTTCCGGGCGTGCGCTCGTCGCAACTGATAAAGGGACACACAGAGTATCTTCAACAGAACGATGGCGTCCAGCACCGATTCCTCGCCGACGGTCGACGATGAGGTCCGTCAGCTATACGAGCGGTATCAGGCGGCCGAGAGCGACGCCGAACGTCACGAAATCGCCCTCGAAATGGGAAAGCTTGACGGACGCCGCCACGCGGAGATCTACGCAGCGCTCGAAGACGAGTAAGGAATCCTTCTTCTAGGCTACCGTATGCGAAGTCGTTCAAGACTGGCGACTAGCTCGTTTTTTATCTAGGGATGCCGCCAGCTGAGTTCAGTCGGCCTCGAGGTCGCGAGCGTCGAGATCACCGGTAAGATACTGCTCTCCCTCGCGGGTGATGTCGTAGACGCCGTTGCCGAGGTGGATGACGAGGCCGTACTCAACGAGCGTCTTGCAGCGGGCGTTGATGTGTTGCCGCGAGAACCATACACGATCGCTGTCAGCCATTTCCTTGGGGGTATCTGGGCCCTCTTCAGTAAGATGCTCCAGAATGCGATCATCGGCGCGTGACATCCAGTCAGCGTCAAAGCGCATAATCATCTTTGGTTGCGCCGACGCTATCCCGAACGCGCTAAGTCAATTACTCACGACTCGAAACACTCCCGACTTTTATTATAGTCCCACAGATACTGGCTACTGTCCGGGTTGGACCCAACTGGTCACTCCAGAACTCACATCCACTTTCCCCACTAACTCGGACACTTTGCCGATAACACTCATAGGCACGAGAAACGCCGAATACGGATCGGCGTTGGAGCCCCCCTCCGACTGGTCAGTGAGTAAATCGGATGGGGTCGATCGAAGACCAGGTGTCGGCTGGATAGGTCGACGTTGGAACGATCCTCGATCGGTGGCGGGCGTTTACGAATGTCTCAGTTCGAACGGATAGGCTATCGGCAACGACGGACTCTCCACCCCGCCATTTGGTGCATTCGGTCATTGGGAATTAAGCATACTGGCCAACAGTACAACCGGAGGCTGGAATCTATCCCGTTGCCGAGAAAGACTATCAGCAGTATCCGGAGAAACTATAGAGTCAGCCCTCGAGCAGCGCATCTTTCGCCTTCTGGATCCGGACGTACTCCTCCGTATCGGGACTATCGCTATCGGGATGGACGTCCGCCGACTTCCGATGGGCGACGGCCTTGACAACATCGTCTGAGGTGTCCGGCGAGATCTTGAGGATCTCATGGGGGTCCTCGTCGAGGCCGTCATCGCTCAAGGCCGGCGACGCCGCGAAAGGTATCGTTCCGGCCACGATCTGACGGTTGTCTCTGGGTGACGCTCGAGTGGAACGGCTGTCAGTGGTGCGGAACTGGCTGTGAGCCCGTCGACGACGTCACTCTCGAGTGTGCGGGAAGTGTCGCGACCAGCCGATAAATAGCCTTCCACCACAGTTTTCGGTGTTAGTACTCCCTCCAGCAATGCTACTATCATCGCTCGCTGTTTGCGGACTGGTTAGAAAACGGTACCAGCCGTTTGACTCCACAGGCGGTCGTGATCGGCTAGCGCAACACGGTGGCGATGTAAGCTGGGGCGTCCTTACGACTCGATCTTGTCGACGATATCCCGAGCCTGCTCTTCAGCCTTGTCTTCGCCGACACTTTTCTTGATGAGAACGGACTCCACCTTCCAGTCGTCACTATCATCTTCCCGTCCCATTCGCACTTCACTTCCCTCAGAGACCGAGTGGGCGGGATCCTCTGCCCAATCAGGCGTCCGAATTTCGTCGAATTGGTCCGGATCTCTAAATCGGACGTGGATATAGTCTTCCTCCGTCTCTACCTTGTTGACTCCAACCATGTTTGATCCCAGTACTCGGACGATAATGAGAGGGACGGCAGTATTAGCAAGGTATGATCTACCCTTGGAGTGATTCACACGATATTTATGAGTCTACTATTTCTCACTCGACTAGGGTTCCGCTCCCTCTCGCGGTCACGGTTGACCATCATTCGCCGCTCTCGTCGGTGATCGATTCAGTGACGTTGGAGAGTCCGTCTCGGCCAAACAGGACCACGAGACCCGCTCCCAAGAGGTCAAAGATGATGTCTCCGATCGCGTCGAGTCGTCCGTAGTGAACGAGCAGCGGTTCGAACCCTTTCCGATCGGCGATTGCGTGGATGGTGTATTCAAGTATCTCCCAGAGAACACCGAATCCGAGTGTTATCCCCACGATCACTGCCGGTCTAGACTTCGATAAAGAGTTTCCTTGGGTGTCCTTTTCGGCCTCCGCTCGAAACGAGATATCTGTGGCCCCCGCGACGACGACACCAGATAGCGTATGCGCGAGGTGATCCCACCACCAGATCCGGTCGTACGGACCCAGCATCCCCAGCGTGTGGACCAACGCCGCTCCCGAGACCCACAGTCGTTGCCACGGCCGGAAACGAGCACCGTATCTGTTCTCGAGAGATTTCGGTATCGCTGCAAACAGAAGCGAAACGATACCGTTGACGATCACGCTCGGATCGCGCCGATGGACTCCTTCGACGAGCGCAGTGGCGATAGCGAGTTGGAGACCGAGGTTCGCGGCCCGTTCGCTATCGTCTCCTCTCTGCGAATGGAGCCAAGTTGTGAAGGCAGTAATCATGAGAGCCGCTGTCTCTGTTTATTGCCGAATGGCTATAGATGCTTGGCGTTCCCAATCTACTGTAATCACGAATTATGATACGAGGAGCGGTATCAAAGCGCAGAGATCCTGATCGATGGACTGCTTTCCTATTTACCGACCACATATTCTGTAACAAGAATCGCACGAGAATCCGGATTCTATTGTGTGTCTGGTTCAATTAACTCTTTTCGATCCGATTGAGCCACAAAAGCTAGGTAGTTTGCAACCAGTCTAAGATGCGACTCAAACAGTACGACTCTCGAGACGGGATGCGCGTCTGGCTCTCGAACGAAGAGTTCGACGCACTGATCGATCACGCCGAGATTCCCCATCAACGGCTCGCGTTCTTGTTAGGTGGGCGTGTCGGCCTTCGTCGGTCCGAGATTATTCAAATCACTCCGAACGATCTCGTTGAGAGGCCGACAGGAAAGCACGTTCGTATCTGGGAAGACTATGCCAAGCGCGATCAGTACCGCGAGCCACCAGTACCCGACAAAGTCGAAGCGATCGCCAACATGCTGGCGTTCGAGCAGGCCGATGACTAGCCCCTCATCGATGTCGATGGAACGACCGTCTACCGGAGGGTACAGAAGGCCGCTACCAAACTCGAGAGATAGACGGACGACGAGGGATGGGCGTATCTCGATGTCCACGATCTCCGTCGTACCTAGTGGACGTCCCTCCTCGAGCAGGGAGTCCTCCCATCAGTCGTAATGGCTTGGGGTGGCTGGCGAGACTGGGATACCTTCTGAGAGCATTATCTCGGCGAATTTTCTCCCGAAGCGATCAAGCGTGAGCGATCTAAAGTCGGCTTTTTGAGCGGTGGCAACCACGGAACCGTTCCAGAAAACCGTCTTTCCACTATCCCTCCTATCAAAGGAGACGTTAGGACGAATTAGCCATTAGATTCTGGAACAAATGGTCTGTATGTCACCGTTTGACGGACGATCGTCGCCACGCGGAGGATAGAGGCGCTTAATATCACGAGCGGAACGAGCGTCACGAGAAGTAGCGATAGGACTACGACTACTCGGACATCGTGTGATAATGCCAAATCCGCAACGTACGGATACCGGAAGATACCGATCGCAGCGATCGTCACTGCCGGAGTTCATGCGAAACGAGAGCGGTGGTTCTGGTGACTGATTCGAGCGGTAACGCCTCGAGCGGTACTGAACGCACTGTCGGTGATGAAGGAGCGGCGGTCATCGAACCGTCCGTGGTTGGGCCAGTAACACGGTTGATGACCGCCACTCTCTGAGAGGGGCTGGAGCCGGGTGTAGAGTGGTCATGTATATACTACCGCTTCATACCGATAGTGGAATTCGATCACTCCAAGCGGAAATGGTGGGATCAAAATGAGTAGCGACAGTACTGCTCACCGCATAGTTCGGAATCTCTCGTTTCCACAAGAGCAACTGTCTCTTCCAATTGGACGGACTCGCCCCGACGAAAGCACTTTTGCAGCATATACTGATCCGCAGCGCTCACAGACGCCGACGACGCGCTTGGATTGTGTTTGCTCGGATTGTGCCATATTATTCACCCACTTTCTCAAAACAGCATCGACATCCCTTAATCTAGCCGTCACTATTCGTACATCCGACGACAGTTCTGTTTATCAATGTCGGTTACTACACACGGAAAACAGCGTCACGACTCAGACGAAAGTGAGGCGAAATAAAATCTCCGACCAATCTGAGGAACGAGAATAGCAAAATGGTCGAATCAGACGACTTCAGCAAGGACGATCTCGAGTATAGGACCTCGATCAAGGTGGATGCCAGTTTAGAAGGTCCGGTAGGAACTGGTGCCGAAGCTCACCAGGAACTCACCCGGATCTCTTCGAATTGTTAGAGTCGTATGAAGATCTGTCTTCCGAGTAACAGTATGTTTTGTTTAAACAACTTTTCAATAGAACGTTGTGGCCACTGGACAGTATAGTGGTTTGTAGTTTCGGGCTTTCCCGAAGCCGGCTCCTTCAGTTGTCGGTTCCCGCGATCGGTCTCCCTCTTTCGAGGTAGAGACTGGACGAGGCTCTCCAGAATACACCGCTGTAGATGATACTCATTTATATTGGGCTCTTGATAGTTATATGTGGGATGTTACCATAGATTCCGATCCCGGTGAATCGGTAGTAGATCCGGAGTGAGAGCGTGCCGGCGTGTACGCAGCGAAAACACGAAACCTGAATACCAAATCATACGGAGGATGGCTTGAATGAATAACATATATGCTGTGTTGGGGACATTTGGAGTGACCGACAGCATATCAGGTATCGCGTGGATTGCAGCCGATCTTGTTGCGGTACTCGGACTTGGTGCTCTCACGATGCTTAGCGTCCTTTTTGTGGTCTGGAATCGGTTCAAACGAGGTGACACGGCTGCTGTCGACTCATCACATAGCCAAACATTGATCGGCACTGATCGGGAGCAGGTTCACAGGCTGCTTCAGGAAAACGGGGGGCAGATGAAACAGTCCGAGATCGTTGACGCGGTCGACTGGTCGAAAGCCAAGGTCAGTCGTCTGTTGTCGGATCTGGAAAAAGAGGGAGAGATAACGAAACTCAGTCTGGGTCGAGAGAATCTTATTTGCCTTCCCGGTCACGAACCTTCCGCAGCCACATCGTAGGACCGGCATTCGGACGGGTCTTGCTTCTCCCAGTCACTAGTCGAACAGGGTTGGTACTCGCCGGAGCAGAACGTGCATTGCGTCACCGAGTCCGGGAGATGGGAGAGTGGCTGTTCGGTGATCTCGCGAGTACGGGTAAGACCGTGGCTGTTGGGCGGGGTCTGGTAGTGGGTATGTCTGGCAGCGGCGTATACACTTCGTTGTCGGTCACTCGCTCCTCGAGGTCGCATCACCGTCACCCAATTCTCGATTGGTCATACAGTGGGGACAGCCGTGTACCTCGCCGCTAATGCCGAACACTCGAATAAAGTCTTGAGTGACGAACCCTCCGCACTCTTCACATTCGGGCATAGTCACACCGCCTCCTCTCGTATTGGTCGTCGTCAACCTCGAAATTGATGTTCGACATAGTGAGTTGTCGAGAACTGGTACACTTAAGGCTATCTAAGGTCTATCTACGGGGGTGGTCACGAGCGGACGATGTCGTTGAGCTCAAGCAGCAGGACGTTTCTGTGGAACACCAGTGCGGTGAGATAGTTACCAACCGAGTGCTATCAGCGGGTACGGTCGATAAGACGATCTGTCGGGACTGTGCCAAGTCCCTGAAAAAGAGGTCTACTCTCTCCCCAATATTCCATGCTCGACCAGAGAGACGTATCTACGGCCGGGGTTTAGATACACGAGGGTAGAGGGTAGGGATTCAAGCCGATAGAACCGTGTCTTCGAGCAGCTATGTCTTGAGGGAAGAGTGTACGACTGGGGAGCCGTACTGATCTCTTGTCAATAAGCAGGGAGACATGAACGAGGGAACGTCTGACAAACCCTGCGCCTATACGATGTCACCTTGATTTCAATAAAACCTTGTCAACCGGAAACCTGTTTTCGGAGTACAAGAATCAAGTCCTCTCAAGCCAGTGAGATCGCCTAGTTCGACGGGGATCGGCGGCTATGTCTAATATAGATCAGCGGGATGCGTCCCTCGAGCCGTTCGAGCAGCGCTTTATGAATCAATGTGGGTAACGAGGTCAGACGTCAGCTGTTGCCGGGTTCGGAGTCCGGTCTGGAACCGCTGGGCAATCTCTGACTGGTGCTCCGGGCACGCTATCGGGACGATGGCCCCGTCCTGAACTTGTATCATGGGATAGGATGCATTATACGGTGCGAGGCGGCAACTGGGACAGGAAAGACCGCCGGCCGGTCGATGATGCAAGATATCGGCCGTGTCGTCGGAACTCAATTCACAGATCGAGGAAAACTGCTCGAGATGGTCGTCACAGCCGAGAACGGGGATCGTGAGTCCCTCGAGGAGGAGAAATGATACTGTCTGCTGGCCGCCAGATTGAACGGCAGACTGGCACGCATCACACTGGATAGTCGACAGCGACTGCTGGACATCTGGTGATGACATTGTGTATCAGCAGGTCGCCAGACGGGTAAGTAATGGGGTAGCACTTACAGAATTCCGCATAATGAGAGTGGCGATCCCTTCTTCAGTCGATCACGCCGGCGATAGCTCGTTCTACACCTCGTCTACGGTGGCGTGCTCGGCTGGGTATTGGATCGTGAACTATCGTCGACGAGCCAAACCGCTGAGCATATCCTAAAAGCTTGACGAGACCAGAGTCGTCGACAGCGGATTGATGAACATACCACGAACAGGACGCTCGCCGAGATCCGTGAGGCACTCGAACAGTATGGCCGTTCCCAGCAATAGCAGATGGTACATACCATAGCTATAGCTGATGCAAGCTATCCGCGTATTCTCGCTACAGACCCCGGTTCGAGAAACGTCCCGACTTCGGCAGCGACAGCGCTCGGGATGATCGTCGACCGGTCGAATGTCGATCCCACCGCAGCCGTAAGTGTGCATTTGGTGTTCCGAGGTATCTATACTCATAGTAGCGTCCCCACGAATTTCGACCGGAGTGTCTCCCGGATCTCACCGACTCGCCAGCTACGGATCCACGGATGGAACACGCGGTCATAGCCCTCGAATACGGCACGTGGCGGCACATCATGGCCTTCAAACGTCGCATGAGTCCGGGCTGCGGCGAGTTGACAGTCGAACTTCCAGAGTGTTCCGCTAATTGCTCCATCCGGTTTGGAAGGACGCTCGAGGGGGGACATTACTTTCACGCCGAACCACCTGAGTCACGACGCTGTTTTCCCGGATCTATCGTTCGGTCGCTGGTTGTCGGAGATGTCGGCAGCCTGTGATGTGTTTCTATATCTTGATAATACCCAGAATTCAATTAAAAGCCAGTCCCGGATGTCAGAGGCAGTTGTTCTGAGACACACCCACCACCTGCCGTAGCAGGGATTCAACGAATCTCTACCTTTTGAACGGATGGGATACAAGATCGCTGAGTTCCCCTCAAGACGTTACCGCTCGAGTCAGTCACCAGAACCACCGCCCTCGTTTTGTACGAACTCTAGGAGCCATGCTTCGCACCACGTAACACGGGCGGGAATCCTCCGTCGGGAACAGGTATCGCACTCCCCTCGAACCAGTCGCACTGGACGCCGTCTTTGAAGAGGTACGAGACAACTAGCAGCCGATCACGCGCGGTGAGTTCGACGACAACGAGGAACCATCGGAATACAGATCCGAACGAGCCATTAGCCGGAGAAGTAACCAATGTTGATGTTTCAATTAATATCGACCACCGTCTCAATGGTGAGCAGTTAGTGGAGCGAGTGGAAGTCGGGAAGTTGATCGACTTACACCCGCTGAAATCGGTGTGTTTGCTCAAGGGGTAGAACTCGATCCCGAGAATCTCGAGACAATAGAAGAGAGGAGATCCGAAGTACCGGTTTTCTCTTCCGGAAATATTTATTACCGATTTCTATACTGTTCTAAATTCGGCAATAGGGAAGAAAAATAAGAGAGTGAATAAGTCAGTTAGATTATGGTATCCAAAAATACTGCCTCTATTACCTCGGTCGTTGAAAGCATCTAACCGCAATGGCTCAGGAATCAGCAAAGGATATTGATCCCAGTGACGCTGAACACCGCGAAGTTGGCGAGGGGTTATTAGAAGAGGAGATGGCACTGAGTTCGTCAATGGCTCACCTCTATCGTGGCGAAATCCATCGAACACGGCTCGTGGGCGACCGTTCGCTCGCTCGAGGAAGAACGCATTCGCGACGATCCGCCGCAACTGACTGGAGAGTGGACGGCCGACAACTACGTCGACGCCTATCGGTACTACTACGCCAACGGGAAACGTCACCTGTTCGGCTGGTCGAAGGACCGATCGATGCCACCGTGGATCCCCGAGTACACGGATGGTCCTAAGTCTAATAGTTAACATGCAGCAAACACTAATAAATCTACAATCAGCTGGCAAGTATCTCTGGGACCTGATCGCTCGGTGAATACAGATTGCATGCGGGGTAGCCCCGATGCAGAGTGACGAGATCAAGGTTGACCAGCCACTCGAGAGCGAGACGATCCGCGAGGCCGACGAGGGCGTCTTGGTCACCTGCCACGAGACCCACTGCGACTGGCAGGATCTCTTCCCGATGCTTCACTTGCCCAGGAGGCCGTAGAGACCGCGTGGGACATCGACGAGGTTGCCCAGCTGCCGCCGGACGGCGGCGACGTCCAGGGCGGCACCGGCGAGGCGATTGCAGCGCCGCCAGCACCGTTTGAGAGCAATCCTCTCGGCGACGAGGAACCACACGAAGTCCTAGATGTTGCGCCAGACACACCGGACGAGATCGTGCAGGCGGCGTTCCGGGCGCAGGTGAAAGACCTCGAGGGCCACCCCGACGCGAGCGGCTCGTCCGGCCGGTTCCAGAAACTCGAGAAGGCGCGGGAGGCGATTCTGGGTGACTAACTACTAGTAGATAGTAGCACGGTTTCTTTATTCAGAAATACGATCGAAATCGAAGTGAGCAATTCGGTAACTGAGTATGCAAACTGATCTCCGCCTGTTTGTTTTGATGATGTAAATAAACGCCCTCTTTATATATCTCCAACTCCTTTCGTTAATAACGAGAAATTTTGCACTGTGCGTCACCCTTTGCAGAGAGGGTGTTTGCCGGCTGAATGGTCGTGTAACGGTCACGGGCGCATCACAGAATTCATTCTCGCCGACACTATGCACGACACTCCCTCCAACGACGCAATCGATATTCTCCTTGTCGAAGATACCCCCGACGATGTTCAGCTTATTCAGGAAGGGCTCAAGACGACAAAACGAGAGATAACACTACATACAGTTTCCAGTGGAGACAATGCCGTAGAGTTTTTGCAGCAGTCCACGGGGAACCCGCTGCCCGATCTCGTTCTCTTAGATTTGAATCTTCCTGGTCGAGATGGGTGTGGAGTTCTCGGCGAAATTCGAAAGGACCCACAACTCAAACCACTCCCCGTGATAATGCTCGCTAGTTCTGAAACCGACGAAGACATTGCGCGATGCTACGATGCCCGCGCTAATGCCTATCTGACAAAACCGATAGCCCCTGATGCGCTTAGTTCACTAATGGATTCACTCGAACGATTCTGGTTTGAACAGGCACAGCTCCCCTAATTTCACAATAATCTCTCCTTCTACGAGTGCCAGGTTTGACTTGTATTGAACAGACTTCTGTCTGATTCCCACCCTTATTTACGTAGATTATTGTGCTATAGAGGCAGATCATGGACCAATCGCCCAACTATGATTCGATGGCCCGTATTTCCCTTAATGCTGCAACGGTCAGTACTCTCTCTGCACTGAACGGCAACTACATATGCAAACCAGCCCATTTACCAGATATTTGATTATCCGAGACAATCATTTTATACCGGACCAACCGTTATCTAGCCACGGGATGTAAGCCTCTTATCCCCTTCGTGGGAGTCCCATGAACATTCATGCCAACGAACTGACCGTAGAGGTGTATGTCCGTCCGGACGGACTAGTTGAGCCAATCGACAGCAAAATCGACACGTTACACCAGCTTGACTCTGCGGATCATATTGACAACCTGGTGATACACGCGTGGCCGGCAGCAATCACGCTCACAGACCAAATACCCTACAGCGACGCGATCGATGCGTTTGAACAGATGGAAATGTGGGTCGGTAAACACGGGGGCAGCATCCAACCGCCGTTCAGCGTTCGGACTTCCACGTCCACCTTTACGAACGAAATACAGACCACGCTCCGAACTCCAATGATGTGTCTTGCTGTATACGTTGGAGAGCAATTGGCGAACGTCTTCCCACACTCATGGGGTGACGATCACCACGGAGTAATGGACGCGATTGCAGCCCTCAGAACGGACGACCTTGAGCTGTTCCCGTATGCCCCTGACTCGGCTGCACCACCCCCGAGCCACTGCCCAGACTGCAATACCCAACTGATGAACGTACAGGGAATCGGTGTATGTCAGTGTTGTGATCGAGTCGAAGTCGGCACCATGCCTCATCACGACCGAAGTCAGCGGTCACAGCTTACGCTCCGACCGTGAGCTAAGAATACCCCTTCCCAGTGATGATTTCCGTAATTTGGTGCTCAATAGATGCCCTGGGCCGTGTTTGGACGCTAGTAATATTGCCTCTATGTCGGGAATTCTGGGAAATGAAGCGAGCACAGGTGGATGTGCACTCCAAACTGGCCCGCTTCACCGAACGATGCGTCGAATTGTCTCAAAAAGCTGTCGGAAGCGGTTCGAAAGAACCTCTCAGTAAAGGAAAAGATGGCTACGCTGATTGGGTGATCGTAGCGATCCATGGTCTCCGAGAATACCTCGATCACTCCTACCGACAGTTGCTAGATATTCTTCGAGAAATGCCTGCTATTGTCGCCAAACTCGGCCTTGCACCGGATGAGTTGCCGGACTTCACCACCGTTTGTGCTCGAAAACAAGATCTCAAAATGCCCGTCTGGCGGATGCTGTTGCAGCTGTCGGCGAAACTATTCGATACCGGAGAGGTTCAAGCAATCGACTCAACCAGCATCGCTTATCGCTCGTCTAGCCATAACTACGCAAAGCGCGTTAAAGGGACGTTTGAGTCGGTCAAAACCACTATTCTTGTAGACTGTTCTACGCGAGCTATTCTCGATGTACACTGCTCGATGAACCTTCCACATGACACGCAGATTGCGTGGCAAGTCCTGAAAAGGACCTAAGCAACGTAGATACTGTCGTCGCTGATAAAGGATTTGATTGGGATGAACTTCGACAGATGCTGCGAAGCGAGGGAATTAGACCGGTGATCAAGCATCGTGAGTTCTACTCACTCGACGCCGCACACAATGCTCGGATTGATGATGAAACCTACCATCAACGGTCTATCGCAGAATCGATATTTTTCGCGTTACGCAAGCGATTCGGTTCAACACTTAAGGCAAGAACGTGGTTTGGACAGTTCCGAGAGCTCGTCCTTAAGGCCGCTGTCAGAAACATTGAACAATCTCTCAGGGCCTAACTCGTCTGATTTCGCGCGTCTAAACAAGACCCAGGGCGCGTATCGGTCACCGGTTCGGACTTGGATGGGGGTTACTTGAGGCGCTCAGTACAGGTGAACTACGAATCATTTGGTACAGTGAACACGATCGATAGCTCTCTTAATACTCTGGCTCGCCTTCGTGTTGCCAGAGAAAGGTATATCTCGCCACCAGTCCATTCTCTACGGTGCTGGAAACCGTCAGTCCAGAACAGGCGAGTCCGCTTATGGAACCACGAATTACCGTCATCACGTTGGGAGTCAGCGACCTCGAAACGTCACTCGACTTTTACCACGAAGGTTTGGGTTGGCCGACGGAGGGTATAGTCGGAACTGAATTTGAAGGGGGAGCTGTTGCTTTCTTCCCGTTGAATAATGGCTTGCAGCTTGCACTTTACCCGAAACAGCAAATCGCAGAAGACGCGAACGTTGAGGAGGCAGCACCCAGTTCTACAGAATTCACCCTCGGCCACAACGTTGCGTCGAAAGAAGCAGTCGATGCCGTACTGAAGACAGCGGACGAAGCAGGCGCAAAAATCACCGACCCGCCACGTGACCGTGAATGGGGCGGATATTCGGGCCACTTCCTTGACCCAGACGACCACCTGTGGGAAGTAGTCTGGAATCCGCAGTTCGAGATCGAAGAATAGGCATCAACTTGACCACGCGCTCTCAGGCCACATTCACTGATATATTTGCCTACTCGGCACCGTCTAGTTAGCGCGGTTTGAGAAGTGAGCAGATCGTGGAGTTGAGTTGGAATGATGCTCGCAGACCTGCTCAGCGAGTGCTACGCGACGGAATTTGATGAAGCTTGGGAGCGTGAGCGGACGGCGACGCCCGTCAGGGTGTTCGCCGTCCGCCTCCACGCGACCGGGTGTTCGCTTCGAGAGACACAAACGATTCTTCGCTTGCTCGGCGTTGAACGCTCTCACCAAGCAATCTGGCACTGGGTACAGCGGCTGGCTGACAGCGTCTCAGACCCGCCGACGTCCACGAGAGCAAAGCTCTCGTGCGGCCCATCAGAACGCGAAGCGTTCTGAGGACGGCGAAGCCGTCGCGGGTCGCTATTGATAAAACCACTGTCAAAACCAACAGCGACTGGTCTTGGGTATATGCTACAATGGATCTCGACTCACGGCTGATTCTCGATGTCGCAGTGTTCGGACAACGAGTCACTGATCCAGCCGCTGCGTTCCTGCATAAATTGACCGAGAAACACGATCTCTCCGAGGCTGTGTTCCTTTGTCGCTCATTTTTTTACACCTTTCTTACGCGATAACTTTTACAAAGAGAGAGGAAAAATGAGTATGGAAAGTGCTGTTTGCCCGAACTGTGGGATGGAAAATTTCAGCATCTTGCTTGAACAGGGGGTAAAGTTGAACTCGAATGTGTTAATTGTAATCAAAAGTGGATTGCTGGTATTGACCCTCCGAATTCTGAGGAAGAATGACATCTAACGAGGTTGGATCTCTCTCAATCGGCGATCTGCGGACTGAGAGTGGAACGGCTATTGTTTAGCCATTCGGGAGATCGGAAACACAAATTTCGACTCCGTCACCAATGTCTCGTAGAAAGACTTGAGAATTACTAACGGCAAACGATACTGTTACAGCAGCCTCCTGATTGGATTGGAACAACGTATTGAGTGCTGACGGGTTTATGCTATCGTACAGTCTGAACTCACGTTCCATCAAATTGGCATTCTCGTACTCTGCAACCGCCTCTACAATCGCAATGCTCAGACTGCGGTTCTCGTCAGTTGTGTAGATGTGATGGCATTCGTCTTCGGACGATCGGGGAGTGGACATACTATATGAATCGCCCAGCCCTCTGTGGATAGTCCTACACGTAGCGCTTGCAAGTCTAACCGACTTTCTGCAATACAGGTAATTACTGCTCCGGTGGTGATGGAAAGGGGTAATTAGCCCCCTTCGTATGCTACTACGCAGCCAATCGAGGCGCAGATATAGTTGGTAGCCGGTGGACCGATCTGCCTCCAGCCAGTGTCATCCGGAAGCAGATCAAGTGGAACCACGCTACTCAGTCGCATAGTAGTTGTCCAATCTTTGCATAGTGGTTTGAGAATCAGGAGCCACAGTATATTTTATGATACTATTCCACCGAAATCGAGCAGCATCCCTTGTCTGCGGAGCGCTTTATTCGCACGTGTATTGAACGGATAGTTCGCTCCAGATTGGGTGAAAAGAACGTCATGCGGATCCTTCTATGAGACCCTCAGTCCCCTACTGCTGTCGAGTTCATGAGTGATCTCGAGTCCACATGATCTGCTGTTACTGGAACCACGGTGTTTCGCACAAGACGGCACCCAACTAGTGCGGTCACGATGGCACCCAGATGGCGCGTCGATACTGGCACCTCACTGGTGCTCTCGTGCGGTTTACATTGGTCACCCCCGTCTCATCACACCGGCACCCTAGTCGTGCGTGGGACGGTTGGCACCCCGGCAGTGCATCCCTTCTAGCTTCCGCTGACCGTCGTCACCGGTCTGAACGCCGCCATCACTAACGATCGTCGAGTCGGTCTGGGTATCGGTAGCGTCGTCACCACGATTGAGTCGCTTACCGTCGAGTTCCTTTTCCGACATACGGATGGATACGCAGTACAGCGCATTATACTCTGATGGTAGCTATAGTACCCGTTAGAAATTTCTACTCAGAGAACGTTGCTAAATGCAGTGGATCATCTCGACGAGATCTCCGTCGAGGAATTGCAAGATGCCCTCGACAACGTGGAAGGAAAGAAGCCGACACAACGGCTTTTGGTAGCAATAGCGTACAAAAACGGTGTTACGCAGACTGAACTAGCCGAGTGGTACGACGTTCAACGACGGACGATCTATAGTTGGCTCAAACGACTCGACACTAACGAGTCGCTTGAGCAGGCCGTTACTGATGCTCACCGATCTGGGAGAAAGAGAAAGCTCTCAGAAAAAGAGCAAGAAGAGTTCGAAAACGTTGTCCACGACTCACCCGAAGAAGTTGGATTCGACGCGCCGGCGTGGACGCCGGCGCTCGTCCAGCAGTATCTCGAGGAAGCCTACGATGTGGAATACTCAATCCCGAGTTGCCGGCGGTTGCTGAAAGAAGCGGGATTGAGCTATCAAAAACCGCGCCGCTCAGCCGCTGAAGCCGACGAAGATGAACAAGATGAGTTCCACGATGAGCTCAAAAAAAGCGGCGGGAGATGGACGCCACAGTAGTCTGTATCGATCAAACCAAGAAATCCGTGCAAGTTGAGCCGCGTGCCGCGTGGTTTCCCCGCGGCACGCGGCCGTCTGTCGAATTATCTGGCCAACGCGACTGGACGTGTTTGCTGGGCGCGATCACCGAACACGGTGATCGCTTTTTCGCTCGATTTGAAGAGTACGTGACCGCCGCCCACGCCAAACATTTCATTCTCGCGTTATGCAAAGAGTTCGAAGGTGATTTGATTATTGTGTTGGATGGAGCGCCGTATTTTCAGGCGTCGGCCGTCACGGACCTTACGGCCCGTAACGACCTCGCCTTCGTGACGCTGCCATCGTACTCACCAGAGCTAAATCCTGTCGAAGAGTGCTGGAGACAGCTACAAGCGGCACTCAGCAACCGCTTCTTTAAGTCACTCGACGAACTCACAACAGCGATTGATACAGCTCTTGATCATCTCTCTGTACCAAATATGAGTAATTATTTCTAATTCCTACTATAGCACAGGGCAAGATCGGTACTAGTGGACAGTAGCAGCGGATGTTCTTTTCTTCGATACGGGAATAGAGTTAAGCCGGATGGTAGTGTCTTCTCCATATAGAGGTGATCTGATATATGTCAATGGTCGACGATCCACGCCCACCGCTCCCCGACTGGGTGACGGACGCCTATACTGTCACCGAGACCTCTATCACGGAGACAGCCGGCGATAGCAGCCAAAGCGTGGCGCCAGCGATCAACCGTGACCAGGCCGTCGACGTACTCTGTGCGGACGAAGACCTGGCGCTCGAACCCGACGATGCCGAATATGCGCTGACGCGGCTACTCAATCGGGGCTACTTCTACGCGGTCGACGGCGAACTCCGGATCACCACCCCACCTGGCGAAGACTGACCACTCGCTGCGTGTCCAGAGCGTAGGGGCGGCACCGACCCCGACCAGTCATGGCCAGTCGACTGGTAGTTCATCCGCGTTCTCCTCGAACACTTCCAGCACCGGCTTGATCTGCTCGAATTGCGGGCCTTTCTCGACCACGTGCTGCTCCCGATCCCACGTGATGAATCCGGCCACCTCTAACCGTGGCAGGTGATTATGATACATCTCGACTTGGAGATCCGCTAACTGCTCACCGTCGACCTGCACACCTTCCGGTGTCTGCACTGCTTCCTGCGGATTGTGTTCCAGAAGGCCGATCAACAACTGCCGACGATGTCCATTCGCTAACGCTGCCATGATCTCGTCGAGCATATCCCATATACAGCGAAAAACCATGAAGGTTCTTGGCAGGATTAGGCAAGCTATTGCATAGATATTTGCTAGTAACTACATATATTCAGGTTTTCAGTACTGTCTAGTTAGCGCAGTTTGAGAAGCGAGCAGGTCGTAGAGCTAGTGTGGCTATGTCGCTCGCAGACCCGCTCAGCGAATGCTACACGGCGGAATTTGATGAATATTAGGAGCGTGAGCGGACGGGTATTCGCTTCGAGAGACATAAGCGATTCTTCGCCTCTCAGCGTTGAACGCTCTCACCAAGCAATCTGCACTGGGTACATCGGCTGGCAGACAGCGTTCCAGACCCGCCGGCGTCCACGAGATTGAAGCTCTCGTGCGGTCTCTTGGAGCGCTTTGCGCTCCAATGGTCGGCGAATCGAAGATTCGCCTCGACAGCAGAACGTGGAGCGTTCTGAGGGCGGTGAAGCCGTCGCGGGTCGCTATTGATGAAACTGCTGTCAAGATCAACGGCGAATGGTCTTGGCCATATACTGCAATAGTCCATGACTCGCGGCTAATTCTCGATATCGCAGTGTTCGGACGACGAGGCACTGATCCAGCCGCTGCGTTTCTGCATAAATTGACCAGAAACACGATCTCTCCAAGGCTGTGTTTCTTGCCGATGGTTACGACTATCTGACTGCCCTCTCTCGGTTCAGGTTGAGGGGTCAGCCCGACTATGTCGATCGAAATCTGATCGAAAGTGGTTTTATACCTTCAAAATGCGTGTCGACTGCTTCCATCACTCGTGGGCGGGCAGTCGGGCGAGTGTACAAGAATATCTTGAACAGTTCGAACACTACTATAACACACAGCGACCGCACCAGTCACTCAACGGATAGACGCCAGCGGAGGTGCTAAACTAGACAGTGCCCCTCGATGTTATCTAACAGACAGATAACTGCAGTGAACCCACGCTAGCGAACCAGCACCTCGACGTCCACCGTAGGGGACGAGATAGTCGTGTTTCCCCTCGAGTTCGAGATTGGCTTCCTCACAGAGCCGGCGCATGACTCGACGAGCACCATCGGTGTTGATCGAAGACGGCGCCAACTCGTGCTCATAGGGGCTTCGAATATCTCGGCCTGTCCAGTAAGATCGTCGACGAAGGTTTCGATCTTGTTTTCTGACCAGCTGTGCTCGTCGTGGAGTCTCGTCCGGAGCGTTTTGTACAGCGTCGGGAGGTGGAATGTCGGGAAGACCGGCCGCTTGTCGATCACTGGCCCGAAAAGGTCTTTGTAGCGTCTCATCGGAGTAACTGCCTGTTTCGTCAGCGACCGATCGGACCAGTCCTGCTTCTTCGCGAAGACGGTCATCCTCTGATCTTCGAAGAAGACGTCGGCCCACCGAAGCCCGTTCCGCCGGTCTTCTTTCGGATCCGCAAAGATCTCTCCGCCTCGAACGCCAGAGTAACAGAGACGTAGACAAGGGCCCGATCGCGGTATTCTTTGATCGCACCGAACCCTTTCTCATCAGCAGCGTCGTGATCTTGTTTGTCGACATGACGGGTGATCAGTAACCAATGTTCGTCCGTCCAAGCCTGTTGGTCTCCTGACCCGCGTCTGTTGTTTTCTGGAAGCGGCTCCTTTGCGACGTTTCGCTATGCGTAGTTTGCCTCGAGGAAGCCTTCGCGAACCACCATCTAGTGTAGGTGCTTACCTAAGCGTAGTAGGTTCGAATAGTCTCGAACGGCTGTTTCGAGCCAGCTGAGAAAGTCCTTGATGCAGTCGAGATTTCGGCGGTAGTTCCCGCTCTCTTGGCCCCTTTCGCCTTTCAGCGGAGGAATTCCGCGAGTAGTTCTCCGACTGACGTCGATTCAAAATTCATGCGCGAACCCCCTCGAAAAGCCGGTCTCATGCCGGATTCATCGATCGCGATTCCCGGAGGGGACGGACCCGCGCAAAAACACACTTGATTATTGAGCTAATCAAGTGTACCCTCGACCTGATCAGTTTTCACTGGTATCAATGGTTTGGACCGCTGTAACAGGGACATAGCCGTTGATAAATTTTATATCGCTATATAAAATGGCGGGCATCGAATCACTGTCTCAATTGCTCGCAACCGGTTCTCTCCGCACGAACTCCCTTCTTTGGGCCACGGACTACGGGTAGTGCATCTATCGACGCGGCGGTTCGAATGATTCCTCTCGTCGCGGACCGGAAAGAGACGGCTGGCGCTCAGTTTGTCAGTTTGGGGCGACCCAATCCAAACGGTCACTGACGTCGGCGATTTGACTATCCGACTCTCGTCTCCTCGTCTGTCGGTTGCGGTCTCGAGACGGACGAATCGTTAGTCGGCACCGCGTCGCGGTGGATGTCCGCAGTGTGGGCAACTCGAGGGGTGCTGTCGGAGCACGATCAGTTGGGAACAGCGGGAGCACTTGTACTCCATACCGGCGGAAACATCGGCAATCACTAAAGCGTTACTACGACGATCGTCGTATTCCAAGTAATTCACCGGTGAGTGGACACCTGAGTGCCGGCCAACGATGTCACCGTTCACAACGGCTGACAGTGACGCAGTACGGCTACTGAGCGGAGCGTGAATACGTGCGTGATGCTCCAGACGTCCGTTGATATCGTCCGTGAGGCAGTCACGACTCCGTGTGGTATTCATCCGGTCAGTCGTTGCTGACTTCGACATCCGGAAGCAAGCGACGACGGTCAGCAAATAGGGTCGTCGGAACATCGGCTCGATGAGCTACGACTGCATGGTGTTCGTGAGTACGATGAGATGTACACCGATCTTCGACGACCCTACCGGAGGGGCTCAGCGAACACCTATGAACATGCCGGTTCTCGGTCTGTCCCGCTGATCGGTCGGCTCGAGCGAGTCAGTCTGGAATAGTCGTCGGGTTGTGTCGATATCGAGGGACCGAGTATGCGTTTCGACCCCGTGGCGCCAGTTCGATATCGTAGCCAGCGAAACGCTTACACGTACTCGCCTACACTTGCAGTGAATTGCATTCTATGTCTTGGAACGACTATCCAGTATAAGGCGATAACAACGTGATTTCGTCTGGGCACGTATCGAATCCGCTAGCGTTGATATCGCCTTCGCTCTGATTGGCCACTGAACGGTAGCGATGCTCTATTACGTGTATACGATTGTAAAAGCCGGTACTGTCGTCGAGAGTATCGACCGTTATTGGCCGGCACATCGGACTTCGCCGATCTACTGTGGTTCCGACTAAAGCGCGCTGTGAGGCGCCCGATCTCTCACGTAATTCGACATCGTGTTTCCTATTTGATTGATATCGTGTAGCACAGGACATGGTGTATCACTCACTATTATTCTCCAGAGGAGAACGACACTTACTGATGGGGAATGTATCGGTACTCTATTAGCGAATCCGTTTCTCTCCACTCGCTGGTGAAGGCTTGAAACAGAGGATTATTCTTTTACAATAATTGTAATATATAATAATTCATGGTATTAATTACAAGTATCTATAAATATCTGCATGAGTGATGTCGACTCGCATGACGGATAGTCATGATTGCGGTGATCCGAATCGACGTACCGTGCTGCAAGCGATCGGCGCCGGCGCGATCGGTACTGCGGGCGCGCTCGGGGGTAGCGGATTGGGGAGTGCCGACCACGGCGGCGAGCATTACTATAACCCGCTGTACGAACCGCACTTTCCGGATCCGGAAGTTCACCGCGCTGACGACGGTACGTGGTGGGCCTACGGGACGAACATGAACCGGGAAAATACCGACGACGAACTCCTCGTTCCGGTCCTCTCCTCGACGGATCTGGTGAACTGGACCTACGAGGGCGAGGCGTTCGACGCGCGACCCGGTTGGACCGAGGGCTCGATCTGGGCACCCAACATCCACTACTACAACGACGAGTGGATCATGTTCTACTCGCTCGAGCCGCGTCCGTGGGAGAGCGGCGAGTTCGGTATCGGCCTCGCGACGTCCGACACGCCGAGGGGACCGTTTACCGATCACGGACAAGTCATCGGTGACAGCGACACGGGCGGCGGAACCATCGACGCCTACTTCGTCGAGTATCAGGGGACGCCGTACCTCTTCTGGGGGAGCTTCCAGGGGATCTACGTCGCGGAACTGACGCCCGACCTGCGGGACGTCGATATGGCGACGGTCACGCAGGTCGCCGGCGACGCCTACGAGGGAACGATCCACTACGAGCGCAATGGGTACCACTATCTGTTCGTTTCGACCGGAACCTGCTGTGAAGGGCACAGCAGCACGTACGAGTACGAAGTCGGCCGGTCGACGGACTTCTTCGGGCCGTACGTCGATCAGAACGGCATCGACTTGATGGAGTACAACGAGTATAACCAGGGGACGCCGGTCCTCACCGGTACCGATCGGTTCCCGGGCGCAGCACACGGCGACATCACGACGTACGACGACGGCTCGGAATGGCTGCTCTATCACGCGTACGACGCGACCGATCCGGAGTTCATCGACGGCGTCCCGCGGCGCGTGCTCATGATGGACCGGATCGACTGGGAGAACGGCTGGCCGGTGATCGGCTGCGACGGGACGCCGAGCGAGGTCTCCCCGGTACCGGGTAGCGGCACACACTGCGGCGATAACGGCGGCGACGGACCGCTTTCCGCGGGAACGTACCGAATCTCGAACGTCAATAGCGGTCTACTGCTGGAGGTGGGGGACGCGGACACCACCGAGGGAGCGACCGTCAATCAGTGGTCGGATACCGGTCATCCGTGCCAGGAGTGGGAGCTCATCGAGCACGACGACGGGACCTACCGACTGGAGAACGTTCACTCCGGACACGTGCTGTCGGTCGCAGACGGTTCGACGAGCGAGGGGGCCAGTTTGGTCCAGCGCGCCTGGGGGGACGCCGCCGATCAGCGCTGGCGTCTCATCGAGGGCGACGGCTCGTATCGACTCGAGAACGGCGCCAGCGGGTACGTCGCGGACGTGCTAGAGGCGTCGACCGACGACGGCGCCGACGTCGTCCAGTGGAGTTGGCTGGACGGCGATAACCAGCGGTGGAACTTCGACCCAGTCTGATCGGTCGAGCAGCGCCGAGCCAGCCGTCGTCCCGTCGAACCCCCGTGCGATCCGGGACGCTGCGCTCTGCGGGGAGTAGACCTGTTTCAGACGGCCTCGCCACCTCGTGGTGGCGATCGGCGTGAACCAAACGCTGATGGCTCGAGGCGAACGCCGTCGAACGGACGAACTGAGCCGACGACGGGTGTAGAGAGCCGTTTCTCACGGTTCGCTCTCGCGTACCGATTCGAGGAGCACGGCACCAGAGCTAATATCGTCGGGTAGAAAGGACGTAGCGACATGCGTTACTACCAGCTCCACGAGGGGAACGCCCCCCGTCTCGTCGTGAAAACGGAGGGATCGCTGTACGATCTCACCGCGGCAACGGACCAGCTACGGACGTTCGAGGACCTCCTTCGGGCGGCGGCGATCGCGAAGGAATCGATCGATACGATCGCCGACCGACTGTGCGAGGATGCGACCGTTCTCTCGTCGGACGTCTTGGACGAAACGCCCCCGTCGGCGCCCGTTTCGTCGGGCGAGGTGTGGGCGGCAGGCGTCACGTACCGTATCAGCGAGGAGGCGCGCAAAGCCGAAAGCGGGATGCCGGAGATGTATCTCGACGTCTACGAGAGCGACCGTCCGGAGGTGTTCTTCAAGGCGACGCCGAGCAGAACCGTCGGTTCCGACGAGAGCGTCGGCATCCGCGGCGACTCCGAGTGGGACGTCCCCGAACCGGAGCTGGGGGTCGTCCTCTTCGAGGACGAGATCGTCGGCTACACGGTCGGCAACGACATGAGCAGTCGCTCGATCGAGGGCGAGAACCCGCTCTATCTCCCCCAGGCGAAAGTGTACGACAAGTGCTGTTCGATCGGCCCGTGCATCCGTTCGGCCGAGTCGATCGACGATCCGCACGATCTCGAGATGTGGATGACGATCAGCCGCGACGGCGAGGTCCTGTACGACGAGTCGACGCGAACGAACGAGATGGAGCGTTCCGTCGAGGAGCTGGTGGACTGCCACGTTGCCCACGACGCCGTCCCTGACGTTTCGGTCCTCCTCACCGGAACGTCGCTGGTTCCCGATGAGGGGTTCACGCTTCGGGAGGGCGACGAGGTCAGTATCGGCCTCGAGGAGATCGGGACGCTCTCGAACACCGTCGTCGAAGTCTGAGCGAACGACGTCGACGAACGTCGGGTAACTAGTCCAGCCGATCCAATCGGCGGCCCGCGTCGTCGTGATCTCGTTCGACCCTTGCGCGTTTTAATCTGCAATTCACGAAAGATCGCCGATGAGGCGCTCCTATTTGCATCTACGCTCGAGTTAGAATACGTCCAATTCGGTAATTTTATTAATGTGTGTGGAAATCTGCCGATTAGCATGGTCGAGAATGACAAACTGACTAATGGACTCGATAGACGAACGTATCTCAGTGGGATTGCGGCGGGTGCTGTGGCCGGATTAGCGGGCTGTACCGATAGCGAAGACGACGGACTCGAAGTGCTCCACGGCTGGACCGGCGGTGACGGGGCGGCTGCGATCGAGACGCTCACCGAGGCGTTCAAGGAGCAACACTCCGATATCGACGGAACCTTCGAAGCCGTCGGCGGCGACGGGAACGTCGAACTGAATACGGCCGTCCTGCAGCGGTTGACGAACGAGAACCCGATGAGTTCGTTCGCCAACTGGCCGGGCAACAATCTCAAGCGGTACGAAGGCGTCCTCATGGATCTCGAGGAGGACGTCTGGGAGGCCGACGGACTGAAGGACAACATCCAGGAGCGTGCCGTCGAACTCTGTACGTACAACGACAAGATGCCGGCGGTCCCGGTCGGCTCACACCGGATGAACAACCTGTTCTACAACACGGCCGCCTTCGACGAGGCGGGGATCAATGCGGAGGACCTCGGGAGTATGTCCGACCTCATGGACGCCCTCGAGACGATCGATCAGGACACCGATTACATCCCGTTCGCTCACGGGATGCGGTCAGCGTTCCTCGGCTTGCAGACGTGGGTTCAGATCCTCTCGAGCCAGTCCGGAGTCGACGCCTACATGGACTTTATCGAGGGCAACGGCGACAGGGACGCGGTGATCGACGCGCTGGAAACGCTCCAGGAGATCCAGGAGAACTATATCTCCGACGACGCATCGTCGATCGGCTACACGCAGGCCGCGCAGAAACTGATCGCCGGCGAGGCCGCGTGTATTCACGGCGGAAACTGGCAGTACGGGATGTACCGATCCGACGAGTACGACGTCGAGTTCGGCGAGGACTGGGACTGGATCCCCTTCCCCGGAACCGAGGGGACGTACTTCTACCACCTCGACGCCTTCATCGCCCCCGGTGACAACCCGAGTCCGGAGGATACGATCGAGTGGCAGAAATTCGTCGGGACGGCGGAGGCACAGATCGAGTTCAACAATCTCAAGGGATCGGTACCGCTTCGAACGGACATCGACTCGAGCGAGTTGACGGACTTCCTGGCGATGACGTACGAGGACCTCCTCAATTCTGAGCGGTATCCGCCGACGCTCGCACACGGCCTCGCCGTCGAACCCCAACAGCAGAACGATTGTGAGGGTGCGATCGGCGATCACTTCATGGGTCCGTACGATGCCGATGCAGCCGCGGACGCCCTGCTCAATGCCGTCTCCGAATAACGAAACTCGTCCGCTATGAGATCGACACGCCACAACAACCGTATTAATATGAGAAACCGAAGGAAAAAGTCAGATGACAACACACGACACGACTGAAACTACGGAGACGGCGACGGGTCCGTCTGAGGAGCGGGTCGACTGGCAGACAAAACTCCGGTATTTCCTCAACAGCGACTTCGTTCGGTCGTCGCCGTACTGGGGGATTCCGTTTCTCCTCATGGGGATCGCGGTGTACGGCGGGATCGGCTACAACCTCGCGATTTCCTTTACGGACTACGCGGGAATCGCCCGACCGTCGTTTTCCAGCCTCGATCTGGAGATGTACCGTAGAGCGCTTGCGGACGGATCGTTCCGGGCCGCTGCGTTCCAAAACTTCGTCCTGCTCGTCGGTTTCACGTCGATCTCGCTGGGGCTTGGACTGTTCCTCGCGGTCCTCCTCGATTACGGAATCAGATACAAGGAGACGATCCAGACGATCTACCTCCTCCCGATGGCCCTCTCGTTCGTCGTGACGGCACAGCTCTGGTTGTGGATGTACAGCCCTGGGAGCAACGGGATGTTGAACGTTCTCGTAACGACGTTCGGGTTCGAACCGATCGATTGGTTGGGTAACCCCAAACTCTCACTCGCAGCCGTGATCTTCGCGCTGGTCTGGCAGTTCAGCGGCTACGCGATGGTCGTCTTTCTGGCCGGCCTCCAGTCGCTCCCGTCGGACCAGTTCGAAGCGGCGAAAGTCGACGGCGCGAGCACGACCAAGACGTACGTTCGGATCATTATTCCGCAACTCAAGCAAGCGTCCGTCGGCGCCGCCGTCGTCCTGATGTTATTCGCCCTCAAGGCGTTCGACTTCCTGTACGCGATCACCGGCAACTACCGGCCGCCGAACGGAACCGATATCCTGGCGACGCTGATGGTTCGCGAAGCGTTCCAGTACGGACAGTGGGCCTACGGTGCGGCGATCGCGACGATGCTGCTCTTACTGTCGCTCGCCGTCATCGCGCCGTATCTCATCTTCCAGCACCGACAGGGGTCGCTCTGACAATGTCACAATCAACATCCGACACCGCCCTCGATGTCGCATCGGTCGTCGAAGACGTCAACCTCAGACGGATCGGCCACTACACGATAATCATCCTCTTCCTCGGGTTCTTTCTCCTCCCACTGATAACGGGGATCATGACGGCGCTAAAAACGAGCAACGCCGTCGCCAACACGCTCCCGTTCATGCCGCCGCTGGGTGACGGCTTCACGCTGGCCAACCTCGAGTACGCGTTCGGCCGACTCTCGCACGCGTTCGTCAACTCGTTGCTGATGGCGATTCCGGCGACGATCATCAACGTGTTGCTCGCGAGTATGGCGGCGTTCGGGCTCACGATGGTCCGATGGCGCGGCCAGCTGGGGATTCTGGTCCTGTTCCTGATCGGGATCTTCGTCCCGTACCAGGCCGTGCTGGTGCCGCTGGCGCGGTTCTGGAACAACATCTTCCCGATCGCGGACATGCTGGAGCCGCTGTTTTCCATCGTGCCGCTGATCCAGGGCTACCACTCGGCTCTCGTGCCGCTGATCGTCACACACGTCGCCTACGGGATCCCGATCTGTATGCTCCTGTTCCGATCGTATTACCAGAGCCTCCCGAACTCGCTGGTCGAGGCGGCCAAAATCGACGGTGCGAGCATCACCAAGATCTATCGACGCATCATTCTGCCGATCTCGAAACCGATGTTCGGCGTCGTCTTCATCTACCAGTTCACCCAGATTTACAACGAGTTCCTGTTCTCGTTTACCCTGGTTACGAGCGCGAATTCGTCAGAAGCGCCGATCACGCTGATCATTCCGACGGTCGGGGCGTCGACGTCCGGAATCGACTTCGGAATTCGGATGGCGGCGGCGTTCCTCGCGGCACTGCCGACGATCATCCTGTACGTCGCGTTCGCCGAGCAGTTCGCCAAAGGACTGGAAACGGAGAGTGCATAACTCATGGGACGAATTCAACTCGAGCAGCTGACGAAGCGATTCGGAGAGACGGTCGCCGTCGATGACGTGACGTTCGACATCGAGGACAGCGAATTTCTCGTGTTGGTCGGTCCCTCCGGCTGCGGGAAGTCGACGACGCTGCGGATGTTGGCCGGGCTCGAGACGCCGACGTCCGGGGAACTCTACATCGCCGGCGAGCACATGAACTATCGCGTTCCGCAGAACCGCGACATCGCGATGGTCTTCCAGGATTACGCCCTCTATCCGCACATGACTATCCGGGAGAACATTCGGTTCGGTCTGGAAGAGGAACCGGGGTACACCCCCGACGAGCGGGACGAGCGGGTCGAGGAGGTCGCCGAGACTCTCGGCATCGACGACTTGCTGGATCGCAAACCGGGCGAGCTCTCGGGCGGTCAGCAACAGCGGGTCGCGCTCGGGCGAGCGATCGTGCGCGATCCCGAGGTCTTCCTGATGGACGAGCCGCTCGCGAATCTCGACGCCAAACTCCGGACCCAGATGCGGACGGAACTCCAGCGCCTGCAGGAGGACTTGGACGTCACGACGGTCTACGTGACCCACAACCAGACGGAAGCCATGACGATGGGCGACCGGATCGCCGTGTTGAACGACGGGCGGCTCCAGCAGGTAGGCGAACCGCTCGAGCTCTATCACGCGCCCGAAAACCAGTTCGTGGCCGGCTTCATCGGCGAGCCCATGATGAACTTCCTCCACGGGAGTCGCTCCGAGAAGGGGTTCGCCGGCGAATACATCGAGTATCCGTTCGACGAGCGCCTCGAGCAGGCCGTCGGCGATACCGACGACCTCGTCCTCGGGATTCGACCCGAAGCAATCGACGTTCGCCACGCCGGCGAATCGGCGCTGGAGAGCCTCGGTCCGCACGAGTTCCGGATGACCGTCACTGTCACCGAGACTCACGGCGACCAGAACGTCGTGACCCTCACGCACGCCGAGGACGAGGCCAGCCACGACGCCATCCGTGCCGTCACCGACGGGATGCACATCGTCAACGCTGGCGAGTCGGTCATCGTCACCATCGAACCGGACGCCGTTCACGTCTTCGACGGCGAAACCGGCGAAGTGCTTCGTAACCGGCGGCTCGAAACCGCGCGCGAACTCACGATCTAACATGGCACGCTTAGAAATCGACGACGTAACCAAGGAGTACCGGAGCGGAGAGTCGAGCGTCGTTGCCGTTCAGGACATCTCCGTCGAGGTTCCCGACGGGGACTTCCTCGTCCTCGTCGGCCCCTCCGGCTGCGGGAAGTCGACGACGCTGCGGATGATCGCCGGCCTCGAGGAGATCACCGAAGGAGAGATCAGACTCGGCGGCCGAACGATAAACGACGTCTCGGCACAGGAACGGGACATCGCGATGGTCTTCCAGTCGTACGCGCTGTATCCCCACAAGACCGTCCGTTCGAACATGTCCTTCGGGCTCGAGGAATCGACGGAGCTCTCCGATTCCGCGATCGCCGAGACGGTCGAAGAGACGGCGGCGATGATGGGAATCGAGGACCTGCTCGACCGCAAGCCGGGCGAACTCTCGGGCGGCCAGCAACAGCGGGTCGCACTCGGCCGGGCCATCGTTCGCGACCCCGACGTCTTCCTCATGGACGAACCCCTCTCCAATCTCGACGCGAAGTTGCGCGCCGAGATGCGAACGGAACTCCAGCACCTGCAGGAACAACTGGACGTGACGACGGTCTACGTGACCCACGATCAGACGGAGGCGATGACGATGGGCGACCGGATCGCCGTCTTAAACGAGGGCGAACTCCAGCAAGTCGGCACCCCGCTCGAGTGTTACCACGAGCCGAACAACCTGTTCGTCGCGAGTTTCATCGGCGAGCCGTCGATGAACTTCTTCGACGGAACGCTCGAGAACGACGCGCTCGTCACCGACTACTTCGAGTATCCGTTGTCCCAGGAGTCGCGCCACGACCTCGAGTCGGGACGCGACCTCGTCCTCGGCATCCGACCGGAGGACGTCCGACTCGGCGATACCGAGCACAGCGACCGACAGCTCGAGGCCGAAGTCCTCGTCGTCGAGCCGATGGGGAACGAGAACATCATCCACCTACGGTTCGACGGGATGGCGGCCGATGACGAGTTCGTCGTGACGACCGAGGGAGTTCCGAACGTGAGCGCCGGCGACCGCGTCGACGTCGAGTTTCCCGAGTCGGCGATTCACCTCTTCGACGGCGCCAGCGGCGACGCGATTAAGAACCGGGATCTCTCGTTCACCGGGACGCCGAACGCGGTGCTGCCGTAGCGTCGGATCCCGTTCGGCGGGTGTCCCGCCGCGAGTGCGTGTGTAATCGGTCGGTGCGATCTCCTCAGCGGCGACGAGCAGTCCGACAGGCGTTCCACTATCTGCTTCAACAGCACGGCTCGTGTCGATCGGCTAGTTCTCCGGTAGCGACCTCCGTCCGTCGTCTCAGTCACGATCACTGTAGAGCCCGTTCGGGACGGGACAGCGCGGTTTGTCACGATCGATAAGAGGGAAATAGAATTACGGTCAACTCCTTTCAGGTCCCGTTCTCTATAACTGCTCTATAACTCTCGGTACTTCTTAGTAGCCGTTTCCGTCGATATCGGGCTCTCTCCGTCCGGCGGCCCATCTATTTACAGTCGTACTACTGTATTCATAGGCGACTATCTTCACCCTGTGATCGAACTACCGCGGTGAGAGGTACTGTCAGTGGCGTTCGCGAAAAAGAAGGAGGCACTCACGAATGCGAACACTGTTCTACATAGCAGAACTCTTGTGGTCCTCTATGCCGCTCCGATTTTGCGCTCGATTCCGAAAACTGATCCGGCTGCTGACCGGAGGCTACCGAATCTCGATCGGCGTCCCGGTCAGTCGCCTCGAGGCGCGCCCCTCGCCGTTCTCGAGTCGAGCTGACTGTCAGAAACCAGCGCGACGATACCGCTGTGTGCCCCGCTACACAGCCTCATCGGGCGTTTTTTATCGGATCGGAAACAACCGTCTGACATGCTCGACTGGATCGACAATTACGAAGAACGAACGTGGCAAACGACCGACGACGGAACCGTCCGATACGCCCTCATCGGGCTGGGCTGGTGGACGATCGACGTCGCGCTTCCGGCGATCGAATCCTCCGATCTGGGCGAGGTCACGGTCCTCGTCAGCAGTTCGACGGAGAAGGCCTCCCGACTCGCCGAGGAGAACGACGTCCCGGAAGGGATCAGCTACGACGAGTTCCACGACGGCGCGGCCAGCGACGAGTACGACGCCGTCTACATCGGGACGCCGAACGCCTACCACCTCGAGTACGCCGAGACCGCGGCCGAACTGGACAAGGCGATTCTGTGCGAGAAACCGATGGAATCGACCGTCGAGCGCGCCGAGTCGCTGGTCGAGACCTGCGAGTCGGCGGACGTGCCGCTGATGATCGCCTACCGGATGCACACCGATCCGGCGGTCCAGCGGGCGCGCGAGCTGATCGCGGACGGCTTTATCGGCGAGCCGGTGTCCGTTTACGGGCACAACAGCCAGCCGCTGCTCGAGATGATCCCCGATCCGGACCAGTGGCGCCTCGATCCCGACCTGAGCGGGTACGGGACGTCGGTGATGGATCTCGGCATCTACTCGATCAACACGACCCGATTCCTGCTCCGACGGGACCCCGTCAGCGTGCAGTCCCAGATGGTCTCGAACCACGAGGCGTTCGACGACGTGCCGGACGAGCGCTCCTCGTCGCTGTTCGTCTTCGAGGACGACGTCCAGATGATCTCGACGTCGAGCCAGAACGCCCACGAGGACACCCACCTCAAGATCACGGGGACGGAGGGTCAGATCGATCTCCGGCCCGCCTTCCACGGGGAGTGTTCGCTGCACCTCTCGCGGGGCGACGTCTCGGTCACGGTCGACCACGAGAGCTTCGACGCCGAACGCGAGATGGAAGAGGAGTTCGACTACTTCGCCGACCGCATCCTCGGCGACGGCGAGATCTACCCCGACGGCCGCCACGGCCTACAGGACATGCGGATCATCGAAGCCGTCCACGAGTCCGCCGAGCGGGGCGAACCGGTCGACATCGAGTGAGGCCGCACGAACCGGCGACCGGGAGACGGCGGTAGCCGGTCGGCGGGATGCTGTTCCGTTCGCTCGTCGCGATTGGAACTCTCTTCTTCGCCGGTGGTCGGGCGAGTGCGTCTCGACCCGTTACACCAGATCGAACGTCCACCGCTGGTTCGCGCCGCCGTTCCACGACCACTGGATGACGTCGGCACCGTCGTCCGTCGACGCACCGTTGACCTCGGCGACCTTGCCGCTGTTGGCGTTCTCGATGCGGTAGGTACCGTCACCGTTGTCGACGATGTGCCAGTCTTGGGTCGCGTGCCCGGTGTCGGCGTACTGCTGGACGGTCGCTCCGTCGCTCGTGTCGGCGCCGGCCACCTCCATGAGCTTCCCGCTGTTGACGTTTCGAAGGTGGAACGTCTCGTGGTCGTCCGTCTCGATTACGTCCCACTGCTGGCAGGCGTGTCCCGTATCGCTGTACTGCTGAACGTTGTCGCCGTCACTCGTTCCGGCGCTGGCGACCTCGAGGCGCTTGCCGCTGTTGACGTTCGTGATCGCGTAGGTCCCCTCGCTGATGCCGATACCGCTGGTGACGGCGCCGCAGTCGTAGCTGCCGGTGTTCGGCATCGGGCTCTGCGTGCTCGGCGTCCCGTCACAGGCGACGACCGGCCAGCCGTTCTCCCACTGGATTCGATCGATCATCATGATGCGGGTCTCCTGGTCCGCCGTGGCCTCGACGTGGTAGAGCATCCACCAGTCGCCGTTCTCGTCCTGGATCGCGGTGTTGTGACCCGGACCGGTGAACTCGTCCGTCCCGTTGAGGACCGACACGCCGCTGCGGTGCTCGTTCAGGTCGCGCAGGTCGGTCCCGTTCTGGTTGTAGTAGGGGCCGAAGAACGATTCGGAGCGGCCGACTTCGACCTCGTAGGTGCTGTCGTACCCCTCACAGCAGTGGCCAGTCGAGTAGAACAGGTAGTAGTAGCCGTTCTCTTCGATGACCATCGGGCCTTCGCGATTGTCACCCGCCAAGTGGAACGTCGTATCCGGGACGTAGTCCATCCCGTCGCTCGTGAGTTCGACGCCGTAGAACCCGTAGAAACTCCCCCAGATCATGTAGGGAGTGCCGTCGACGACGCGGAACTCCGAGTCGATGCAGTTGGTCATCCCGAGGTCTTCGGCCCTGAACACCGGCCCCTGATCCTCGAACGGACCGTCCGGTGTGTCCGAGAGCGCGACGCCGATCCCCGGATTGTCCTGGCTCCCCCACGTCGAGTAGGAGTAATAGAGGTAGTACTGGCCGTTGTAGTAGTTGATGTCGGGCGCCCAGACCCCGGCGTCCGGATCGTCCCGCCAGTCGGGGTAGCTGTCGAACGCCGAGTCGATGTACGTCCAGTCTACCAGATCGTCCGAGGTCGCGATCGGAACGATGTCCTCCGGCGTCTCGGTTCCGTACGCGTAGTAGGTTCCGTCGCCGGCCTGAATGACGGTTACGTCTCCGAACCCGACCGGTCCGACCGGATTGTGGTAATGCGTCGAACTCTCGTCGGCGACCGTCGTCCCGCTCGTCGCGATGACGCCCGCACCGAGCGCGCCGGCGCCGATCGTCTTCAGTACGCTTCGCCGATTCAACCCTGTGTGATCATGACTATCAACCATGCGGGAATAGCTATCTGTACCGGTGTATAATAATTTTTTGAAAATAGTGGCTCCAACAAGAACTGATGAGAAGGCTGACGGATCGTCGTCGTAATCTGCGGGCGTCGCGATGATCCGCGGACGACCGTGATCGGTCAACAGCGACCGGGACGAAGGCGACGACTCTCCGTCCTCGAGACGTTCCCCACCGAACTCGAGGCGGCTGATATCAACGTACAGACGGCGTAACCCACCAGAGGTGTAACTCTCGTCCGGTCGCTCACGGTCGCCGCGGCGCCCAGAGCGGGAAGAACGGCGTTTCGATAGAACGAATCGATTTCGCTGATCGGACCAATTATTCGAGACCAGACCGGTCGCACAGAACTCGCATGGCAGTCAGTCGAACACTGAGTCAACAGTGGTGGACAATCGGCGAAAAACTCCTTTAGAAGGAACGCACTTCAATAGTACATCTCTGATCTATCTCTAAATCAGATATTTTCGAAGAATATTTAATAAACGGCAATGAAGGATGTTTGCATGGTTCGTGGTAACAACCACAGGTCCGCTGGCAGTCGTACTGACGCCGATGACGGTAGCGGGATCGTCTCTCGCCGACGCTTTCTGACGCTCCAGTCGATGGTCGTGGCCGGGGCCGCGACCGGAACGGCGGCGGCCGATTCGCACACTGGAGCCGAATCCGGTGACGGCATCCGGAACACCGTCTCGCTGGACCTCTCGGAACGGACCGAAGACGAGGTGTCCGACCAGTTGTTCGGCCGGCTCTGCGAGCACTACGAGTCGGGGACGATTTACCCCGGCGTCTACTCCGAACACGTCAAGAACAACTCGTTCTATCCGAGAACGTGGTCGGAAGACGATTACTTCGGCCCGAAGACGCGCTTCGATCCCGAATCGATAGCACGCCACGAGAACGTCCCGTTCCCGTGGGAACCCGTCGATAACTCCGGGGTCTCTTTCGAGCAGCGCGAGGGCGGCGTCGCCGCCGTGGATACGACGAACTACCAGCGGGTCTCCCTCGAGGACGCCCGTGGAGGGATCTCACAGAAGATCGTCCTGCCAGACTTCCGCACGCTGGGCTACGACCTCTCGTTCTCGGTGCGCGGCGACGGTCTCGAGTCGGTCACCGCCGCCATCACGACGCTTGACGGTGAGACCCTCGCGACCGCCGACGTCGACGTCACCGACGACTGGACCCGCCACGAGCTCGCGCTCGAATTGAGCGAGGCCAGCGGCGATCAGTACGTCGCCGGCTCGGTCGCGAACGTCGACACCCCCTACGGGGAGTACGTCCTCGAGTTCACCGCCGAGGGAAGCGGTCACGTCGATCTCGACTGGATCACCCTCGGGGCCGACGACGCGATCAACGGCAAGTTCAACCCGTCGACCGTCGAGTTGATGCGAGAGCAGAACACGACCTGGCTGAAGTGGCCGGGCGGGAACTTCACGAGCCAGTACAACTGGCGCGACGGCATCGGTCCGCTCGACGAGCGGCCGATGCGCTTCAATCACGCGTGGGGCGGCGTCAATCCGAACTACTTCGGCATCGACGAGTACCTCGAGCTGTGCGAGATCGCCGACCTCACGCCGCGACTGACTATCGGCTGGTGGGACAACCCCGGCGAGTGGGCCTCGGAGCGCCAGATCCTCCCCGAAGACGCCGCCGACTGGGTCGAGTACTGTAACGGGTCGACGGAGACGGAGATGGGCGCGCTGCGCGCCGAGAACGGCCACCCGGAGCCGTACGACGTCAAACACTGGGAAGTCGGCAACGAGGTCTGGGGGCCGTGGCAGCGCGGCCACACCGCCGATCCCTCCGAGTACGCGAGCGGCTCCGAGGAGCGGATCGGGTTCAACGAGTACTACGACGCGATGATGGCAGTCGACGATTCCATTACCGTCCTCGCGGACGGGATGGATCCGGGCTACGACGAGGCGGAGACGCCGGATCCCGACGAGTGGAACGGGACGCTGTTCGAGGAGTCCGGAGACCGCATCGACGGGCTGGACCTCCACCGCTACAACTGGGGTATCGAGGACCAAGAGGCGCGAGACGCGTGGTTCGACGAGAACGACGCGGACGCCATCGACTACAACGAGGTGCTGGTCATGTTCCCGACGCAGTTCGGGGTGTTGATGGACGACCTCAGCGCCGAAGCCGCCGACGCGGGGATCGAGGACTTCCGGATCAACGTCGGCGAGTACGGGCTCTTTCCGTCGGTCAACGAGGGCGATCCGTACCCCGGCCCGGAGACGATGCCGGGCGGCTCCTATATCGCGGGCATGCTCAACTCGTTCATCCGGCAGAGCGAGACCGTCGTCGAGGCCTCTCAGACGTGGGTGCCCGTGCGCATGTTCCCGCCGGAGTTCACCGAGGCGCCGCCGGATCCGAACCCGCTGGCGCCGGCGGGATCGGTGTTCGGTCTCTACTCGGCGGTGTTCGAGACCAACGCCGAGTGGCACGCGGTCGATACCGAGATCGACGGCGACGGCCGTGACATCCCCGACACCGGACCGCGCATCGACCCCATGGAGGACGTTCCCTACGTCGACGCCGCCGCCATGCAGAACAAGCGGGGCAAAGAACTGTGCGTCTTCCTCACGAATCGGAACCTCCGGGAGCACGGCGAGGTCACGATCGATCTCCCCGAGAAGTACGCCGGCAAGTCTGTGGCGATCACTCGCCACCGCGCGACCGCGTCCGAGCGACCGCTTCCGCACGACTTCCAGGACTCGTGGGAGGAACCGGACGTCTACGCGGTGGACACCGCCATCGAATCAGTCGACCGTGACGGCTCGCTCACGCTCGAGGTCGGCCCTGCCTCGGTCGTCCGGTTACTCGTCGATAACGACCACGGACGTCCCGCGACGATCGGCGACGACGGCGTGTGGTCGGGGCTCAACGGTAACGAGTGCGACCGCCGTCCCCGAAAGTGACTGGGTCGCGGGCCGTCGCTGTCCGACCTGCTCGACGTAGACTGGTCTCGAGGCCGAGGGTCACACGACCGGTGAACGGCGCTCGTCTCGGCTGACGGCGAACGGTGGCCGCTCGGAATCCCGTTCCGGTCCGCAGAATCGACTAGAAGAACCGATTATAGGATCTGGTAGCCGCCGTCGACGTACAGGAGGTGGCCGGTGACGTAGTCGGCCTCGTCGGAGGCCAGGAAGAGGTACGATCCCGCGAGGTCTTCGGGGGTCCCCATGTGTCCCATCGGAATCTCGGGGTTGATCTCCTGGGCGTTGAGATCGGGGAGCTCCGCGTCGTTGTGGATGAACCCGTCGCCGAGCTCCCGGTCGAAATCGGGGTTGCCGGCGCCGAACGTGGTTTCGATGATCCCCGGCGCGACGGCGTTGACCCGGATGTCGTGGCGGGCGAGCTCGAGGGCCGCGACGCGGGTGAGCATCATGACCGCGCCCTTCGAGGCGTCGTACATCGAGTGGCCGACCTGCGCGTACTCGGAGCTGATCGAGGCTGTGTTCACGATCGAGCCCGGCTCTTCTCGCTCGAGCATGTCTCGAGCCGCCGCCCGACAGCCGGCGAAGACGCCGCGAACGTTGATCGCGAACACCTGATCGAACGCGTCGGCGTCGGTTTCGATGAGCGACGCCTCGCGGTAGATGCCGGCGTTGTTGACCATCACGTCGACGCCGCCGAACTCCCTGGCGGCTTCGACGACCGCGCCGACCTCCTCGGGGTCGGAGACGTCGGTCTCGACGAACTCCGCTCGGCCGCCGTTATCTTCGATGAGCTCGTGGGTCGGCGCCGACTCGTCGTCTTCTTTGGGCTGTTCGCGAATGTCCGCGACGATCACCGTCGCGTCGGCCTCGCCGAAGCGGCGAGCGACTTCGCGGCCGATACCGGACGTTCCGCCGGTCACGATCACGGTCTCGTCGGAGAAGTCGTACGTAATTGTTCCCATACGCTATCTGTCGACACCAGTCACTTAATTATTGCTTCAGGCGCTCGGAAGCGACCGATTCGAGTCTCGGTCGTCGTCACCGGTCGAGTCGACCACTCGAACTTATGTAACTACAGGCGAATGTGAGTGTCGTGAGAACATTGAGCGAACGGATCGAAACTGATCCGGCAGTATCGACTGCGAGCGGACGGGGGAGCGCCAGATGACGACCGACGGGAACCGAACCGGGGACGCACTCTACACGCCGCCGGCGGACGCTCCCGGTGCCGGGGCGATGTACCCTCGCGTGGTTCGGCTGGACTGCGACGACTCCGAGGGTGAGACGCTGCTCGCGACCTTCGAACAGTACGAGAGCGGAGACGACGAGTCAGAGCGGCCAGTCTTCCCGCTCTACCGCAGCGAAGACGGCGGGCGCACCTGGTCGCGGTTCTCCGAGATCCGCGACACGCAGAACGGCTGGGGGCTCCGGTATCAGCCGACCCTGTTCGAACTCCCCGAATCGATCGGCCCCTGGTCGGCGGGGACGATACTGGCCGCGGGGAACTCCATCCCGGAAGACCGGTCGCGGACGAAAATCGACGTCTACGCGAGCGAGGACGGCGGCCGGAGCTGGTCGTACGTGAGCACGGTCGCCACCGGCGGGAAAGCCGTGCCCCAGGTCGGCGCGACGCCGGTCTGGGAGCCCGAGTTCGCGATCGACGCCGACGGCGACCTCGTCTGTTACTTCGCCGACGAACGCCACCGCGAGGACGGGTACGACCAGCTCGTCGGCCACCGCGTCTCCGGCGACGGCGGCCGAACGTGGGGCGAGCAGACGTTCGACGCCGCGATACCCGACGGCGAACAGCGACCGGGCATGCCCGTCGTGACGACGCTCCCCGACGGCCGTTACGCGATGGTCTTCGAGATCGTCGGGCCGAAATACGAGGGCGGGATCTTCCTCAAGACGTCGCCCGACGGCCGCGATTGGGGAGAACCGGCCGACGTCGGCTCTCCGGTGCGGACGGCAGAGGGGTACCAGCTCACGAACGGCCCGTACGTCACGTGGACGCCCGCCGGCGGCGACGAGGGAACCGTGCTCGTCTCGGGGAAGACGCTGCGCGATTCGGACGGGACCCAGGCCCCCGGAAGCGGGCAGACGCTCCTCGCAACGACCGACCTCTCCGAGTTCGACTCGTGGGAGGCCGTGTCCGCGCCGCTCCAGTTCGAGGACGCGATTGACGTCGGTCACCAGACGGTCGGCTGGACCACGCCGCTGCTCCCCTCCCGGGACGGCGACCGACTCCTGCAGCTGACCTCGACGTCCGTCGAGGACGAACGCTGCGAGATCAGCTACGCCGCTGCGTCGCTCGAGTTCTGACGCTCGAGCGTTCGGCGTCGGAACGGAAACCGGGACGGACTCAGCCGCGTTGCTCGGACCCGAGGTCGTCGAGTAGTGCGGCGAGGGCCGCCGTCCCGACAGGCTGTGTGCCATACGCGTCCGTGATCCGGAAGGTAAACGCACCGACGCGGCCGTCGCCGACCTCGCGGACGGCGACTGCCGCCGATCGGTTCGCGATCCAGCCTTCGACGTAGCCGATCAGCACGTCCTCGGCCGAGACGTCGGCGACCACGTCGTAGGGGTAGAGCCCTTCGAGTTCCCACCCGGGGACGGTATCCACGTACTCGGCCAGCGTCTCGTCGGCACAGTAGAACAGCGACGCCACGAGGTTCCAGCTCTCCTCTTCCGGTAAACCGCGGTACTCGAAGAACTCCTCGTCCGCCATGTGCCCGCTCTCGTCGGGGACAAGCACGGCGGTTCCGCCGTCTTCGACGTACGATCGAACGGCAGCGTCGGGACGGATCACCAGCGCCACGTCGACGGTCTCGTCGAGGGACGAGGCGACCTCGAAGCCGGTCTCGGACAGTCCGTCAGCGAGCCCCTCGGCGTCGGTGTACACCGTCGTCTCGCCGTCCGCACTGGGTTCGGGAACGACGGTGATCGGTTCCCCGTTCGCTGGCGCGCTCGGCACCGAGACCGTCAACTCGTCGTCGCGGACGCCGTCGACGGACGGGACGTCGACCGTGATCGCGTTTTCGACGCGCTCGACGCCGAATCCGTCGAGTTCCACGTCGACCGTGCCCGACTCCCCGAAGACCGACCACTCGAGCGGACCCTCGACGGCGTCGGTGGTGTCGTTGCTGACGACCACGTCAGCGGTCAGCGTCCCGCCCGACGCGACGACGTGGGCGTCCGGCTCGACGCTGACGAGGATATCGCCGTTTATCCGAGCGAAATCGTCGTGGAACGCCTTCTCCTCGCGGCGGTAGTCCAGCACCCCGTTGAACTCCCACTCGATGTCGGAGAGCTCGGTGAGTACGTATCCGGCGACGTCCTCGCGGGTGCGCATTCGTTCGATGACGTCCGTAATCGAGCGGAACTCGCGACGCTGCCACGCCTCGGCCATCGCCGACCAGCCGTCGAAGACGTCCGAGAGGGCCGATTCCTCGAACCGATCGTGCACTCCCGCGGGACGCTTGATCGGGTCGTCGAAGAACTCGTAGTCGAACCACGGCGGTTCACCGCCGTAGTACTCCTCGATCGCGGGCAGATCGCACATCCCCCACGTCCCGAACTCGGAGACGATCCGGGGCGCGTCCGCCGGATCGGTCTCCGTCGCGCCGTAGTTGTCCGCCGGCGACGACGTCATCGACTCGAGGTCGTCCTCCCACGCGGCCGCGCGGTCCGGACTGACGAAGTACCGGTGGTAGTCGTTCACGTCGGTCGCCACGTGGGCCCAGCCGGAGTTATCGCAGATGAGCCGCGTGGGATCCCACTCCCGAGCCGAGTCGTAGAGATCCGCGAGGTACCGCTGTTTCGCTTCGTCCTCCCACAGCGACGTCTCGTCGTCGAGCCCCTGTGGGTTCCCGATCCCCCACTCCTCGTTGTATAGGCTCCAGACGATCACGCTGGGGCGGTTGTAGTCCCGGTCGATCATACCTCGAATCTGGTCGCGGACCTCCCGCCTCGAGCGCTCGGTGTGAACCGTCGGATTCGCGGGCTCTTCCCAGACGAGAATCCCGAGCCGGTCCGCGAGTTCCAGGAAGTCCGGGTGGGCCGGCTTGATGTGCTTGCGAAGCAGGTTGAATCCGAGCTCCTTCGCCGTGCGGATCTCGGCTTCGAACAGCTCCTCGTCAAACGGCCGGTACAGCGTCTCCGGGTAGTATCCCTGATCGAGTGCCCCCCGCACAGAGAGCGGGTCGCCGTTCAGGTACAGTCGACCGTCGCGGGACTCGACGCTCCGCATGCCGAAGTAGTCCTCGTACCGGTCGACGACCGCGCCGTCGCGCGACAGTTCCACGACGACGTCGTACAGCGTCGGCGTCTCCGGCGTCCAGTAGTCGGGGTCGTCGATGGCTACCACTGCGGTTCCCGAACCCGCGTCTACGTCGACGCTCGAACTCGCGACCGGCGCTCCGTCTCGTTCGATCGTTACGGCGGCGGTCAGATCGGTCGCGCCCCCGGGCGCTACGTCGAGATCGATCCGAACCGTGTCGTCCTCGAGGTTCGGCGTCGCACGAAGGTCGGTGATGCGACACTTCGGGACGGTCGCTACCGTCACGTTCTGCCAGATCCCGCTGACACGCTGGTACCACGGCGCGCCCTGCTTGCCGTGAGGGATCTCGCTTATGTCTTCGGGATCGGTTACCGCGACGGCGATCGCGTCCTCGCCGTCGGTCACCGCCTCGGTGATATCTACCTCGAAGGGCAGATAGCCGCCGCGGTGCTCGCCGACTCGCTCGCCGTTGACCCACACCGTCGCCTCGTAGTCGACGGCGCCGAACCGGAGGACCGTGCGATCGTCTCCGGATCGCGGGAGGACGGTTCGACGGCGGTACCACGCGGTCCCGGTGTATTCGCGGTACTCGTCGTGCTCTTGCCAGCAGTGGGGGACGTCGACGGTGCAACGGCTATCGGGCCAGGTTGCGTCCGGAGCGTACCAGTTATCGGCGCGTCCGTCGGACTCCGGGTCGGTGACGAACTCCCACGGTCCGGTCAGTGATCTCGATTCTCGGTAACTAGCTGTCATCGGTGGTCTGCGTGCGTCCTCTCGAACTGGCTGCGGGTGAGTATCCGACGTTCGGGCGGGCAATTCGCCCACCGGGTGAGTTCTGTGTCATAGTATACCATTCGAGATACTCGTTCGCACTACGGTCGTATATATTTCCTCCCTCGTATCCGTACGGAGGTGCCGCGATATCGCGATCGAATGCGGTTCGCAGTACGTCCTCGAGGCGGGCGGGGCGATGGCGGCTCGAACGGGTCGCATCCACAACGATTTATTGGACGCCCCTCGTTGCGAGGGGTATGACGGCGGTACGCGACCAGAAACTGACGCGCCTAGACGAGTACATGACCGAGCGGGAACTGACCGAACTCTGGTTTCTCAGACCGGCGAACTTCGCGTGGCTGACCGACGGCGGGAACTCGACCGTCGACCGCGCGGCCGACGTCGGCGTCGCCGCGCTCGGCTACGACGGCGACGCGGTGCGAGCGCTCACGTCCAACAACGAGGCGGAGCGGTTCCGCGAGGAGGAACTCCCGTCGGAGGTACCCATAGAGACGTTCGACTGGCACGAGTCCTCCCTCGGCGAGGCGGTGGCACGTGCGAGCGCCAACGGAGCCGGTGCGGACGTCCCGACGGTCCCGGGACTCGAGTCGATCGACGCGTCGCGACTGCGACTCCCATTCACCGAGCACGACCGGCAGGTCCTCGAGCGGGCCGGCAGAGCCACTGCCGACGCGGTCGAAACGGTCGCCCACGAGATCTCGCCGGAGGACACCGAGCGCGCCGCGGCGGGACGGCTTCGCGACGAACTCTGGGAGCGGGGCCTCGAGTCACCCGTCGTCCTCGTCGGCGGCGCCGAGCGCTCCCAGCGCCACCGTCACTTCACGCCGACGGACGAGCCGCTGGGTGACTACGCGCTGCTCACCGTCGTCGCGGTCGACCGCGGCGTCAACATCGCCGTCACGCGGACCGTCGACTTCGACGCCCCCGCGTGGCTGCGTGAGCGCCACGACGACGCGAGTCGCGTCGCGACGACGGCGATGGCGGCGACGCGAGACGCCGCGACGGCCGACGACGGCACCGCCAGCGACGTTTTCGCGGAGATCGAGCGGGCGTACGCGGCCGTCGGCTGGGAGGACGAGTGGCAGCAGCATCATCAGGGCGGGTCGATCGGGTTCGAGAGTCGGGAGTGGATCGCGACGCCGTCGGCCGATGCGACCGTCGAAACGCCCGCGCCGTACGCCTGGAACCCGACCGTCCAGGGGGCCAAGACCGAGGACACCGTCCTGCTCTCGCCGACCGACGTCGACGTGGTCACCGACACCGGCTCGTGGCCCACCGCGGAGTACGCGGACGTCGACGCCGATCTGCGACTCGAGTTACCGACGCCGCTCTCCAGATAGGCCGCGGTGCTCGCGGAGCGGATCTCGTTCTCCACCGGTCCGGCATCGCGTAACGGCGCTGCGAATCGACGTTTTGCGGATGGAACTGTCGTCGAGAAGCGCTCTGATCAGCTACGTCAGTTCGGTTCGGACGCCGCGTGAAAACGATAGTCGGCCGAAATTCGTCCGGGTACCGATTACCCGGTCGAGCCGGTCCCCTGAATCTGGACGGCGCGAACGATCTCCCCCTGGAAGAAGAGATAGACGACGAACAGCGGAAGCGACGCCAACACAGTCACGGCCATGTGGAGGCCGGGCGTCGTGATGTTCCCTTGGTAGAGGTTCACCAGTCCGATGGGGAGCGTGTACGCCGCCTCATCGGAGAGCACGATGAGCGGCCAGAGGAACGCGTTCCAGTTGTAGACGAACATGAACAGCGCGAGCGAGGCGAGGATGGGCCTGGCCAGCGGCAGGATGATGCGGTAGTAGATCTGGAACGTCGAGAACCCGTCGAGGCGTGCGGCCTCCTCGTACTCGTCGGGGATGTCCCGGAAGAACTGGTATAGGAGGAAGACGCCGAGCGGACTCGCGACCGCCGGCATGATCACTCCCCAGTAGGAGTTCACCAGGCCGAGATCGGCCACGACCGTGTACAGCGGGACGATGTTCATGTAGTACGGGACCATGAAGCTCGCGAGAATGACGCCCATGACGAGAGACTGGCCGGGCCAGTCGAGTCGCGTGAGCGAGAACGCGACCATCGAGTCGATGATGAGGATGATGAGCGTCGCCCCGCCGGCGATAACGAACGTATTGATCGTCCACTGAACGAACAGCGACTCCGTTAGGAGGTACTGGTAGTGGTCGAACGTGATTTCCGGCGGTATCCAGTACGGCTGCGGGTCCGTCAGGTATCGTCGGGGCTGGAACGACCGCGAGAGCGTGTACAGGTACGGAATCGCCATCAGGATGGCGACTCCGTACAGCACCGCGTGGGTACCCAGCGAACGGAGCGAAACGTCGTCGAATCGGCTCGTCTGTTCTGCGGTGGCGTCAGTCATTGGTTCCGATCACCTTGAAGTTGATAATCGCGATGACTACGAGGATCATGACGAGGACGTAGCCGATCGCGGCTCCGTAGCCGTACTGATGTTGGGAGAAGGCGCTACGGTAGAGGTAGTACACCAGCGTGTCCGTCGAGCCCCGCGGACCGCCCGAGGTCAACACGAACGGCTGAGCGAACACCTGGAACTGGAGAATGAACTGAATGATAACGACGAAGAGAATGGAGTTGCGCATCTGCGGGAGCGTGACGTCTTTGAACGCGCGCCACGTGCTCGCACCGTCGAGTCTGGCCGCTTCGTAGAGGCGTTCCGGAACGCCCTGTCGAGCCGCCAGAAAGATCACGAAGTTAAACCCGACCAGCCACCAGACGGTCATGAACGCGAGCGCCGGCATCGCTAAGCTCGTGGACGTCAGCCAGCCCGGCGGGTTCGACATGACGAATCCGAGGTAGTAGTTGATCAGTCCGTATCCCTCGGAGTAGACCTCGGCCCAGATGAGCGTGACGACCGCGACGGTCAGGATGTACGGGCTGAAGTAGATCGCTCGGAGGACGCGTTTGCCCTTGACGTTCTTGTTGACGCCGAGCGCCAATCCCAGCCCTATGAGGACCAGCAGCGGGACGGAAAGTACGACGAAGTAGATCGTCCCCTTCATCGCGTCCCAGAAGACGGGGTCGTTAAACAGCGCAATGTAGTTGTCGAGTCCGATGAATTCGGACTCGGAGGGGACGAACGGGTCCCAGTTGTGAAGGCTCATGTAGAAGCCCTTCAGCGCCGGCCAAACGAGGAACACCGAGAACACCGCCAGGTACGGAAGCGACCATGCGATCCCCTCGACCGTCTCTTTCCGAACGCCGAATACGGTCTGCTGGGCGCGCTCGTTTTCACCGGTCGTGAAACGATTTCGTAATCCCATAGCTGGCAGTTACTCCTCGAGGCCGTTACTGATCATCGAGACACCGTCGTTGAGTGCCTCTTGGGGACTCTCGTAGTTGTGGCCCCACATGTCGAGCAGCCACTGGTACCAACTCTCCGAGTTGGGGTCGCCGTTCGGCACCTTCGGATGGTAGAAGTACATGTCCTCTTCGGCCATCTCGAGGTATTTGCTGAGGGTTTTGTCGTAGAACGACGCGTTTTGGAACACGTCGGACTCCCTGATGTCCGCGGCGGCGGGAAGGTGACCCGCTCGCGCACCCCACTCGGGGTTCTCGGTCGTCAACCAGTGGGCGACCTTCGCCGCGATTTCGGATTTGTCGTCGCCGCGGTCCTGGCTCCGGGGTAACACGATCGTGTGACCGTCCGTCCAGACCCGATCCTGGGTCCTGTTGGGAGCGATGGTCGGCTTGAAGAATCCCCAGTCGATGTCCGACTCCTCTAGGGTGGCCACGTACCACGTCCCGTTCATCGTCATGCCCAGGTTTCCGTTCTCGAAGGCGTTCGCGCCCCAGTCCGCTTCGGTTGTCTGGGGGGACCACTCCATATCGCCGGTCATATTCCAGAACAGTTCGGAGGTGTCCTGGCCCGCCTGACCGTCGAACGTCGGATTCCAGTCGTCGTCGAAGAGCTCTCCGCCCTGTTGCTTGACGAGCGTACTCCACGTTCGCCACGAGCCGAACCCGTCGTTGTAGGGGGTCTGGCTGAACGCCCATTTATCGGTTTCTTCGGCGATCGCGTTCCCCGCGGCCTGGAACTCCTCCCAGTTCGTCGGCGGGGACTCGGGGTCGAGGCCCGCTTCCTCGAAGATCGCCTTATTGTAGTACATCCCAACCGGGTGCAGGTCCATCGGAAGCGCTCGCGTCTCTCCTTCGACCGACACGAGGTCCCAGTGATTATCGAGGTAATCGCCTTCGATTTCCCCGGTATCGATATAGTTGTCCATCGGCACGATCGTATCGTCCCACGCACGCAGATATGCTGCATGCATAACTGCCAGATCGGGTCCGCTACCGCCCGCGAGCGTAGTGTACAGGTTATTGTAGTACTGGTCCCACGGCGTTCGCTGACGGTCGATCGTCACCTCCTCGTCCACGTCGAGTGGCTGTTCCTCGTTGAACTTTTGAACGATGTCCTCCATCACGGGTCCCTCGCCACCGCTGAACAGCTCCCAGAACGCAATAGTGTAGCCGCTAGAGCCGCCACCGATACAGCCGGCGAGTGAAGCGGTGCCCGCGACACCGGCAGTCTTGATGAATCTACGACGTGATTTCGACGATATTCGGTTGTTCGTCATGCTTGTGCCTAATAGGCATGGATAGCTGCATCATGATAAATGTTCGTGATTGGGGGGCCGATTACGCCACTAACGCCTGAACTCTTCAGAAGTACGTACAGTACTCTACATCATTAGGATGCGACCGACAGTCGCGATTTCATCGAAGCAATAAAAAATTCGCCGCGCCGCCGACTGTGTCGAGTCCGGGACGGGTAGTTCGTGAAAACTGACCTATCCAAAGGGTTATTATACGTTAGAGGTAACCCATGCCACATGGGCCGTGTTAGTATTGAGGACGTGTCAAAGTTCTATGACGGGAGTAGCGATGGAGAAGGGAAAATTGTGGCCGTCGACGAGGTAAGTTTCGATATCAAGGACGGCGAGTTCCTTACCATCGTCGGACCGTCCGGGTCGGGCAAGTCGACGCTGCTACGGATGGTCGCGGGTCTCGAAGACATCAGCGAGGGACAGATCCGCATCGGCGACCGCGTCGTCAATAACATCCAACCGCAAGACCGGGGGGTCGCCATGGTGTTCCAGAACTACGCCCTGTACCCGCACATGACCGTTCGGGATAACATGGCCTACGGGCTGAAGCTGACGTCGGATCTCAGCAACGACGAAGTGCAGAAACGAGTCGAGGACGCCGCCGAAATGATGGGCATCGAAGACCAGCTCGAAAAGAAGCCCGGCAGCCTCTCCGGCGGCCAGCAACAGCGGGTTGCCACCGGTCGCGCCATCGTTCGCGACCCGGAAGTGTTCCTGATGGACGAGCCGCTATCGAATCTGGACGCGAAACTCCGCGCACACATGCGAACGGAGATTCAACGCATCCACGAGGATCTCGGAACCACGTTCATCTACGTGACGCACGACCAGGAGGAAGCGATGACGATGTCCGACCGCGTCGCCATCCTCGACCAAGGTGAAGTCCAACAGATCGGGACGCCCGACGAAGTCTACAACGAACCCGCGAACCTCTTCGTCGCCGACTTCGTCGGCAGCCCCGCGATGAATCCGTTCGACGTCCAACTCGAGGGAACGACGCTCGTCGGAGCCGACTTCCAATACGAGCTCTCCGAGGAACGCGCCGAGCGAGTTCGGGAACGAACCTCGGACGGTGAGTCTCTCGTGCTCGGAATTCGGCCCGAAGATATCTACCTCGCGGAGCCCTCCGAGCAGAACGCCATCGAGGCCTTCCTCGACGTGCTGGAGCCGGTGGGTTCGGACAACTACCTCTACCTCGACATGGAGGGCATCGACGAGTGCCGAGTTCGAGTTCCCGGCGGCGTGAAACCCGAGGAGAACGAATCGTTGACCATCTCCTTCGACGAGGACGACATCCATCTCTTCCGGAAATCCACTGGCCGGAACGTTCTGGTGGAAGAATACGAAAAACAGGAAGTCACCGCGTAACTTGGCTGCTGGCGCGGTAGTTCGGTACCGACGGAATTTGGCGGATTCTTCACCGCTCGAAACGACAGCGAGACTGCGCTGTCGTTCGATTCTACCACCGACGAGGATCCGGTATCCTGACTGCTATCGTTCGGTCCCCCCGAGCCGCTTCGAACGGAAGGTGGAACGAGGGGGATCGACGACACGGCGATGCTCGGGTGGGGACGTCGATCGACCGCGAGGAAAGACACAGCGTTCTCGAGTCACGCCGTGGACGTTGCGAAGCCGACGAATCGATGCGGGACCGCTGAGAAATGGAACGGCGTCTCGCGCCCGTCGATCGGCCGCTACCCTAGTCGGCGCGCTCAGAGCTCGTTCAACTTCAACGGACGCTCCGCATATCGAATCTCACAGAGTTCCTCGTTCATCGCGGTCGAGGTCATCTGGAGGAGGCGTTTGCCGTTCGCGGATGGCAGAATCGGTGTCGTCCACCCGACGAAAATCCGGCCGTCGAGTTCGCTCTCCGTCTCGAAGGACAGCGGCGCCTCGACTGGGGTCCAACTGCCGCTCCCGTCGAGGTTCGTGGTGGCGAGGAGAACCTCGCCGTTGCCGTCGGCCAGATTCCGGTTTCCGTCGACCAACTGCTTTCCGGAAACGAGGATCGTCCCGTTGGGCCCGCCTCTCGGCGTCCACGTGATGGACGGACCGTTGATGAAGCGCCGCCCGTCGTCGGTGACGACCTGTTGCCCGAGGTCCGTCGGGTCGCCCCAGTCACGGCCGTCGGGTGACGTCTTGACTCTCACTTCGCCGTTCACGTTGTCGGAACCGACGAGCTCGTACACGGCCATATAGGTGCCGTTCGGTAGTTCGACGACGCCCGGCATGCCGGGCCGGTCGGTTCCGTTTGGAACCGCGGCCACGAACTCCTCCTCGCCCCACGTCTGACCGCCGTCGCTCGACGCCTTGAGGCCGACGAGCTGGTTGTACTCGTCGTCGTCCGCCTGCCGTTCGTCGGCGAAGTAACAGACGAGATTTCCGTCCGCGTCCAGGTGCAGTTCGGGCTCCCAGACGGGGCTGTTACCCGCGTGGGGGTACGCTGGGCCGCCGGTCACGACGGTGCTGACGTACTCCCACGACTCGCCGTGGTCGGTACTCGCGTACAGGTCGATACTCGTATCGCCGAGCTCGCCGATTTCACCGTCCGCGACGTCCTCGGGGTCGTCGAGGATCGGAATCGCGTTCCCAGCAGCGAGGACCGTCCCGGCCGGCCACGGCCCGGTTTCCTCCGGGAGTTCGTACAGCGTCGGCTGATAGCGCAATCCCCAGTCCTTGCCGCTCTGATCATGGATTTCCGAGAACTTCGACCACGTCTGGCCGCCGTTCGTGCTCCGATAGATCGGGAAGTACGGCTCCGAACCGCCGCTCATCGACGGATAGTACTCGAACGTCGCGAGCAGCGTCTCGTTGCCGCCCGAACTGGACTCGAGGCGTTCGACGCGCGGATACATCGCACCCGGCGCCGGCGCCCCCTCTGGCGGGGAGTAAAGCGTCTCTCCGCGATGCTTGTTACCTGAACTCGAGTTACCGTTCGGTAGCTGCATACAGCCGGCCATACCGAAACCGGCAGCCCCGAGGAACCCCATCGATTGCAGGTGCTCTCTCCGTGTGCAGTCGCTAGTCTTTGGGTCCTTCATGGATCCGTCACCACAATATCACTATCAATATTTGCATACAATAGTCTTTCCCCGAGGTGAAACGAAACGACTCGGTCGTCGGTTCGCCACGCGACCGAATCGCGGTGTCGATCGGACGGACCGAGACCGGAGCCGAGTCGATACGGGTCGATCGCGCTTATCGCTCCGAAGTACCACGTGACGCACCGCGTAACGCAGCGGAGCCACCCCGGTCGGGAGCGATGTTTATGAATAGCTATCCGAATGTTATCCCTCACGTTCGGCGACGACGGCAACGTGGAAGGTGAACAAGAGGAACGGGAACGCCAGACACACGGTAACCGTGAGAACGGCGCAGAGGACGAACAGTCCGATGCTGACGAAGCCGAGGAGGACGGTGTCGAACGGATGCGTGGCGGTCCAGGAGTAGCCGCCCGTAACCGCGTCGTATACCGCGTTGCCTTCCGCTAAGCGGACGAACGCCACGACGAGCACGGCGCTGAGGTGGGCGGTCAGGTAGCACGCGACGACCGCGAGGGTGCCCGACTGCACGGCTCCCGTCAGAACGTAGTTGGTGGCGTAGCCGACGGTGACGGCGGCGAAGGCGACGAACACGCCGCTGAGGAGCACCGAATTGTGCCAGTGCTGTGAGAGCGTGGAGACGACCGCCTCGCGGTCGATCTCTCCCTCTTCGCGGAGCGTCAGCACGGCCTTGTAGGCGGCGAGCGTCGCCGGCCCGATGGTGATGAGCGGAAGCGATGCGATGACCCAGAGGAGGCTAACGAGGACCATCGTACCGCTGTGATTGTACGCGGATTTGAACGCCACCCCGAGCCCGTGGTGGACCGAACGGATGTCGTCTGACGTATTCATTGTCGCACCCGTAACGCGCATCGTCGCGTCGTTACCCAACAAATCGGATCAATCGTCCCGTCGCCTGCGACGCGAGCCGTTGACTGGCCGCTCAGCCGGCGGTTACTCGACTGCCGTCGGTCGCTCCAGTGGCTCGACCGATTCGCCGTCCCGTCGAACCCTCGTCGAGCGTGCATTTTGTACTAGACTCGGGTTGGCCGTAATGAGTGTTACCGTCCCGTCGGCAGCCACTCGGTCGTGCAGTGCGAATTGCTCCCGTGATCTACTGGCGGCTCAATTTCGCGGTGAACGCTCCGGAGCAGACCATCACGTCGAGTCAGCGCTCGCTATCGCCATCGCAACGAGTCCGCGTTTTGCGGAGAACAGTGGTCGAGAAGCGATGTCGTTCGGGAGCGTCAGTCCAGTTCGGGCAGATACTCGGCGTTCACGGCCAGCAGGTCGTCGACCATCTCGTCAATCGTCTCGAGATCGAGTTCGGCCGCGGTGAGCGGATCGAGTTTCACCGCCTGGCGAAGCGCGGTTTCGTCTTGCTCGAGTATCGCGGTCACCGCGCGTTCCTGAACGCCGATATTCGTCCGGTTCAGCGCCGCGAGCTGGGACGGCAGGTCACCGACGGAACAGGGGTGAATCCCCCGTCCGTCGATCAGACACGGCACCTCGACGCACGAGTCGTCCGGAAGGTTCGAAATCGCGCCGGTGTCGTTCCGAACGTTGAGATTCATGCGCCGCACCTCGTCCGTCTCGATCGAGTGGACGATCCGAGAGCCGTACTCGGGAGAGCGCTCGAGCGAGACGTCGTCCTCGGTGATCTCGACCTCGCCCTCGAGATCCGGCTGGTAGGAGCGCCAGTGTTCGAGATACCGTCCCGTCGGCATCCACTCGATCGTGTAGTGGCCAAAGTCTTCCTCGGGGGTCAGGTCGTCGATGACGTCCTGGTCCGTCCGGAAGTACGGGAGGTACTCGCTCAGGTGGTGGCTCGATTCCGTGATGAACGCCCCGAAGTGGTCCATCACGTCGAACCGGACCGGATCCTGCGCGTAGACGTCGGGATCGTCCGCGGCGTCGCGCAGGGCCGGGTAACAGTCCTGACCGTCGTGTTCTAGCTCGAGGTACCACGCCATGTGGTTGATGCCGGCGACCCAGTGCTGGAGCTCTTCGCTGGGGACGTCGAGATACCGGCCGATGGCCGCGGTCGTGTGCTGGACGCTGTGACAGAGTCCCACCACGTCGATATCGGTCGCCTCGTCGACCGCCCAACAGAGGATCGCCATCGGGTTCGTGTAGTTCAACAGGAGCGCGTCGGGACACAGTTCCTCCATATCGCGGGCGATATCGAGCACCGTCGGGGCGGTTCGCAGCGCCCGGAAGACGCCGCCGGGACCGAGCGTGTCGCCGACAGCCTGCTTGACCCCGTACTCCTCGGGAATTCGGATCTCGTTCTCGAACGGCGCTTCGCCGCCGACGTTGATCATGTTGAAGACGTAGTCAGTGCCCTCGAGGGCCTCGCGCCTATCGGTCGTCGCGCGGATCTCCCCCGGGAGATCGTGGGAATCGACGATGGCCTCGCCGATCTCGGCGGCCCGATCCAACCGCTGCGGATCGATATCCATCAGCGTGATCGTGCTGTCTCGCAGGCGCTCGAACGAAAAGATATCCGTCATCAGGTTCTTCGCGAACACGACACTCCCGGCTCCGATGAAAGTGATGTCTGCCATTGGTTAAAACGACGTTCGCTATCGCTTATACGCGTGGGCTCTTCCGCAGCGGTCGAATTCCGTGAATTCGTCTCGCTGACGGTTCCTCACGACGGCTCATACTTCAACGACTGTGTTCACGAGTTCGCCGATCTGGTCGATCTCGATGCGCACCTCGTCGTCCGGACGGAGCGTGAACCCGTCGTCCGGGACGAGCGACGTTCCGGTGAGGAGAACGCCGTTCTGCGGGACGGAGTTGTGATCGCACCAGTACTCGACGAGTTCCTCGCAGGAGCGGTCCATCTCGCCGGTCGAGGTTTCGCCCTCGTAGAGCGTCTCCCCGTCGCGGCTGATCTCCATCGTCATCGTCAGCTCGTGGGGGTCGCCGACGCTTTCGGCCGACGCGACGCAGGGGCCGATCGAACAGCACTTGTCGTATACCTTCGCCTGCGGGAGGTAGAGCGGGTTCTCGCCCTCGATCGAGCGGCTGCTCATGTCATTGCCGATCGTGTAGCCGACGATCTCGCCGTCGTAGAGGACGATCCCCAGCTCCGGTTCGGGGACGTCCCAGGCCGAGTCCGCGCGGATGCCGACCGGTTCGTCGGGCCCGACGGTTCGACTCGGCGTCGCCTTGAAGAAGATCTCCGGCCGCTCGGCCTCGTAGACCTGCACGTACATCTCCGGCATGCCGCTTTCGGCCTCGCGGGCTTCCTCGCTGATCTCGTAGGTGACGCCGGCCGCCCAGACCTCGTCGGGGACGATCGGCAGCGCGCTGTCGTCTAAGGCCTCGCGGTCGACCGTCGGCGCGGTTTCTACGAGCGTTTCCGCGAGCTCGTCGACGTCCGTATCGGCGACGTTCGCCGCCGCGGCGAGTTCAGTAAATTCGTCGAGACGAGGTTTAACCGCCGTCAGATCGTAGGCAGCGTCTCCATCGTCGGCAATCAGTCTATACCCGTCTCCATCGGGAAGGCGATGATACCGCATGAGCAGTCAAAGTTGCTTCTTGGTAATAAAACTCCCGTCCGTGGCAGATGTCGGGACGGCTCTCGTCGAATCACAAAACGTTATCAGACCATAGTCCGAACTACAGGTGTATGCCTGACGACCGCCTGAATTACGTCAACGGCGAGTGGACCGAATCACACACCGGCGAAACGTTCGAAACGACCGATCCGGCGAGCCCGGAGGAAGTCGTCGCGACCTATCCCCAGTCCGATGCCGAGGACACGGAACAGGCCATCGAGGCCGCCGACGCGGCGAGCGACGACTGGGGAACGACCCCCGGCCCCGAGCGCGGCCGCATCCTCACCGAGACCGGCTCGCTGCTCGCCCAGCGCAAGGACGACCTCACCGAACTGCTCGTCCGCGAGGAGGGCAAGACCTGGAGCGAGGCCGCCGGCGAGGTACAGCGCGCGATCGACATCTTCCACTACTACGGCGCCAAGGCCAGCGATCTCGGCGGCACGGTCAAAAGCTCCAGCGCCCGCAACACGAACCTCTACACGAAGAACGAACCGCTCGGCGTCGCCGGTCTGATCACGCCGTGGAACTACCCCATCGCCATCCCGGCCTGGAAGATCGCGCCCGCGCTGGCCGCGGGTAACACCATCGTCATCAAGCCGGCGACGCTGGCGCCCGGCGTCGTCCACGAGATGGCGTCCGCCCTCGAGGAGGCCGGCCTCCCCGACGGCGTCATCAACGTCGTCACCGGTCCCGGGAGCACGGTCGGGGACGCGATCGCCGGCCACTCCGCGGTCGACGCCGTCTCCTTCACCGGCAGCACGCAGGTCGGGAACGCGGTCTACGACACCGCGACCGAGGACGGCAAGCGCGTCCAGCTGGAGATGGGTGGCAAGAACCCCACCCTCGTCACCGACAGCGCGGACGTCGAGGAAGCGGCCGACATCGTCTCTGCGGGCGCGTTCGGCGTCACCGGGCAAGCATGTACGGCCGCGTCTCGCGCGATCGTTCACGAGGACGTCTACGACGAGTTCGTCGAGGCGATCGTCGAGCGAGCCGAGGCCATCGACCACGGCCACGGGCTGGACGACCCCGGTATGGGCCCCCACGTCAGCGAGTCCGAACTCGAGAGCACCCTCGAGTACGTCGACATCGCCGAAGACGAGGGCGCGACCCTCGAGTGCGGCGGGAACGAACTCGACCGCGAGGGCTACTTCGTCGAGCCCGCCGTCTTCTCCGACGTGGACAACGACATGCGCCTCGCACAGGAGGAGGTCTTCGGGCCGGTCCTCGCAGTGATCCCCGTGAGCGACTTCGACGAGGGCGTCGAGGTCGCCAACGACGTCGACTTCGGCCTCTCGGCCAGCGTCGTCACGGACGACCACACCGAGGCGAACCGCTTCGTCGAGGAGGTCGAAGCGGGCGTCGTCAAGATCAACGAGAAGACCACCGGTCTCGAACTGCACGTCCCCTTCGGCGGCATGAAGGACTCCTCGAGCGAGACCTACCGCGAGCAGGGCGACGCCGGACTGGACTTCTACCAGATCAGCAAGACGGTCTACGACAACTACTGACGGGCTGACGAGGCGCAACGCCGCGTCATCCGCGTGGATCGATGTATTGGCGGTCGAACGATTCAACTTGCGACCGACGTCGGCTGCGAACGGGTTCGACGTGCGGTACCGATTTTTTCTTCGAATCAGTGCCGTAGCACCGACTGAACCGCATTTCGCCGATCGAACGGTGACGCTGCGAGGGCTGCATACTGACCGCCAATCGCGACGACGGATCGTTCTACCGCCTCCTCGAGTCCACTGCTATCGTAGCCACTCGGAGATGATCCCGCGTGATCGACCACGACCGCCGTGAGTGCACTCGTCCGTCGCTCTATTATCGGAAATTCGCTCACGTTCGCTGATAATGTCACAGCGAATTGAATCTGAAACACACAAAAAGATAAAGAAGGATGATGAGTGACCGTATTATGATGGTAAACAATACGGTATTACAGCTCGGTGGCCACGAACCACTGGTCGCAGTTATCGTAGGAATCGTTGCGATCCTCCTGCTACTGGTCGTCCTCGACCTCCCGGCGTTTGTTTCGCTTGTCGTCGCCGGGTTTACGGTCGGCATCGTCGCGCCGGCGATCGCGTTCGCCGACGTGCCCGGAGAGTTCGCGACGGCGTTCGGTAACAACATGGCCGGCATCGGTATTCCCATCCTGATGGCGGCGATCATCGGCAAAGCGATGGTCGAAAGCGGCGCCGCCAATCGGATCGTTCGGTCGTTCACGAGCGTCTTCGGCGAAGATAACACGGAAATTTCGCTGTTCGGCAGCAGTTTCATCATGTCCATTCCCGTGTTCTTCGACAACGTCTTCTACCTGCTCGCGCCGTTAGCGCGGTCCGCTCGCGCACGTAAGGGGAAGAACTACGCGCTGTACATCGTCGCCATGGGCGCCGCCGGCGTGGTCACGCACGGCTTCGTTCCGCCGACCCCCGGCCCGCTGCTCGCCGTCGACGAGGTGGGCGCCAACCTAGGAAGCACTATTGCGATCGGCGTCCTCGTCGGTTTTCCGACTGCGCTCATCTCGGGACTGGGCTACGGGTACTGGATCAACAAGCGAATTGAGATCCCGCTCCGAGACACGATGGGGACGACGGTCGAAGAACTCGAGGAGCAAAACGAGGTCGAAACGAGTCAGCTCCCCGGATTGTTCGAGTCGCTCCTCCCGATTCTGCTCGCCGTCCTCCTCGTGACTGCGGACACGACCACGCAGACGCTCCTCGGGGAAGATGCGTCGGTGGGCGACGTCACGGGCTTCTTCGGCGACCCGAACCTCGCGCTCACGGTGGCCGCACTCGCGGCGGCGTTCACGTACTACCGGATGAGCAATCTCGACAGCGATACGTTCTCCGACGAGCTCACGGACGCGCTCAAGAGCGGCGGTAACATCGCCGCCATCACCGCCGCCGGTGGCGCATTCGGTGCGATGCTCCAGGCGGCCGGCGCCGGCGAGTACATCGCGAACGGGCTGGAAGGGATCGGTCTCGGACTGCTCGTGACGGCGTGGGTGATCGCCGCGGGCGTCCGTCTCGTTCAGGGGTCGGCGACGGTCGCGATCGTTACGACCGCCGGCATCATGGGGCCGCTAGCGAGCGGACTCGACGTTAACACCGCGTACCTCGTCATGTCCATCGGTGCCGGGGCGTCGTTCTGTTCGTGGTACAACGACAGCGGCTTCTGGATCGTCAAGGAAATCGGCGGCCTCACGCAAGCTGAGACGCTGAAGACGTGGACCGTCGCGACTACCCTCATCGGGATCGTCGGCCTGCTGAGCACGCTCATGTTCTCGACGATCCTTCCGCTGGCGTAAGCGCCGACTCGTTTTCGCCGTTTTTTACCGTACCGTCGTTGCCGAACGCGTGATCAGCGTAATCAGCCGATCGCGTACCGGACTCGACACAGCGTAGCGCGCTCGAGGCAGTCGCTAGCGAACGAGCAAGTGCTATCGTAGTCACTGAAACGAGTTACATGCTGTATAGAAGACGTCTGCGAAGCGCCGGAAAACGTCAGAGGTCGCGGAAAAGCCGCCGTCGGCGGGGAGTCGTCGATTCTCGACTACCACCTCGATTCGTCCCGTTCCCGCGTTCTCTCGGCCCACCGGATCGAAGCGTTGCGGACACGATGTTGCTATGGGACAGCGTGAACAACGCTCGGAGAGTTCGACGGCGGCTCGTACCGCGTCAGCCGACCGCTGAGTAGGGCTCAGCGAGCCCGACGAAGCTCACGCTTCGTCGAACAACGCAAATCAGAGATTTGCGAGCTTGACGTCAGCTTATGCCTCGTCAAACATCTCGGCGCCGTCAGCCAGATGCTCCTCAACGGCGTCGAGGTCGAGCGTGAGGCCGAGGCCCGGCTTCTCCGGCACTTCGGCGTAGCCGTTCTCGATGATGTCCTCCTCGACGAGATCCGACCACCAGCCGAGTTCGTAGGAGTGGTATTCGACGGCCAGCGAGTTCGGGATCGCCGCGCCGACGTGGATGCTCGCCATCGTCCCGATCGGCGAGGAGACGTTGTGCATCGCGACCGGCACGTAGTACATGTCCGCGAGGTCGGCGATCTTCCTCGTCTGGCGCATGCCGCCGACGCGGGGGACGTCAGGCGCGACAATGTCGACGGCCTGGTTCTCGAGCAGGCGACGGTTGCCGTGGTTGCGGTAGACGTTCTCGCCGACCGTGATCGGCGTCGAGGTCCGCTTGGTGACCTCCTCCTGGACGTCGTGGTTCTCCGGCGGGATCGGGTCTTCGAGCCACCAGACGTCGTACTCCTCTAAGCGCTCGGCGAGGCGGTGTGCGCTGCCGGCGCTGAACGACCAGTGGCAGTCGAAGGCGACGTCGGCGCGGTCGCCGACGCGCTCGGTGACCTTCTCGACGATCTCGGCTTTGTGTTCGATCTCCGGGTTCCGAAGGTGACGGTTCGCGCGGTCCTTCTCGTGGCCCGAGGGAACGTCGAGGTCGAACTTCAGGGAGTCGTACCCCAGGTCCTCGACGACGCGTTCGGCCTCGTCGGCGCAGGCGTCGGGGTCGGCTTCCTCCTCGGTGTGGCAGTCACAGTACATCCGCATCTCGTCGCGGTACTTGCCACCGAGCAGCTGGTAGGCCGGCACCTCGAGGATCTTGCCGGCGACGTCGTGGAGCGCGAGCTCGATGCCGGAGATCGCGGAGATCGCCTTGCCGGAGATCGATCCCTCGCCGGAGAGCTTCTGAACGAGGTGCTCGTAGAGACGGTCGATGTCGAGCGGGTTCTCGCCCTCGAGGAACGGCGCCATACGCTCGATGATCTCTCGCTCGCCTGCGCCCCAGTAGGATTCACCGTTGCCGACGAGTCCAGCGTCGGTGTAGACGCGGACCAGCGTCCACGGGTAGTTGCCGTCGACGATGGTCGTCTGAACGTCCGTAATCTCGACGTCGCGCGGCCCGCGGGAGTTGGAAATCTCCATCGTCTCCGCGGAGAGGTCTCGCATCGTATACTCTGCGTTTGGATCGGATAGCTGTCTGTAATCCATCTACAGTGGTAGATTACAACAGGCACTACTAAAACTTCCGTCTCAGACGATCGCGTCCGACGAGAAAAATCGCGGTGGTACTCAGTCGCGCAGTACCGAGACGTCGAAGACGGGCTTGCAGGTGCCGCCGCCGACGAACGTCTCGAAGGCCTCGTCGGCGTCCAACAGCGAGAACCGATCGTCGATGAACGTCTCGGCGTCGACGTCGCCCGTGTCGATCAGGCGCAACGCGTTCTCGAAGTCCTCGTACTTCGACGCGTAGGAACACTGCAGGTCGATCTCCGAGCGGACGAGCGGTGAGTAGGGCATCGTCGTCTCGCCGGTCTGTCCGATGAGGACGATCTGGCCGCCCTTCCGGACCTCGTCGACGGCCGACGGCAGCCCCGACGGGTGGCCCGTTGTGTCGAAGACGACGTCGTAGCCAACGCCGTCGGTCAGTTCGTCGCGGACGGCGTCGAGATCGTCGTCAGCGATATTGAGCGTCTCGAACCCGAGTTCCTCAGCGAGGGGAAGACGGTACTCGGCGTCCTGACCGACGCCGCTGACGACGACCTCGCCGCCCTGTGCGCGGGCGACCTGGGCGGTGAGGAGCCCGATCGGGCCGGGTCCCTCGACGAGGACCCGCGTACCGGCGCGCACGCGGGAGTTCTGGATGACGGCGCGGGTAGCGATGCTGGTCGGTTCGACCATCGCCGCGTGTTGCTGTTCGACGCTGTCGGGGACGGGGTGGAGCGCATCCTCGGGGACGGCGATATAGGGCTCGTAGGCGCCGTCGTGGTCTACGCCCGTGATGACCGCGTCCTGGCAGACGTTCGATTCGCCGATCTCGCACTGGTAGCAGTCGCCACAGCCGCGGATCGGCCGCTCGACGACCCGGTCGCCGACCGCGAACTTCGTCACGGCGTCGCCGACCTCGACGACACGACCCGAGTACTCGTGGCCGATGACCGTCGGCAGTTCCATCCGCTCGAACGCCGATTCGAACTCGTAAATACCCGCATCGCTGCCACAGAGTCCCGCGTAATCGACTTCGATCAGCGCCTCGTCCGGTTCCGGCTCCGGACGGTCACGCTCGATGAGTTCCATGGCTCCCTGGCTGCGACTGGTCTTGGCTAATCCACGCATGGTACCGCATCGTTCGCCCGCAGTTATAATTCTGTGGGGTTTGCCGACAGCCCTATTCGGAAACCGTGACGAGTTCGGCTGGGAGCGGGGTGTACTACCGATGGCTAGCAGCCACTACAACCTCGACCGGTACTAACAGCCATCCCGTTCGATGCGGACGGCTCCAGCTCCGGAGACACTGATTTGACAGCCCGAATATGTGAATTGGACCTTCAGCGACGACTCGTCCGTCGCGGCCGAATCGATAACGGCGTCGAGTGCCTCCGGATCGATCGTCTCGTATAAGGGCGGTAACTCAGTCACCGTTTGATCCGTGACTGCCGCAACGCGCTGGACGAGTTTCGTCGACACAGCCGTCTCTATCGATCGGGATGTATTGCTCATGCGTTGCTCGAGCATGACGGTAGCGGAACGGAAAAGTATTTTTGAGAAAAATGTGGAGAGTCCATTCCGTTCCAGTCGGACATTGCCTATCTGAACACTCCCTCGCCGGTGCCCCAGATACGGATCACTGACGGATGTGATCGACAGCCCTCGTCGATTGCGATTGGGCGTCCCATTTCTGCGGTCGGCCGTTCGGCCCCGCTCGAGAGGGTAAACGTAATGAGGGCGCACGGTCTCGCTTGCCGTATGGTCGACTACCAACACAGCCCAGTGACCGTCAGTGGCAAACGAGCCGTCGTCATCGGCGGGACGAGCGGAATCGGACAGGCGATCGCCCTCGGCTTCGCCGAGGAGGGCGCCGACGTCATCGCGACGAGTCGCGGCGAGGAGAAAGTCGAGGAAACCGCGGCGGAGATCGAAGACCGCGGCGTCGAGACGGCGCGGGTCACCTGCGACGTCACCGACACTGACTCGCTCGAGGCCGTCCGCGAGACGGCCGTCGACGAACTCGGCGGCGTCGACATCGTCGTCGCGTCGCAGGGAGCGATCTCCCGAGAGTCGGTTCGGGACATCTCCGACGAGGACTGGGACTTCGTCACCGACGTCGCGCTGGACGGCGTCCGTCGGGTGACCCAGGCCTTCGCGCCGGCGATGGAGGAGGGCGGATCGATCATCAACATCTCCTCGCTGACGGCGCGACTCTCGATGGCGAACCTGCCGGCGTACACCGCCGCCAAGGGCGGCGTCGAAGCCTTCACGCGCGCGTCCGCGAAGGAACTCGCACCAGATATCAGAGTCAACGCGATCGCGCCGGGATTCGTCATCACGCCCCAGAACGCGGACACGTACGCCGAAGGAACCGAGAAGCGCGAGCGCATCGACGAGCGGACCCCGCTCGGACGGGTCGCCGAGCGCGAGGAGATCGTCGGCGCGGCAATCTACCTCGGCAGCGACGCCAGTTCGTTCGTGACCGGCGAGATCGTCACGATCGACGGCGGCTTCGCCGACAGCGCGTTCTGACCGCCAGCGCGACCGCTCTCACTCCGTCCTGACTCGCGAACGGAACGTCTCGCTGCCGCCGGTCTCGAGCCCCGTGGCTCGGAAGAGCGCGCCGGCACCGTCGCCTTCTTCCTCCCGATCGCCGCCCTCGAGCGCCGTCGTCAGGTACAGGTCGTCGTATTCGGGGCCAGCGAACGTGACTGAGGACACCTTTCGTGCCGGAACGGCGATCTCGGCGATCGGTTCTCCGGATCGGTCGTACCGAACCGCGCGGCCGCCGTTCCACCGCGCCGACCAGACGTAGTCGTCCTCGTCGACGGTCAGCCCGTCCGGAACCCCGTCGTCGTCGGGCGTCTCGACGAACGTCCGTCGGTTCGAGAGCGCGCCGGTCTCCCGGTCGTAGTCGAACGCGTAAATCCGGTGGGCCTCCGACTCGGTGAAGTAGAACGTCTCGAGGTCGGCGGTAAAGCCCATGCCGTTCGCGATGTCGACGTCCCCGACGACGGTCGTGACGGTGGCATCGACGTCGAGCCGATAGAGATCGCCCAGCGAGTTCTCGCCGGGCATCGTCCCGCAAAAGACCCGCCCCTCGGGATCCGCGATGACGTCGTTAAAGCGCGTGTCGGCGTCGACTTCGGTGACGAGCGTCGCCGATTCCGAACCCGGCTGCCAGCGACTGACTCGACCGTTCTGGAAGAGCAACAGCGAGCCGTCGGCCTGGATCGTGAAGCCGCCGATCGGCTGGTCGCCGTCGGTTTCGTACGCGAGCGCGTGCGTTTCAGCGTCCGGATCGTACCGGTACAGTTCGCCCGCCGGGATATCGACCCAGTACAGGCAGTCCTCGTCGGGATGCCACAGCGGTCCTTCGCCCGTGTCGTGTTGCGTGTCCGCGACGCGTTGGAGTCGGGTCATACCCCGTTCGTGTCGCCACTATCACTTGAAGATATCTCCGCGCAGCAGTTTCGACGGGCGATTCGGGAAGACCGGCGAGGAACGGTCGGGAGACGGAGTTAGGAGTAGTTGTGCTCGAGTTCGATGACGTTCGCGGTGCCGAGGACGGCGTCCGGGAGCTCCTCGTAGAACCGCTCCTCGCTGATCCGGTGGACTGGACAGGCGACGCTGATAGCGCCGATGCTCCGTTCCTCGCCGTTCGTAATGGGCGCGGAGACACAGCAGAGGCCGGCGAGACGCTCCTCGTTGTCGACCGCGTACTTCTGCTCTCGGATCTGGTCGAGTTCGTTGAACAGTTGGTCGCGGTCCGTGATCGTCTGCTCGGTCATCTTGGGCATCCCGTGCTTGTCGAGAATCTCGGTGACTTCGTCGCGGGGTCGGAAGGCGAGGATTGACTTGCCCAGTCCGGTGCAGTGCAGTCTGACCTGCTTGCCCTCGTGCGTATCGAGCTCCACGGCGTTTTGGCCCTGCGCCTGATAGAGGTAGATCCCCATCCCGTTTTTCTCGACGAGGAGGTTCGCCAACTCACCGGTTTCGTTCGCGAGCTTGTCGATCTCGGATCGCGCCGTCTCGTAGATCTGGGTTCGGTCTCGAGCGTACGCGCCGAGGCCGAGGAACGAGAGACCGATCTGGTACTCGTCGCCCTCCTTGACGAGGTACTCCCTGTTCACGAGCGTGTTCAGGTGGTTGTGAACCGCGCTCTTGCCGATATCGACCTGCTCAGCGATCTCTGAGACGCCCGCACCGTCGAGTTCCTGAATGATCTCCACGATCTCCATCGCTCTGTCGACCGTCCGGACCGGATGTTTCGGTTCTGCCATGGTCTCCCTATGCATTGAACCACTATAATTTTTGTTCTGGTTGAGACGCGCCGCTTTCTCAAGGGATCGGCGAATCTTCTCTATCACTGAACGGCAGCGGTCGGTATCGCCGATACAGGAACAGACAGCATGCCGTTCTCCAGGAGTGCCCTCTCTGCTAGGAATAGAGAAGGGGCTTCCACTATACAGAACGCCGTATTGTCGAGGCGAATTGGCGAATATTACAATAGTATGTATGTAAAACCTGTTCTTCTCCGGTATCTGAACCCGTGTGTGACGAAGAGACACTGCGTTATTCGCCGCTATAGCGGCACACCGTTTCGAATTGAGTCTCGGTAACCGTTAACACGACTTGTCCAGATTTAGAGACGGTTGTTCAAACATAGAGAATAGCATTGTATGCTACGGAACGTTACGGTCGTATGACCGTTAGTCTCGGCTCGACGGCAGAACGAGTGCGTCTATAGCGCCACACCCACTGGTTCGCTGCGCCGTATGGGCCCAGCGTGAGCGAACGGATGCGATCGCGCCCCGCAACCGATCGGCGCTCGTGTGCCCGCCCGAGACTATCGTCGGTCACTGCCCGAGCGCCTCGAGTTCCGACTCTTACGCGCAGCGTTGCGCTCTCCGCGACCGCATCGTCGTTTCGCCAACATTTATGACCAACTGGCCGATACGAACGATTGGGAACTACACGCATGGGTCCACGAGATGCGGTTACGGACGGGATTTCGCTCTCCGAAGTCGCGATCGACGACGGATTTTGGTCGCCGCGACGGGAGCGAAACAGGGACGTGACGATCGAGTACCAGTACGAACAACTCGAGGAGTCGGGCTCCCTCGAGAACTTCCGGCGCGTCGCCGCCGGGGAGTCCGGCGACTTTCAGGGGATGTGGTTTCAGGACACGGACGCGTACAAGTGGATCGAAGCCGCCTCGTACGTGCTCGCCCAGCGCGACGATCCGGAGCTGGAAGCGAAGGTCGACGGGGTCATCTCGCTGATCGCCGACGCACAGCAGCCCGACGGCTATCTGAACACGTACTTCTCGCTGGTCGAACCCGAGAACCGGTGGACGAACCTCCACATGATGCACGAACTCTACTGCGCCGGGCATCTGATTGAGGCCGCGGTCGCCCACTACCGTGCAACGGAGAAGGAGACGCTGCTCGAGGTGGCGGTCGACTTCGCAGATCTTGTCGACGACGTCTTCGGCGACGAGGTCGAGGGCGTTCCCGGCCACGAGGAGATCGAACTGGCGCTCCTGAAGCTCTACCGGGTCACCGACGAGACGCGGTATCTCGAGCTCGCGAAGTACTTCATCGACCTCCGCGGGAAGGACGACCGACTGGCGTGGGAGATCGACAATCCGGAGACGCTCGGCGGCGGCGAGTACGAGGACGGTTCTATCATTCCTGCCGCACGGGACGTCTTCACCCACGAGGACGGAACGTACGACGGGCGGTACGCCCAGGCCCACGAGCCGCTCCGGGACCAGGAGACCGTCGAAGGCCACTCCGTCAGGGCGATGTACCTGTTCGCGGCCGCGACGGACCTCGCCATCGAGACGGGCGAAGACGAGTTGATCGAGTCCCTCGAGCGCCTCTGGACGAACATGACGACAAAGCGGATGTACGTCACCGGCGGGCTCGGTCCCGAGGAAGCCCACGAGGGGTTCACGACGGACTACGACCTCAGGAACGACGCCTACGCCGAGACCTGCGCCGCGATCGGGAGCGTCTACTGGAACCAGCGGCTGTTCGAACTCTCCGGCGAGGCGAAGTACGCCGACCTCATCGAGCGGACGCTGTACAACGGCTTCCTCGCCGGCGTCTCGCTGGACGGGACCGAGTTCTTCTACGAGAATCCCCTCGAGAGCGACGGCGACCACCACCGAAAGGGTTGGTTCACCTGCGCGTGCTGTCCGCCGAACGCGGCCCGGCTGCTCGCGTCGCTGGGCGAATACGTCTACAGCCAGCGGGACTCGGCGATCTACGTCAATCAGTACCTCGGCAGTAGCGTCACGACGGCGGTCGACGGCGCGACCGTCGAGCTATCGCAGGACAGCTCCCTCCCGTGGTCGGGCGAGGTGACCGTCGACGTCGACGCCGACGGGGCGTCGGTGCCGCTCCGACTCCGCATCCCGGAGTGGGCCGAGTCGTCGACGGTGACGGTAAACGGCGAGTCGGTCGAGACGCCGTCCGAGGGCTACCTCGAGATCGAACGGGTGTGGGACGACGACCGGATCGAGCTGACCTTCGAGCAGACGGTCACGCGGCTGGAAGCCCATCCTGACGTGGCGGCCGACGCCGGTCGCGTCGCCCTCAAACGCGGGCCGCTCGTCTACTGCCTCGAGGCGATCGACAACGACCGGCCGCTCCACCAGTACGAGGATCCGTCGCCCACCTCGACGACGCACCGACCGGACCTACTCGAGGGCGTCACGGTCATCGAGGGCGAAGCGAGCGTGCCGGACCGGGCGGGTTGGGACGGCCGACTGTACCGGCCGGCCGACGAAACGGCTCGAGAACGAACCGAGTTCACGGCGGTCCCGTACTACGCGTGGGACAACCGCGAGCCGGGAGCGATGAGAGTCTGGATTCGGTCGTAGCGGTATCCGATCTTCCCGTTCGAACTGCCGAGCCCGAACCGACGTGGACTACCGGTGACAATTGTTATACAGTGTCCCCCGGTATCAGGGCATATGTTCCATCGAGTCACCGTGATCGGCACCGCCACCGGAACCGAAACCGACCCCGACAGTCCCGACGGTCCCGACGAAGACGGCTACCCGATGGCGTATCACCACGCCGCGGCGAGGGCGGGCGAGTAAATGCCGGCGGTCTCCGTCTGCGTGGAGCTGGTGTACGACGACGAGCCGTTCCACGAGCGGATCGCACGGGCCGCCGCGGCGGGCGCCGACGCCGTCGAGTTCTGGGACTGGCGCGGGAAGGACCTCGAGCGGCTCGAGCGCGCCGCCGCCGAAGCCGAGATTCCGATCGCCGGCTGCGTCGCGGACGGGACGCTCACCGATCCCGAGGCAACCGACGACGCCGTCGAGACGATCCGCGAGTCGATCGAGACGGCGGCCGACCTCGGCATTCCCACGCTCATCGCGACGAGCGGACCGGATCAGGAGGGACTGGATCGGGCGACCCAGCGCGGCGCGATCGTCGACGTCCTCTCGCGGGTCGCACTCGACGCCGAAGCGGCGGACGTAACGATCGCGCTGGAACCGTTGAATACGGCGGTCGATCACCCCGGCAACTACCTCGAGACGTCCGCCGAGGGGCTCGAGATCGTCGACGCGGTCGACTCGCCGAACGTTCGGCTGCTGTACGACGTCTACCATCAGCAGATCACTGAGGGAGACGTCGTTCGAGCGATCACGGAGAACGTCGACCGAATCGGCCACATTCACGTCGCCGACGTTCCCGGACGGCACGAACCAGGCACCGGCGAACTCGACTACGAGACCGTCTTCGCGGCGATCGATGAGGCGGGGTACGACGGCTACGTCGGCTGCGAGTTCTCGCCGGTCGGCGACGCCGACGAGGCGATTGCGACCGTGCTGAACTGGCGCTGACGGGAGCGAACGCGACCGATCGATAGGGGCGACCGGCGTGGCGCCGTTGAACCCAGCGACCGCGTCGACGAAACGCTGGCAGAGCAGAGACCGTCCGCGGTCCAGTCCGTAGACCGAGTCAGTTGTTCTGCGTGATGCGCTCCACGAACGTTTCCGGGAGCTCGTTGATCTCGCCCGCCTGCACCTTCCAGAGGTTCGCGTAGAGACCGTCCCGCTCGAGCAACGCGCCGTGGCTCCCCCGCTCGACGATCTCCCCGTCGTCGAGGACGAGGATGGTGTCGGCGTCGCGAACCGTCGACAGCCGGTGGGCGATGACGAACGTCGTCCTGTCGGCGGTGATCTCCTCGATCGAGCGCTGGATGAGCATCTCCGTCTCGGTGTCGACGTCGCTGGTCGCCTCGTCCAGGACGAGGATCTCCGGATCCGAGAGGATGATACGCGCGAGCGCGATCCGCTGGCGCTGGCCGCCCGAGAGCTTGACGCCTTCCTCGCCGACCTCGGTGTCGTAGCCGTCCGGAAGCTCCTCGATGAACGTGTGGGCCTGCGCGGCCTCGGCGGCCGCGACGACCGCTTCGTCGGTCGCGTCGAAGGTCCCGTACGCGATGTTCTCCCTGACGGTGCCGCCGAAGAGGTAGTTCTCCTGACTGACGTAGCCGATCGCGTCCCGGAGACTCGACAGCGTCACGTCGCGGACGTCGTGGCCGTCGATCCGGACCTCCCCCTCGTCGGTCTCGTACATTCGCATGAGGAGGCGGACCACTGTGGACTTGCCCGCGCCGGTCGGGCCGACGAACGCGACCGTCTCTCCCGGATCGACCTCGAACGAGATGTCCTCGAGGACGTACTCCTCGTCGGGATCGTAGGCGAAGCTCACGTCGTCGTACTCGACGCGGCCGCCGACGTCGGACAGCGCCGTCGCGTCCTCGCGGTCCTCGATGGCGACGGGCATGTCCATGAGGCCGACGACGCGTTTGCCGGACGCGCGCGCGTTCTCGTACTGCTCGATGATGACCGCGATCTGCTTGAGCGGGCCGGTGAACCGCTGGCTCATGAACAGGAAGGTGACGAGCGAGCCGACGGTGAGCGTCCCGCTGAACAGCGGCGGCGGCCCGATGACGACCCAGTAGCCGCCGATGATGAACGTCGCCGCGAACGACGCGTTCGTGATGAAGTTACTCCCCGGATGGTACATCGTGTTGAGCTTGATCCGCTCCCAGTTCGTATCGAAGTAGCGGTAGGAGACGTCCCCGACGCGGTCGGACTCGTAGGACTCCGTCGTCATCGTCTTGATGAGGTGGATCCCGCCGAGATTGTTCTCGAGGCGGGTGTTCATGCCGCCGACGCTCGATCGGATCCGGTCGTAGACCGGCTCGACCCGACGCATGAACCACAGCGTGAACGCGGTGAGCACGGGGACCGCTCCCAGCGTCACGACGGCGAGTTGCCAGTTCAGGTAGACGAGAATTCCGGTGATTCCCAGGAGGACCGTCCCGATCCGAACCGCCCTCGTGAGCGCGTCGTCGAAGAACTGCTCGAAGTTGGAGATGTCGTTGTTCAGGATGCTCATGAGTTCGCCCTTCTCGTGGCCGTCGAAGAAGCGAACGTCCAGTTGCTGCATCTTGTCGTAGGTCGACGTGCGAACGACGTGCATCAGGTGGTGGGAGAAGTAGTCGACGGAAAGCATCCGCACCGTCGCCAGCAGCGCCGTGAGTACGTAACACCCGAAGATCAGCGCAAACGAGAACCAGAGCTGTCCCTCCGTCGTCGAGGGAACGATGCCGTTCGGGACGAGCGGCAAGTCGTACGCCGTCGTCTGGTTGAACACGGCGTCGATGGCGACGCCCAGCACGAACGGCGGGATCAACGACGCGATCCGCTCGAACAGGCCGGCGAGGAGTCCGATCGAGAACCAGTGGCGACGCTGCCGACTGAATCGGACGAAGAGACGGACTAGCGGCCATTCGACTGCGTCACGATACCCCTCCAATCGGTGTTCTCTGTTGGACACTGTCTCGGTGATTCTCGAACCTGATCCGTCAAATAGGTTGGTACTCCGTGACGATTTCAATCGGCCGGAAACCGGATCGTCGCCCGCTTCGTCGCGACCCTCCCGTTCGTCTCTCGTCACACCGGACGACGGCGCAGTCACGACCGGCCATCGCGGCCTCTACTCGCGGGCTTCAGCCACCGGTCGGTCTCCCCGCACTGTGGGTTTTACCGGGTTAGCGTGACATAAACCGAGGAACTTATAACACTTTGTCGGAAAGAGGAGTGTGGATGGCTAACGCACGGATTACGGTTCATACTGCAGCGGATATCGACCGCATCGCCCCCGAGGTTCACGGTCACTTCTCCGAACACCTCGGACGGTGCGTCTACGAGGGACTCTGGACCAGTGACAGCTCCGAGGAGAACGGATTCCGGGAGGACGTCGTCGAGCTCCTTTCCGATCTCGAGATTCCCGTTCTTCGCTGGCCCGGCGGCTGTTTCGCCGACGACTACCACTGGGAAGACGGCGTCGGTCCCCAGGAGGAGCGACCGCGGCGACGGAACCTCTTCTGGGCGCAGGGCCCCGAGGACCTCCCCGAGGAGTCCAACGCCTTCGGCACCGACGAGTTCCTGCAACTCTGCGAGCGAATCGACACGGAGCCGTACCTCGCGGCCAACGTCGGTTCCGGCACCCCGCAGGAGGCTGCCAACTGGGTCGAGTACTGCAACTACGACGGCGACACCGAGCTCGCCGACCGACGACGCGATAACGGTCACGAGGAACCCTACGGCGTCAAGTACTGGGGCCTCGGTAACGAGAACTGGGGCTGTGGCGGTCAGATGTCGCCCGAACAGTACGCTCGCGAGTACCGCCGGTACGCCACCTACGTCGGCACCCAGTCGAACCTGATGTTCGACCACGACATCGAACTCATCGCCTGCGGCTTCGAGGGTCACGAGTGGAACCGCCGCTTCCTCGAGGAGATCAACCAGTCCCGGTGGGGCGTGGAGTTCCCGCTCGACCACCTCACGCTGCACCACTACTACGGCCGCGGGATGAACGTCGACGAGGCCGACGAGGACCAGTACGACCGCATGCTCGTCGAAGCCCTCGAGATGGAACGCCACATCGAGCGGATGGCCGGCGCGATCAACGCCGTCGCGACGACCCGCGACATCGGCGTCATCATCGACGAGTGGGGGACCTGGCATCCCGAGGCGACGGCCGACAACGGGCTCGAGCAGCCGGGGACCGTCCTCGACGCGCTCTCCGCGGCGGCCGTTCTAGACGTCTTCAACCACCACAGCGACGTTCTGACGATGACGAACATCGCGCAGACGGTCAACGTCCTGCAGTGTCTCATCGAGACCGACGAGGACGAGGCCTGGGCGCGTCCCACCTACCGCGTCTTCGATCTGTACGCGCCGCACAAGGGTAGCGAGGCCGTGCAGACGTCGGTCGACACGCCGACGCGCGAACTCGACGACGACGAGGACAGCGAACTGCCGCTCGTCGGCGCGTCCGCGTCGGTCGACGACGACGAGACCTACGTTACCGTCACGAACCTCGACTGCCGCGAGGAGAAGACGATCGAAGTCGCCCTCGAGGGCGTCGACCTCGACTCGGCGACTATCGAGGGCGAACTGCTGTTCGCGGATCAAGAGCCCGACCTGGAAGTCGACGCAGACAACGCCGACGAGTTCGCCGCCGAGGAACTCGACGTGTCGGTCGACAGCGACACCCTGATCGCCGAGCTGCCGGCGTCGACGGTCGCTGGAATCTCGATCCAGTAATCCGACGACCCGCGCTCGAGATTTTCGACGGTTCCGAACGAGTTCGAACGATCCCGAAGCGTCGCGAAGAATTCCGAACGATCCGCGCGTTTTCGGCGGAAAAGCAGGATTTGCGAGCGGTCAGTCCATTTTGATCGTCACGGTGCCGTCGAAGTTGAGCAGGATGCGCTGGGCGAAGTCGCCGAACAGCGCTTTCCCGGTCGGCGATCGGCGCCGGCCGACGACGAAGAGGTGGTCGCTGCCGAGTTCCTCCGCGGAGGCGATGACCTCGTCGGCGCGCTCGCTCTCCTCGACGACGATTCCGTCGGTAGTGTACTCGATCGGCTCGTCGAACGAGTCGAACACGTCCTCGGCGACCTGTTGTGCGAACTGCTCCGCGGTGGACTTCGAATCGGGCTCGCTGTACGACGTCCCCTCCATCTGCTCGATTACCTCCAGGTTATCCGCCGTCTCGTTGACCTGCTCCGGCGTGATCCACGCGAGCACGGTCAGCGTCGCGCCCGTATCGTGAGCGAGTCGGCCGGCTTCCGCGAGCAGTTCTCGGTGGGCGTCCGTGTCATCGATGACGACGAGTGCGTTATCCATGCCCTCGCTTTGATCAGTTATCCCAATAAGTGTACTGCCCGTGTCTTTTGTTACCCGATGACATTATCTTTCGCAGTAGCGTCAGCTAACCCCGGAAACCGCCGTCGATAGGATCGAGAACCGGCGTTACGTCCTCGATCGACTGGAGCACAGAATCGTTCGTCCTCGCTGTCGACGCCCGGTGCGTTTACTCGAGACGAGAGGATTTCGCCGCGCGTGCCACAGATCGCCCGAGAACCGTTCCCTCGCGATTCGTTCCGGCCGACGCGGCTGGAAGACCGGTTCCAACGGGCGCGACCGACCGATGCTGTCGCGTCTCAGTCGTCGCCAACCGCGGCGTCGGGCCGGTACGCTTCGCTGATGGATTTCCACTTGTCGGTCCGGAACCGCCAGTAGTTGATCGCGGCGGGAATCGTCGTCTCGGCGACGAACGCGAGGTACAGCCCCCAGTATCCGAGCGCGGTCGTCGCGCCGAGGTACGCGAGCGGGATCGAGCCGAAGAACATCCCGAGGAACTGGCTGGCAAACGGAATTCGCGTGTCGCCGCTCGCGTCGAGCGGGCCGGCAGCGGCGCCGGAGACGCCCTGAAAGACGACCGCGGCACAGGCGGCGTAGATGAGGTCGACGGCGATCGGAATCTCCGGGCTCGTCGGATCGCTCGCGAACAACACGACGATCTGTTCGGCGAACAGCGCGATGAGGATCGCGGAGAGGGCGTACGTCGCCACCGCGAATCGGATGATGTCGCGTCCGTACGCTTCGGCCGTCACCTCGTCATTTCGTCCGAGCGCCTGGCCCACCAGACTGGACGAAGCGAGTCCGAACCCCCAGCCGGGCGCGTTCATTATGCCCCAGATGCGGCGGGCAATGACGAACGCGGCGACGGTGTTCTCCCCGAAGATATCGAGGATGGAGAGCATCGGGAACTCGGCGACGGTCCAGACGAGGTTCCGGGCGCCGATCGGAAGTCCGATCTCGATCAGATCGCGGACCGTCCCGGGATCGAGATACGTCCCCAGCGGATCCACCTGAACGGGAAACTCGCCGATGCCGGGGAAGCGACCGCGGCTGATCCCGATCGCGAACGTCGCCGTCACGACGACGTTCGAGAGGACCGTCCCGAGCGCCGCGCCGGCGACGCCCCAGCCGAATCCGAAGATGAACACGGCGTTCAGACCGATGTTAGCGAGGGCGCCGCCGGCCCGAACCTGCATCGCGATGTAGGAGTCGTCGGCGCCGACGAGCGTCCGGCTTCCGACGAGGTTCAGCCCCGCGAAGGGGATTCCGAAGCCGACGACCTGCAGGTACGTCGCCCCGTACTCGATCGCCCGTTCGTTGCTGCTCAGTACGGAAATAAGCTCGTGGGGAACGAACCAGAACACGACCGTGATCGGAACGCTCAGCACCACGATGAGCAGTGTACTCGAGCGGACGGCGAGCCCCAGTTCGTCGGTGGCGTCCGCGCCGTATCGCTGTGAGACGAGCGCGATCGCGCCGCCGGCGACGCCGCCGCCGATCGCGAAGGCGAGTCCCCAGAACGGTCCCGCGAACCCGACGCCGGCGACGGCGGCGGTGCCGACTGCCACACCGACCATCGCCACGTCGACTGCGTTTTTCGACATCCGCGCGATCCCGGTAACGATCCGCGGCCACGCGAGGGCGGTCGTCTGGACGGCGCGGTCGCGGTCGATGAGTCCGGCGCGCGCGAGCGCGAGACCGATATAGAGAATTACCAGGCGGAACGGATTCGGGACCCGGGTCACGTGCGTTATCGACCTATGAGCATGCGGTCAAAGATGTTTTGTTCTGCGACGTACCGGATTCGGTGAGTTACCGATACGATCGTTCGATCCCGCCGATTCGCTCGTTGACCAGAACGGTCGGCAACGATCGGCAGTCGCGAACGAACGCGAGGCCGGCGGTCCCGAAACGCATCGCGCCTCGAGCGACCGATAGTACCAACTGAAACGATTTGCACGCCGATCGGCGCAGCCGTCGTGCTCGAGTGCACAGTGACTTGCAGTGACTACGATACCCGGACGAGAATTCCCGTCGTCGACTTCGCGGAGAGCCGTTCGACCCCGAAGGTACTGTGGTTGACCGCCGTCGGCCCCCGATTGATGGCTGTGTTCGCTGAAGAGGGAATACGAGTGTAAGCATACAGAACGAGACTCGTGTTTTCGACGAGACCGCTCGAACTACCGCTTCCAGGCCGCGCCGATTCGATCGAACCGTGCGCCCGCGTAGACCTCGCTAGGGTTATAATTCACTCTCTCAGGACGATCAGTGGTACCGTTCATCGCACTATCTTTCGAGAGAGTTGCCGGATCGAGTGGGATAAGGGGCGAGGTCGCTCGAAACGCCTACAGTTACGTCACTCTGGGCCTGACGCGACGAGGAGTCGTTCGCGACTAGCAATACGATGAACGCTACACTATTTCTGGATGGTTCCTATGTAGATATACAGAACGGTACGCAGATAGAGTGACCGATCCGATCCGTTATTACTATCGGACCAGATCAGCTAATTAGCACCGAGAGGCGCTACAGGCGCGGTTTAGGGAGTATTGTCTGTGAGGAGACCCCACACATCGTATTCATACCCCGGAGATTGGAAAATTAATTCCTTATATTTTGTTACACGATAGAGTACGATTAGACACCTCGTAGTAATTTAGATATAGATATGTCAATCCCACTGTCTCTCCATAATGTTTTTTATCTCGTAATATGAATGGGTTCCTATGCCATCACATGGCAAGGGAAAATTGGGTAAGTCGAACCGGCAAGCGATCTCTCGAAGACACCTCCTTCGCGGCACAGCGATGGGAGGCGCGATGGCAATGGCCGGTTGTCTCGGGGGCACATCGGGGGAGACAAACACGTTCGTCGAGCCGATAACGGTGGATCCGACGAACTATCAGTTCAACCATCTCAATCTGCAGAACCCGTTCTCGCACGCGATGCAGAGCGACCAGCTCCAGCGGTACTTCATCAACGACAGCTCGTTCGAGTCGTACGCGGTCTCCATCGAGGAGTTCGAGGGCGAGACTGCCGTTCTGAAGGTTCGGGACGGTCTCACGTGGCACAACGGTGACCCGGGAGATCCGGTCGACGCCGACGACCTCTACACGAAACTCGTCACCGACGCGATCATCGGTGACACGATCTCGACTCTCTGGACGGACATCGAGCGGGTCGGTGACAAGTCCGTCGAACTCACCCTCGACGGAACGATCAACGAGCAACTGTTCCGGGACGGACTGAACTACTACTGGCTCGAGACGCCGTTCCGACTGTACAAGGACTACGTCGAGCGGTGGGAGGACGCGACGAGCGACGACGAGATCAGCGACATCCGGAGTGACCTCCGTAACGACTCGTTCGACGAGTCGAAGGTGAAGGGGAACGGTCCCTTCCAGTTCGAGGAGCGGGACAACCGCCACCTCAAGATGACCCTGTACGAACACCACCCCGACGCGGACAACATCAACTGGGAGAACTGGGAGCTCCACAAGGTTTCGACCGACACCGCGAGCGTGCTACTCGGCGGCGAAGTCGACGGAATTCGGAATTTCTCCGCACCCGAAACGGTCTTCGAGCAGGCACCCGACGACCTCCTGAACGCGCAACTCCCCGCGCTGTGGGGGCACTCGCTTCCCTTCAACCACGAGGACGACGACTTCAGTAACATCCGGGTTCGACAGGCCGTCAGCGAGTTCATCGACAGGCAGGCCTGCGCGGACAACTACGGCCGGCTCGGACAGCCGGTCGAGGCGCCGAGCGGGCTCGTCGGAAACATCGACGGCCAGAACGAACAGACCAACCGATGGGAGGACAAGGTCTCCGACGAGATGGCCGAACAGCTCTACCGCTACGACGATCCGGAGCGCGGTCGACGACTGCTCCGCAACGAAGGGTACCAGAAGGACGACGGTACGTGGTACCGTCCCAACGGTGACCCGTTCGAACTGACGATCAAGGTCCCTGCGGGATATACCGATTGGCATCCGGTCTACGAGACGATCGTCGATAATCTCACGAACGAAGGTATCGGTGCCGAACTGCAGCGGATCGAGGCGTCTGCGTACTGGGCCGACCACTACACCGCGGCGAACTTCAAGGTGGCGTCGACGGGATGGACGCTCCAGCGATCCAGTCCGTACTACGTCTTCGACATGTACTACAACATCGACACGGAGTTCATGAACCTCGACCCCGAGAACCTCGAGGCTCCGCCGATGGGCGAACCCGATGGCGACCTCCAGTCGGTCGATCCGCGCGGTCTGATGGACGAGTTGCTCGTCGCACAGGACGAGGAGAGAGCGACCGAGCTCACCGATCAGCTCGCGTGGATCACTAACCAGACGGTCCCCATGCTCCAACTCAACGAGATCAACGACCCGGTCTGGTTCTACACGGACGACTGGGAGGTCCCGGAGCCGGACTCCCCGAAGTACCAGTCGAAGTGGCCCCTCTGGTGGTTCCCGCGGAACGGTGAGCTGCAGGCGAAGGACTGAGCGGCCACCGCTTTTAATCAATTGGTCAACTAAAACGGAACTATTATAAGGTAACACGCGCCACAAATACGCAAATTAATGTACATAATAAAGCGGCTCGGACAAGCATTCGTTACGTTTGTCGCGGTAATCACGATAACATTTGGACTGATACGGGCGATACCGGGCGGACCGGCGGACCACATCAGGGCACAAGTCATGCGGAACCGAGGGTCGCAGGGCGTGAGCATGGCCGAGATCAACTCGCTGACCGAGACGTACACGAACTACGATCCCTCGACCCCGGTGTACGTTCAGTACTTCGATTACGTTACGAACATCCTGCAAGGGGATCTGGGAGAGTCGATGTCGTACCCTACCCGGAGCGTCAGCGATATCATCATCCAGGCCGCCCCGTGGACGATCTTCCTGCTCACGATGGCGATTCTCCTCACGTTCGCGATGGGTATCGTGCTCGGCGCAGTCATGGCGTACCGAGAGGGCAGTCAGTTCGACACCGGGTCGACGGTCCTCTCGATGTTCATGAACTCCGTTCCCTACTACGTCGCGGCGCTGCTTCTGGTGTACGTCTTCTCCATCCAGCTGAGTATCTTCCCGCAGTCGGGGAACTACGCCGTCGGGTTAGAGCCGGGACTGACACCCATATTTATCGCCGACGTATTCTACCACGCAACGCTTCCGATCGCGTCCCTCGTCCTCACCGGATTCGGCGGGGTCGCGATCACGATGCGAGGGAACTCGATCCAGGAGATCGGAGAGGACTACATCCGGGTGGCACACCTCCGTGGCGTCCCCGGACGCCGGATCGCGGTCCGGTACGTCGGTCGGAACGCGCTGCTGCCGATGTACACCAACCTGATGATCTCCGTCGGATTCATGTTCGGTGGATCGATTATCCTGGAACAGATCTTCGCCTACCCCGGTCTCGGAAACTACCTCCTGCAGGCGCTGAACAACAGCGATTACCCGCTCATGATGGGGATCTTCATCGTCATCACCGCTGCCGTGCTGATCTGTATCCTGATCGCGGATCTCACCTACGGACTGATCGATCCGCGAGTCAGTGCGGGTGAAGGCAAGGAGGCCTACTGAGAGGTGACATTCGATGGCTGAAACCAATTCAACGTTCGACGCGACCGACGACCGCGACAGCACGAGTGACGGATCGGCGGCGACCCGTTCGGAACTATACAGGGAGTGGCTCGACGTGACCGTCCTCGCCCCGCTACGGATCGCCTGGAATGACTGGCGAACGAAGACCGGCTCGCTCATCATCCTGTTCTACGTACTGATGGGCACGGTCGGCCTCTACCTCGTCCCCGCCCCGACACAGGGACAGGGGCCGCGACTTACGGGTCCGTTCCAGAGTATGTCGTATCCGCTCGGAACGGACAACCTCGGGACGAGCCTCCTCTCGGATATCGTCTACTCGACGCCGCCGGTGCTGAAGATGATTCTGGCCGGCGCGGTGTTCTCGACAATCATGGCGACGATCGTCGGAACCGTCTCGGGCTACAAGGGGGGGACCGTCGATAGCGTGCTCACCACCTTCACGGACATCGCCATGACCATCCCTGGCTTACCCCTGATCATCCTCCTGATCGCCGTCTTCGAACCGGAGAGTCCGTATGTGATCGGCGTCTTCCTCGTGATCAACTCGTGGGCCGGCCTCGCGCGGTCGATCAGGTCGCAGGTGCTCTCGATCAGGGACCACTCCTACGTCGAGGTCTCCCGGATCATGGGAGCGTCGACGCCGAAAATCATCGTGGACGACGTCCTGCCGAACATCATGCCCTACGTGCTGATCAACTTCGTCAACTCCGCGCGCGGGGTCATCTTCGGTTCGGTCGCGCTGTTCTACCTCGGTTTCCTCAGCGGCTTCTCGAATAACTGGGGGATCACGCTTAACGAGGCCTTTACCAATGCGGCGATATACTCGTTAGATGGCATTTACTGGCTACTCTTCCCGATGATAGCGATCGTCGGCCTCTCGTTCGGGCTGGTGCTGTTCGCACAGGGAACGGAGAAACTGTTCAATCCGCGTATCCGGGCGCGCCACGCGGACGCGGTCGATGACACTGCGCCCTACGAGGAATAACAATGCAGCGAAAACGCACGAAGACCGTCGAGGATCCGATCTTCGAGGTTCGGGACACGACCGTCTCGTTCGACATGGATCGGGGGGAATCGAAAGTACTGAACGAGGTAGACATCGACGTAGAACGAGGCGAAGTCCTCGGCGTCGTCGGTGAAAGCGGAAGCGGGAAATCGATGTTCGCCTCCGCGCTGCTCAATGCGGTCGTCGATCCCGGACAGCTCACCGGCGATATCACCTTCTACCCCGAACCGGAGAAGCCCGTCGACCTGCTCAGTCTCTCCCAAAGCGAGATCAAGCAGGTTCGCTGGGAGGAGATCTCGATGGTGTTCCAGGGCGCGATGAGTTCGTTCAACCCGACGATGTCGATCCGGGACCACTTCCGTGAGACGCTGGCCGTCCACGACTACGATGTCGAGGAGGGGATGGAGCGCGCCGAAGACCTCCTCTCGGATCTCTACCTCGAGTCGGATCAGGTGTTAGACTCCTATCCGCACGAACTGTCGGGCGGAATGAGCCAGCGCGCACTCATCGCGTTGAGCCTGGTGCTCAAGCCGGAGGTGCTGGTGATGGACGAGCCGACGGCCGCGCTGGACCTCCTGATGCAGCGCAGTATCATCCGGTTGATCAGGCAGATCGCGGACGAGCGCGACCTGACGATCGTCTTCATCACCCACGACCTGCCGCTGGTCGCGAACCTCGCCGATCGGATCGCGGTTCTCTACGCCTTCGAGTTCGTCGAGGTCGGCCCCGCGTACGAGGTGCTGACGGAAGCGAAACACCCCTACACGCGGGCGCTGCTCAACTCGACGCCGAACCTGGAGACGCCCCGCGAGCAGATGCGACCGATCGAGGGCGCGGCCCCGGATCCGGTGTCGGTACCGAACGGGTGTTCGTACCATCCGCGCTGTCCACTGGCCGACGCGACCTGCGAACGCGACGATCCACCCCTCGAGTCGGACACCCCGGAGGACGGCCACGTTGCAGCATGTCACTACGTCGATACGGTACCAGAGACGGTTCCGCTGACCCTTCAGGAGGTGAAGGTCAATGAGTGAGGACCATCTCGTCTCGCTACAGAACGTGGAAGTACATTTCGAGTCCGAGCAGTCGTTCCTCTCCAAGCTCAGAGGCGAGACCGACATCGTCAAAGCAGTCGACGGCATCTCGCTCGACATTCCCGAGAACGACGTCGTCGCGCTGGTCGGCGAGAGCGGCTGTGGGAAGTCGACCCTCGGAAAGACCGCCATCGGCGTCCAGCGCCCGACCAGCGGTTCGGTGACCTACAAGGGTCAGGACGTCTGGAAGGCCAAGGACAAGGACGGAAACGTCGAGATCCCGTACGACGAGATCCGCCAGTCCCTCCAGATCATCCCGCAGGATCCGGGCGCGTCGCTCAATCCGAACAAGACGGTACAACACTCCCTCGGGGCTCCGCTCAAACTTCGGCATCCGGAGATGGACTCGTTCGAACGGCGGGAGCGAATCCACGAAATGATCTCGCGGGTCGGCATGTCCCCGCCGGAGGACTACGCCAAGCGGTTCCCCCACCAGCTTTCGGGCGGCGAGAAGCAACGCGTCGCGCTGATCCGAGCGCTGTTGATGAACCCCGACCTCATCCTCGCCGACGAGGCGGTGAGCGCGCTCGACGTCTCCCTGCGGATCGACATGATGGACCTCATGCTCGAGTTACAGGAGGAGTTCAACACGTCGTTCCTGTTCATCAGCCATAACCTCTCGAACGCCAGTTACGTCGCCGGGAAGTCCGACGGTCGGATCGGCATTATGTACCTCGGCGAGCTCGTCGAACTCGGACCCATCGACGAGGTTCTGGAGAACCCGAAACACCCCTACACCAAGGCGCTGGTGTGGGCGACGCCGAACCTGGACCCCGATATCGACGACGAGACCGAATCGCCGCTCCGAAAAATCGACGTTCCGGACCCGCGGAACCCGCCGTCGGGCTGTCGGTTCCACACGCGATGTCCCAAAGCTCGCGAGGCCTGCAAGGGGAACACGCCCGAAGCGGTGTCGGTCGACGGCGACGAGGACCACACGGTGACCTGCTTCCGGGAACTCGACGATCACGAGTACTGGGACAGCCGGAAACTCGAGGACGACTCGAGCGAATCGGACGCTGATCAGACCGAACTCGCGGACGAACCGGTTCAGTAGCGGTTTCTCGTTCCAGTACTTCTATTACGCCGTCATCGAAACAAGAGTCCAATGGATACGAGCGAAGCCGTCTTTCGGGCGCTCCTCTCGATTACCCTGACGCTGGCGGTCATCCTGCTGGCGTTGTTCCCGTTCCAAGAACCCGGATCGGAAAGTCGCGTAATATCGATCATGGCGCTGAGCGTGCAGGGTGTCATGATCGCCATCGCCACGGCGGGGCTCTACTTCGGCTGGAAGCCGTTCGAGTTTCTCGACGAGATCTAGTGCGTCGGCACAGCTACTCGCCGACGGCCGGCTCCTGATCGCCAGTCACCCGAATCAACGAGTACGGCGGAAGTGACACCGTGACGGTCCCGTCGTCGACCGCCGTCCTGTCGGTCGTCGGCGTGATCCGCCGGGGGTCCTCAAGCGTGTTCGTATCGTACATCGTCTCCGCCGAGAGCCGATCGACCGTCACCACGTCGAGCGATTCCAGCGGCTCACCCGAGAGCGTAACGTCAATGGCGTCCGCCCCGGCGTCGCGGTGGACCAGCACGACTGCGAAATCGTGTTCGTCGGCGTCAGTCACCGCCATCGCGTCGACGGCCGGCGCGTCGGTCACGGGCTCGAGTTCGCCGAACCACTGGCTCGTGTCCGTCCCCCACGCAGTCTCCGTGGAGAAAGAGTGACACGTCACGTCGACGCCGATCGGGGTGCCGCCGACGAGCCCCGTTTCGAGTCGCTGGCCGTAGTAACAGGGATCGGCCCACACTCGTCCCTGGGACTTCCGGAGGCCGCCGCCGTGGTTCCCGACGCCGGAGTGGGTCACCATGTCGACGGTTCCGCTCCGGATGCACTCGTGGATGATCGTGGCGTCGAAGACGGCCTCGGTGACGCTCTTGTTCGTCGGAAGCGTCTCTCGGCTCAGCCGCTGGTCCGCGCTTTCCTCGCTCGCCGACTCACCATCGGCCGCCTCGTCGTCCTCGCGTCCGTCGAATCGGGTGAACAGCTGCAGTTCCGTGATCGCCTGTCGGACGTCCTCGAGGCCGGCGTCCCGGCAGTCGGCGGCGACCGCCTCGTACTCCTCGCGGAGTTGGCTCGCAACGCCCGAGTGAGCGTTGAACAGTTCGACCGGGTCGGTCTCCGGATCGGCGTGACACTCCATGAGGACGTGGTCGGTGAGCCAGTCGCTCGGCTCGAGTTCCCCGAGAAGCGGCTCGTTCCAGTCGGTGTGGCGGTTCCCGCAGGCCATCACCTCGATGGAGTCGTCGACGGCCTCCATCGCCGCCTTGAATCGGCGAAAGCGATCGGCGTTGCCCGTCGGCGTCGTCCAGCCGATCTGCCACGAGCCGTAGAGCTCGTTGCCGATTTCCCAGTAGGTCACGTTGTACGGTTCGGGATGGCCGTGTTCGGCCCGCAGGGCGCCCATCTCGGTGTCGGTCGAGCCGTTGCAGTACTCCACCCACCGGGCCGCCTCCTCGGGCGTTCCGCTGCCGGCGTTGACGCAGATCATCGGCTCGCAGCCGACCGCCGCACAGAGCGCGACGAACTCGTCGGTCCCGAAGAGGTTCGTCTCGAGGGCGTCCCACGCCGGATTCGGCTTCGTCGGCCGCTCTTCGATCGGGCCGACGCCGTCCTCCCAGTGATAGCCCGAGACGAAGTTCCCGCCGGGCCACCGGAGCACGGAGAGATTCAGGTCGGCGAGCAGGTCGACGATCTCGGGATCGGCCGTGGCGACGTGATCGTCGGGATAACAGCAGACGCGGTCGAGGACGACGTTCGCGTCGGAAACCCGCGTGGTCACGCTGAACCCGAACAGCCGCTCGTCGTCCTCGAGTTCGTCCCGTGGCAGTTTCAACGAGAAGTCGACGGTTCGGTTCGCGTCTCGAGCGGTCACGTCGGTCTCCGTGAGCACCTCACCGATCGCTCCGTCGTCGGGATCGACGTCGTGAACTGCGAGTCGAACCGGCGTCTCCGCGGCGGCGCGCAGCGTTATCTGCCCCTCGAACGCGTTCGTACGGTGGACCGGCAGGTGACACCACTGCGCGAGCCCGGCGTAGTCGTCCGTCGACCCGACCTCGAAGCGCTGTGCGCGGTCGTCGGCCGTTCCGACATCGGGGCTCGTCCGGGCGTCCCCGTACGGAAACCACCACAGCGCCGTCCCGTCTCGATAGGCCGTCCGGAGCCGTTCGGCGTCCGGAATTCCGTGCGTCTCGGCGTACGTTTCGATCCGGTCGTCGATCTCGTCGGGGTCGAAGGCAGCGCTGTTGCCGCCGTCCACACCGTACTGCTGGCTGCCGAACTTCCAGGATCCGAACGTGGGATTGTACAGCGCCTGCGCCTCGAGAACGTTCGTCACGTTCCGGGGCGTGTAGAGGTGTTCGCCGAACTTCGAGTAGAGTTCGGGGTTTACCGTCTCGCCCTGTCTCGAGGGGTCGAGACGAACGGTCGCCTGCGATTCGGACTCGTCGCTGGTATGCGTAAAGAGAGCCGTCATGCTCGTCGGTACGATATCGTACCGTACGTGTGATAAACGTGGGGATGATTGCCAGAGGCCGTTCGGTATCGACGGATCTATTTCGCGACCGATCCTCGATCTGAACCCTACCAACGATGATCGCGATCTAATCACCCACGTGTAGTTGGCGCGTTCGGAACCGAATACGCAACGGACCGACAGCTACGGTCCTCGGTTCCACGAAAGCTGTTCTGTGGTACTAAATCAGATTCTGTTCTCAGTAGTGAATCCGCGGTGAAGAAGTTAGACATTCTTAACTACAACCCGTTGGAATATATTTATAACGTTCATTAGGGTAGATGGTATGGAATCTTTCAATCATATTAGTAGATATCGTGGACATTGATCACGAGCTATCCGATCACGCGTAGAGAATCAGATTTAGTTGTGCAGAATAGTATGGCTGCACGGCTCGAGGAAACCGTCCGTTGAGAACGGCGGATCGCTCCATCAGACGGCCAGTCGAACCGATCAAATGCGGTCGGTCTCCGCTTGAGGACGTTCAGAACTCGAGTTCGGAGTCGTAGTCGGCGAACGACGCGGCCGTCGGCTCGTCCGGGTCGACGCGAACGTCGATCAGCTCCGGTCCGTCAGCCCGCGCGAGCGCGGCCTCGACGGCGTCCTCGAGCCCCGAGAGCGTCTGTACCGTCTGTCCACGACAGCCGAACCCCTCGGCGATCGCGGCGAAATCGGGCGAGGACCAGTCGAATCGGTGGCCCTCGGCGTACTGGTCGATGGCGGGTGACTTGCTGATGATCCCGTAGTCCTCGTTGTTGAAGAGAATCGTGAGCACGTCCAAGTCGTACGCCGCGGCCGTGTGCAGTTCCTGCAGGCACATCATGGCCCCGCCGTCGCCCGTCAGCGCGACGACCGGCCGCTCCGGCCTGGCGAGTTTCGCGCCGATCGCGGCCGGGATACCGACGCCCATTCCCGCCCAGGAGCCGGACGTGACGTAGGCTTCCGGCTCCTCCGTCTCGAAGGTCTGCTTGGCCCAGAGCCGGAACCCGCCGATGTCCGTCGTCACGACGGTTTCGCGTGGCAGCGCTTTGCGAAGGGTCCGAAGCGCGCCGGCCGTCGCGATCGGCGCGTCGTCCTCGAGCAGGCCGCGGTCCTCGAGCCGGTCGTCGTACTCCGCGCGGACGCGTCGACCGACGGCGGCCCCGTCCCACGCGCCGTCGGGTCGCTCTCTGGACCCCAGGCCGTCTCGGAGCCGATCGACCGCGCTGCCGACGTCGTCGACGATCGCCACGTCCGAGTCGTAGGCGACGTCGATCCGACTCGAGTCGAGGGTCACGTGGACGAGTGCGTCGCCCATGGGAAGCGACCAGTCGGCGGTCACTACACCGTCGAACCGAGTGCCGAGCGCGAGTACGACGTCGGCGGCCTCGAGCGCGCGTTCCGCTCCCGCTGGGAGGTGACTGGCCGTCACGCCGAGCCAGCGCGGATCGCCCTCGGGGAAGACGCCCTTGCCCTTGTAGGAGGCGACGACGGCAGCGTCGAGCGTCTCGACGAGGGCCCGAACGGCGTCCGGATCACCCGTCCGACGGGCGCCGACGCCGAGGTAGACGACCGGTCGTTCGGCGTCGGCGAGTAGTTGCCGCGCGGTCTCGTACTCCGCGTCACCGTCAAACCGGCTCGTCGGCGGATCGACCGTCACCGGCGGCGAGCAGAACTCGGCGTCGAGGAGCGGCTTCGGGACGCCGAGTCGGACCGGGCCGCACGGCGGCGTCAGCGCGGTTTCGATTCCCGACCGGATCGCTCGGTGGAACTCGACCGGGCGCTCGATCGAGTAGTTCTCCTTGACCACGTTGTCGTAGGTGTCGGGTTCGATCTCGTGGATCGGTCCCTTCCCGCGGTCCTCGGGATCGGCGTCCGCGGCGATGTGGACCAGGGGAACGCGGTCGTCGAGCGCGTTCTTCAGCCCGTGCATCGCGTTCGTATCGCCGGGGCCGGGAACGGTCAGCGTCGCGGCGACGTCGCCGCCGGCCTCATAGTGCCCCCAGGCGATGTGAGGGATCGCGGTCTCGTGGCGGGCCATCACGTACCGGATGTCGTCCCGCCGGTCGACGGTTCGATCCAGCGGCAGCGTCTGCGTTCCGGGAAGTCCGACGAGGAGGTCGATCCCGGCGTCGACCAGCGCGTCGTAGAGCTGTTCGCTTCCGGCCGCGGTCGGCGGGCCGCCCTCGGAGTCGGTCGGATTCATTGCGTGCGACTACGGCGATGCAGCGACATAAATTCCGCCGGTCGTTCGCGGCCGCCGACGGCGAACCCGCGGCAGCGCCGTCGACGACACCACGGGACTGCTATTCGAATCGCAGTCGGCCGAAGTACTCCGGCGAGTGGTAGTCCGGTTCCGGTTTCTCGATCGGGTTCCAGGTCGCCTTCTGTGCGGTCGGAACGCCGCTCCGGTAGAAGTTCCCGCGCCACTCCGTTCCCGACGTCGGCGCGAGGGCTACGCCGGTGAGCGCCTCGAGCGCGTCGAAAGGGACGGCGGCGGCGAGCCACCACTCCTCGTCGTCCGGATGGGGCTCTTTCGTCGGGCCGGGAACGGACGTCTCCACGTCGACGGTCGCGGCGACGTCGGGCGAGACGAGATCGCGGCCGATGCCGCGTTCCTCCCAGTCCCGTTCCTGCCAGGCGAGTTTGAACTGGCCACAGCAGTTGGGCTCGAAGTTGAAGTACCGCGAATCGTCGTCCGGAGTCAGATCGGCGAAGAACTCGACCGAACTGTCTCGGTAGGTCGGGCCGTTGAGTTCGGTCACCGCGGCGGCGATGTCGGTGTCCTCGACGTGATACTGCAGGTAGATCGCCCGGTCGTCGTAGAGGACTCGCCCCGTCGTGAGCGGTTTCGGCCCGCCGTCGTGCCAAGAGAATTCGTCGATGCGGAACGCGGCCGCGTCCGCCCAGGGCGTCCCGGCAACCGTGCCGGTGAGCGGGACATCGGCCGTCGTTCGGCTAATGGTGTACTCCTTCATGTACGATCCCCTTCGAACGGTCCGGTCATAAATCGGGGCGGTCCGCAACGGCCGCCGCACAGACGGCAGGCGAAGTCAGAACGCCGATCCGATCGCCGACCCCGTCAACCTCCCCCACGCCGTTCAGCCGCGTTCCCGCGGAGAGTACCACGGATCGGTGGGACGACAGCGGCCGCCCGAATCGGGTCCGCGAAAACGGATCGCGCCTCCGACTGCTCGCTCCACGATCCCGACGCGGTCGACCAGCTATCGCCTCGGTGGACTCACGGACGCTCAGACGGGTCGTTTCCGCTTCGTTCGCATCGGGATCCTCGACCGAGCCGATGCTGTCGGGTGGTTTTCGCCGAACTGCGGCGAGAGTTCGATCCGACCGAGCGCACGAACGGTTCTCTGGAGGGGAACAATTACAACAGTACGGTTGTAACGGATTCCGGCAGAAACGTGCGAATAAGTCCCAATCGATCGGACTCGAGGCCCGGTCGGACCGCCGTTCGGAATCGATCGGGAGCGATTCGTGAGGTATCCGCACAACCCAGGCCTGAAACTGTCGATTCCCGAGTGACGAACTCGAGTCGCTGGAGAAGTTGCGTCGAATCGACGGCGGCGGGCGTGGGAAACTGGAGTCGGCGATTCGAGGCGCCGACCACTACCCGATTCCGTGGCTAATCCGACGGAAACGAGAGGGAGAGAGTGATCTCCGACGGTGGCAACCGACCCGTGCAGTCACCGGCGCGCGAACTCGACCGGCGTCGCTTACGTGGATCTCGATGAAAACCGTTCCTTCCTGCGGAACGCAACGGTGTCGGCCGCGTGTCGTCACACGGATCACACTCGAACGCGAGATCGGACAGCCGCGAGACGCGACGATCAGTTCCGCACGCGGCGGAATCGGTTCGTCGTCTCGTGACCCATCAGGCCGGCTGCAAAAGGGCAGGTCTCGAAAACGCCGCGCTACAGGCCGCTGTTCGCTGCGGGGATCGTCCTCGAGTCAGTCGATGAGGGATTCGATGTCGTCCTCGAGCTGGTTATACAGCCGTTCGGCCTTCCGCTCCTCTTCGGGCTGGAGCGTGCGAATCGGTTCGCGGACGTTGCCGCCGTGAAGGCCGGCGAGTTCGAGCCCCTTCTTGACCGCCGAGACGCTGATCGCGCCGGCGATCGCGTTATCCTGACCCGCTTCGTCCCGGAAGTTCTGGTAGGGCAGACAGATATTCCGGAGTTCGCAGGCGCGCTCCCAGTCGCCCTCGGAGAGCGCGTCGAACAGTTCGAGCCCGATCTCCGGGCGGAAGTTGCTGACGCCCGCGGAGAAGCCCTCCGCGCCCTCCGCCCAGTACGAGACGGCGTAGGGTTCCGCGAGGCCGTCGACCCAGACGACGTCGTCGGCGCCGGCCTCGACGGCCGCGCCGAGTTTGACCGGATCCTTCAGCGCGTACTTGATCCCGACGACGCCGTCGACGCGGGTGAGGCTGGTGAGGTAGTCGACGGACGGATCGAAGCCGCGGACGTAGGGGACGAGCGGCGTCTCCGTCGCCGAGACGAGATTGCGATAGTACTCCAGTAGTCCCTGCTCGTGGAGGTAGGTGTGGTCCGGCGGCATGATCATCATCGCGTCGACGTCGATGCGATCGTACGCCTGAATCAGTTCCGTGGCGTTGTGCGTGCTGCCGCCGACGCCCGCGAGGACGCAGGCGTCAGACGGGAGCGCGTCGACGCTCGTCTCGGCGACGTCGACGCGCTCGCTGGCCGACAGCGAGTGATACTCGCTGATGTTCGCGGTCGCCAGAAACGTCCGTATTCCCTCGTCGTACAGCTCCTGTGCGTTTTCCGCGATTTTCTCGTGTTCGATCTCGAGGTCGTCGTCGAATGGCGTCAACAGACCGACAGCAACGCCACGGAGACGGCTCCGTACCTGCTCGGCTGGCAATGACATAGAATCTCGATGTATCGCGAATAATATAAATCCATCGCCTAAAGCCGATCTTTCACGGCTCGTTTCGCTCGCGGACGGCGGAACGAAACGTCGCATCGCTCTCGAAATCACCGATTGCTCGGCGACGAACAGCGGTCGTCAGCCCCTCGAGGCGGGCGCCGAACGGATCGGCGGACGCTCGGCAGAAGAATAATGGCGATTCCGCTGGAAGAACGCGTATGGAAACGTTTTCCGGGTACAGACGTGAGGACGGGCGGATCGGCGTCCGCAATCGAGTCGCCGTCCTGCCGACGTCGGTCGCGGCGAGCGCGGTCGCCGATCGGATCGCGGCCAACGGCGGACCGCGCGTGACGGCGACGCCCCACCAGATGGGGACCGAGCAGCCTGAGCCGGCCCGCAGACGCACCGAACGAGTTCTCGCCGGGATCGGCCGCAATCCGAACGTCGGCGGCGCGCTCGTGGTCGAACTGGGAACCGAGGGCGCCGACGCGTCGGCGATTGCCGACGAGATCGCAGCGGCCGACACGCCGGTCGAGACGCTGTCTATCCGCGACGCCGGCGGCACGCGTGCGACCGTCGACCGCGGCCGCGAGACCGTCGATGCGCTCCTCGAGGAGGCGGCGCGCGCTCGCCTCGAGACCGCGGACGCGAGCGAGCTCGTCTTCGGCGTCGAGTGCGGCGGCAGCGACGCCACGAGCGGGATCGCGGCCAACCCCGCGGTGGGGAACGCCTGCGACCGGCTCGTCGAGGCCGGCGGAACGAGCTGCTTCAGCGAGACGCCGGAGTTCATCGGTGCCGAGCACATCCTCGCGGAGCGCTGCGTCGATGAGTCGGTCCGCGAGCGACTCATAGAGTGCGTCGAGAGACGCGAGTCCGTCGCCGACCTGATGGGCGTCGACCTCAGGGGAACCCAGCCGACGCCGGGCAATCAGGAGGGCGGACTGACGACAATCGAGGAGAAGAGCCTGGGCGCCATCGCGAAGGGCGGCACGACGCCGATTCGCGACGTCATCGACTACGCCGACCCGCTGCCGATCGGCGGCGGACTGGTCGTGATGGACACGCCCGGCTACGACGTCGAGAGCGTCGTCGGCAAGGTCGCCGGCGGCGCGCAGGTGATCGCCTTCACCACCGGCCGCGGCAGCACGACCGGGAACCCGATCGCACCGGTGATCAAGGTCACCGGCAATCCCCAGACGGCCGAGCGCATGGCGACCAACATGGACGTCGACGCCAGCACGGTTCTGGACGGCGAGTCGGTCGAGGCCGTCGGCGAGCGCGTCTACGAGACGCTGCTGTCGGTCGCCGACGGCACCAGAACCGAGGCCGAGCGTCGCGGGATGGCCGAGTTCGCGATCAACGAACTCCAGCCGCGAGAGCTGGCATCGCTGGGTGATCCGACGTGAAGGGCGCCGTGCTCGACGACGCGGCGGTGCTGCTGGCCGAGAGCGACACCGTGGCGACGGCGATCGCCGATCTCGAGGCCGGCCGGTCCATCGAGACCGACGACCTGCCGGGCGATCGATCGGCCCTCGAGGTCGCCGAACCGATCGCGTTCGGCCACAAGCTCGCCGTAATGGCGATCGACGCCGGCGAGCCGGTCCGCAAGTACGGCGAGGTCATCGGGACGGCCACCGAGCGGATCGAACCGGGCGAGTGGGTGCACATCCACAACTGCGAGAGCAACCGCGGCCGCGGCGATCTGGCGGAGGGATCGGCGTGACTCGAGAGCCCAGCTCCGCATCGGAAATCGGATTCACGGCCTACGATCGGGACCGCGACGGCGTCGGCGTCCGGAACCGGGTGCTGGTGGTGCCGTCAGTCATCTGTTCGCACACGGTCGCCGACCGGATCGCGAGCGAGGTCCCCGGCGCCGTGAGCACTCCCCACGACCACGGCTGCGGCCAACTGGGCGACGACAGCGAGCGGACCGAGCGGACGCTGGTCGGCGTGGCGGCGAATCCGAACGTCGCCGGCGCGCTCGCCGTCGGGCTCGGCTGCGAGACGGTCCAAAGCGACCGCCTCGCCGGATCGATCGCCGACCGAGGGGTACCGGTCGAGGAGGTCGCGATCCAGCGAGCAGGCGGCACAGACGCGTGTCGCGAGGCGGGGATCGATCGCGCGACGGCCCTCAGAGCGCGGACCGAGGCGACGCGCTCGCAGGTCGGTCTCGAGGCGGCGACGATCGGCGTCGTCAGCAGCGACTGTCGGCCCTCGTCGCTCGAGACGGCGGACCCGCTCGTAGGGAGCGTCGTCGGGCGGATCGTCGACGCCGGCGGCCGCGCCCTGATCGCGGGCAACGAACGGGTCCACGCCCACCCCGACGCCGTTCGCGAACGGGTCGCCACGGCCGAGGCGCGGGAGCGCTTCGACGGCGTGACCGACCGTGCGTACGACTCGCCGGCGGCCGTCACCGCGACGCGAAAGCGCGCCGCGGACGCGACCCCGGAGCAGGTGAGACGGCTCTGGGGCGACCGCTCCGTTCGGGACGTCCTCGAGTACGGGGAGCGGGCTACCCACGACGCCGGCGTCGCGCTGGTCGACGCGCCGTCGGCGTTCGACGAGGCGGCCACGGCGTTGGCCGCCGCCGGCGCGCAGATCGTGATCCACGTCACCGCCGACGGGATCCCCGCCGGCCACCCGATCGTCCCGGTGCTCGCGGTCACCGGCGACCGCGATACGTACGACGCGCTGTGTGACGACCTCGACACGTTCGCCGGCGAAACGACGCCCGACGAACTACTGGCGACGCTGCGGGCGGTCCTCGACGGCGAACCGACGAGTTCGGAACGCCACGGCGTGACGTCCTTTGCGATCACGCGCGTCGGGCCGTCGATATGAGGGGACCCGCAGCTCCCCTCGGTCGGTGAATCGGTGCGAAAACCGGCGCAGAACGGATGTCGGTCGAACGGTGAACGCTATTCTCGAGGCGAAAACGGTTCGACAGCGGTCAGTCGTCGCCCTGTGCGAACAGTTCGTTGTCCTCGGTGATCGACTCGCTGCCCCAGTACTCGTGGTCGTCTAAGACGCGGAAACACGCGGCCTCGTGTAAGTCGTCGTCGGGGATGTCGTAGGCCGCCGGATCCTGGTTCCGACAGACCTCGCGGGCCTTGGCACAGCGCGTGTGGTAGCGACAGCCGCTCGGCGGGTTCGTCGGGTCGGGAATGTCGATCTCGCGGATCGGCGACTCCTCGTCGTTGTCGGCGCCGAGTTCCGGCGTCGCCCAGCACAGCGCCTGCGTGTAGGGATGCTGGGGGTTGTGGATGATCTCGTCCGGCGGACCGATCTCGACCAGTCGGCCGAGGTAGACGACGCCGATCCGACCGCCGGTCTTCTCGGCGATGTACCGCGCGTTCGAGAGGTCGTGCGAGACGAACAGGTACGACGTGTTGAACGTGTCCTGCAGCTGGATCATGAGATCCATCATCTCGACGCGCAGCGAGACGTCGAGCGCGCTGACCGGCTCGTCGGCCATGATGACGTCTGGGTTCATCAGCATCGCCCGGATGAGCGCGACGCGCTGTTGCTCGCCGCCCGAGAGCTGGTGTGGGTAGCGATCGATGTAGTCCTCCGGCGGCGACATCCCGACGTGCTCGAGCAGGCTCAGGATGCGCTGTTTCCGGTCGTTGCCGTCGAGATCGTCGTTCCAGCGCTTGAGCGGCGCCTCGAGGCTCGCCTTGACGCGGCGATGGGGGTTCAGAGCGCTCCCCGGATCCTGGTGGACGATCTGGAGCGATCGGCGGATCTCGTCCCACGACATCGAACCGTCACCGTTGCCCGCCTTGACGTCCCAGATGTCGTTGCCGCGGTAGTTGACGCTCCCGCCGGTCGGCTCCTGGAGGCCGACCGCCGTCTTGCCCAGCGTGGTCTTCCCGCAGCCGGACTCGCCGACGAGGACGACCACGTCCTTCTCGTAGATGTCCATCGAGACGCCGTCGACGGCCTCGACGACTTCGGGCTCGTCGAACATGTCGAGGAAGCCCTTCTCCTTCTCGAAGTGGACCTCGACGTCGTCGAGCGAGACGACCGGTTCGGCCGACGCGGTCCGCGAGGCCGTATCTCCCACGCCGGTCTTCGCCGTCTCGGAGCCCGCGTCGATCGACTCGAGATCGTACGACATCGGAATCTCCTCGCGCGCCTGCTCCCAGTGATGACAATGAGAGATGTGGCTCGCGCCGGCGTCGTACGGACCGGGATCGACGTCCCGACACTCCTGGGTGGCGAGGGGACACCGCCTGTGGAACGAACAGCCCGTCGGGACGTTCACCGGGTCCGGCGCCGACCCCTCGACCGGCTGCATGGTCTCGATCGGCGCCTCGAGGTTTGGCGTCGACTTCAGTAGTAGTCGCGTGTAGGGGTGGGCGGCGTTCTCGAGGATCTCGTCGGTCGGCCCGAGTTCGACGAACTCGAAGGCATAGAGGACCCCGATCCGGTCGGCGATGTCCGCGACCAGCGGCAGGTCGTGGGTGATGAAGACGATCGTCAAATCGTACTCCTCCTTGATCTCCTGGATCAGCGAGATGATCGATCGCTGCATGAGGAGGTCCAGCGCGGCCGTCGGCTCGTCCATCACCAGTACCTCCGGCTTGAGCACCAGGCTCAACGCGATGAGCGCGCGCTGTTTCATCCCGCCCGAGAGCTCGTGCGGGTAGGAGTCAAGGACGCGCTCGGGGTCCAGATAGAGGTCCGAGAGGATGTCCTTCGTCCGCTCCATGCCCTCGTCGATGTCGTAGTCGTGAGCGTCGAGTGTCTCGACGAAGTGGGTTTTGATCTTGCGAACGGGATTGAACGAACTCATCGCGCCCTGGAACACCATCGAGATCTCCTCCCAGCGGAGTTCCTTGAGCCCCTGCTTGTCGAGATTGAGGATATCGATCGGGCTGCCCTCCGGGGGGTGGTACGTGATGTCCCCGTAGAGGACGCCCGGGTCGACGATCGCGTCGAGCAGCGCCGACGCGAGCATGGATTTGCCGCTGCCGCTCTCGCCGACGACGCCGAGGATTTCGTTTCGCTCGATATCCAGATCGACGTCGTCGAGGACGCGCGATTCGCCGCGGTCCATATCGAACGTGACGGACGCGTTGCGTATTTCGAGGATCGAGTCACCTTGTGCCGGTTCGGGTTGGTAGTCGGTTTCGGAAACGGTCATGTTAGACACCCATCGCATCTTGCGTCTGCGTTTCGCCGTCGCCTTCGGTCTCGACGTCGGCGGTCGTCTTCTCGTGTCGGGCCCGGACGCGGGGGTTGAACACCCGGTCTAGGGACTGCCCGAGCAGGGTCAGCCCGACCGAGATGAACACGATCGAGAACATGGGGACGAGGAACCAGTGGATCGCGTCGGGACGGGCGTGCGCGTTCGCCCCGTAGGCCTGGTTCAGGATACTTCCCCAGTTCAGGTTCTTGAAGGGGAGGATCCCGAGGTAGTACAGGGCGACCGCCTCGAAGATGACCTTTCGGCCGGCGTTCGTGAGGTTGATCACCACGAACGGCATCAGGTGCGGAACGATCTCCTTGAAGACGATCGTCGGCGTCCCGATCCCCATCGCCTGCGAAGCCTCGACGAACGACTCCTCCCGGAGCGTGAGCATCTGCGATCTGATCGCCCGGGCGAGGCCGCCCCACGACGCGACGCTCAGCAATATGCCGATCGCGAACGGGTTGCCGAGAATTTGGTCGTCGAACATGAGTCCCAGCACCATCACGAGCGGGAAGCCGGGGATGTTGATGAACACGTCGGTGATCGAACTCAGGACCGTGTCGGTCATGCCGCCCTTGTAGCCGGCGATGGAACCGATAATCGTCCCGATCCCGACGGTAAACACCGCACCCGAGAGGACCATCTTGAGGATCGTCGATGTCGAGTGGACCGTCTGCGAGAGCAGGTCACGCCCCTGATTGTCCGTCCCGAGGGGGTACTCCATGGTCTCGAACGGCGCGGCGAGTGCTGGCCCTTCGGTCACGCCCGTCGGTTCGATGAACAGCGTTCCGACGGTCCCCATGAACAGGTAGAGCGCGACGATCGTGAAGCCGATTCGGGCGCGCCAGTCGCGCCAAATGATAGAGATCGGCGCGTAGATGTACGCGTCGTACAGCTTGCGGTAGCGGTCGCGTCGCGTCTCCTCGTACTCGGAGACGACCTCGAAGGGCGTGCCGACGCCGCCGTCGGTTTCGATCCGTTCGTCGGCGTCCGTCTCGGAGTCGCTGACGATTGCGTCCTCGAAATCCATCCGTTCGTCGTCGTCCGTTGGTGTCTCTGAATTTCGCGTCATTGTGACCTCCGTGCTCGCGGGTCGACGTATCCGTAGGTCAGGTCGGCCAGCAGCAGAGAGATGACCATCGCCACCGTAATGACCATGAATCCGCCCATCATGAGCGGGTAGTCGCGCTGGTGGGTCGCGGACAGCATGTACCAGCCGACTCCGCGGTACTGGAACACCTGCTCTAAGACGATCGACCCGCCGAACATCTCGCCGATACTGATCAGCAGGGTCGTGTACATCGGCAGGACGGCGTTGCGGGCGACGTACTGGGTAGAGATCGTAATGTCCGAGAGACCGCGGAGACGGGCGACGCGGAGGTAGTCCTCACCGAGGACGCGGATACTGTTTCCGCGCATTCCCAGCGAGGCGACGCCGGAGGCGACGAGCATGGAGATGACCGGTAGTGCAGCGTGGCGAACGATCCCGCTGATGTACACCAGATTGAACCCCGGATCCGTAGCGATCGGCTGGCGACCGCCGGTGGGAAACCAGCTCAGTCGGTACGCCAGGAAGATCAACAGGAGGATCGCGAGCACGTAGAACGGGATCGATCCCATCAGGACGGCGTACGACGTCAGCCCGACGTCCAGCTTTCCGCCCTCCCAGTAGGCCATCAGCGCACCGATGGAGATGCCGATAAAGAAGCTGATGAAGACCGCCCAGCTCAGCACGAACAACGTCCACGGAACGGCCTCCGCGATGATATCGACGACCGGCCGACTGTAGTAGACGGACTGTCCCAGATCCCCCTGCAGCGTGTTCGAAACGTAGGAAACGTACGCGGGCAAGAGCGGTGCGTCGGGATCGATCGTCATCCGAAGTTCGACGAGTTCGCGAGCCCGCGCCGGGTTGATACCCTGCCGGGCCAGTCGGGTTACCATCGCACCCATCATGTTCCCGGGCATTAGCCGCACCAACGCGAATGAGAGCGTTATCACGGCCCATACCGTGAACGCCGCCTGCCCGAGTCTCCTGATACGCCAGTCTATCGTTACCATAGTGATGCGTATTTATTCAGAATGGTTCATTATCAAGGTTTCCCATCGTCATCGAAAGCTGATAGGAGTCGACAGGACCCCAGTGCGAAAAAACGACCGTCCACTCGAGCGAACGATTCTCCGCGGTCCTGGAAGCTATCTGATAGCCGGTTGCGACCGGATTGAACGCCGATCGAGACGACCGATCAGAACGGCTCCCAGCCGGTATAGATCACCGCGACGCTCGCGACTAACGAGAGGACGACTGGAATGAGCGTGAGTACCGCGATGACGAACGGGCCCGTCCCGGGTTCGATAAAGAGAAACGAGAACCCGAGCAGTAGCAAGAACAGAAAGTTAACGCCGAGAACGATCTGCGAAGCGGACTGGAGGAATCCCATACGAACTCATTCCCCGAGACGCTCTTAAATCTTAGTCTGCGGGGACAGTGTGTCGTCGTCGCGGTCGTGACGGGACGGTGTTACCCGATGTACTCCATGCTCGCCTCGTCCGTCTTTGGGATGAGGTAGAGCGCGTCCTCGGTGCCGTCGATGATGCCGTCCGGCGCGTCGAGTTCCCAGTTGTCGGCGTTGTAGGCGCCGGCGTCGGGCTGGAACATCACTTCCATCTCCGGGAGGGTCTGGTTCCACCACCACATCAGTTCCTTGTGGTACTGATCATCGTCGGTGACCTGCCACTGACGGATGTGCTCCTCGACGTTGATCTCCTTCGTCCCCTCGGAGCCCTCCGGGTCGCCGACGGGCATCGGGATCTCCGCGTTGGGGTCGAAGTGCGAGATCGACTGGATCCAGTTCGGCACGAGATCGAGCGCCCACATCGCGCGGACGCCGTTGGCCGAGGAACCGTCGGGCATCATGTCGTACTCGCCGTTCTGTCGGCGCTCGTCGAACGTCGCGTCGTCGACCTGCTCCTGGTTCGTCTTGATGCCGAAGTCGTTCAGGTTCTGTTTGAGAACGCCGAAGTCCTTCCGCTCGGAGCCGTTCATGATGTTGATCTCGAACTCCTCTCCGTCCGGCGTGTACCACTGCCCGTCCTCGAGCGTGTAGCCCTCCTCCTCGAGGAGTTCGGTAGCGCGCTCGGTGTCGTTCTGGCCGTACTTGGGGAAGTCCTGGACCCACTCCGCGGCGTCGTGAGTACCGCTGTCCAGCACGTTTCCGGGAACGCGACACGGCGCCCAGTCGAACATCCGGTTGACGCCTTCGAGGACCTCGGTGACCTGCTGGCGGTCGAAGACGTGACAGACCGCCTTGCGGACGTTCACGCTCGAGAAGGGCGTGTCGTAAGAGACGTCGTGGCCGCAGTTGAACGTGAACAGTTTGTTGGTCGAGAAGCTCTCCTTGATGAGCGTGTGCCCGCTGGGGAGCTGGCTCTTGACGTCGTCCTCGACGGGGAACTGGGTGTGCGCGGCGTCGACCTCGCCGTTTGCGTACGGCTGGGTCGGGTTGTTGTTCTCGTAGAGGTGCATCGAGTACTCGCTGAAGTTGATGTTGTCGGCGTTCGGGTGGTCCTCGTACTTCTCGAAGACCATCACGTTGTCCCCGATATCGGCGACCTGGAACGGACCGTTCCCGTTCGCGTCCTCGAGGTTCGGATACCCCTCCGACGTGATCTCCTCGAGGATGGACTCCATCCCGGAGTCGTCGGCGTTCTGCAACTGCTCGTGCCAGTCGGTCCACTGGTCGTCCGAGGAATTGGTGAAGATGCCGCGACTCTCGTCACCCACGAGATCGGCGGTGGCGTTCTGGACCGCGACTGTCTCCGAGAGCGGGTCGTGGAAGTTGATCTGCGCCGTGTACTCGTCGGGCGCCTCGGCGGACTCGATGAACTGGTGTGGTCGCGCCCCGTCCTCCGCCTGGTACTCGAGGATCGCGAGGGACATCTGCAGCTGCATGACCCAGTCCTCGGCGGTGAGGTCGTCGCCGTTGTGCCAGGTCCAGTCCTCGCTGAACGTCATCTCCAGCGTGGTGTCGTCGGCCATCTCCCAGTCGGTCGCGATCAGGGGATAGACCGCGTCCTCCGCCGGACTGTACATCACGGGTCGGTCGAAGATGAGCGCCCCTGGGTGCCACGTCCCGCGCTGGGTCGGGTTGTAGGGGTTGCAGTGACGCTGGGACGGCAGCGTCCCGCTCGTCTCCGGGTCGAACACTCGGAATCGATCTGTGCTACTGCTCCCACCGAGACATCCGGCAACGAGGGCTGTGCCACCCACAGCGCTGTATTTCAGGACATCTCGTCGGCTAGGACCGCTGTTCCGCCAGTTGTTACCCTCTGGCATACTCCCTAGTCATAGAAGGGGATATATATAATTAACCATTGGACGGTTTCCAGCGGTGGACGGACCAGTTTGCCACACGTTCGCTCGATACAACCTGTCAACGATTCGTGCTCATCTGGAATTAGGACCGATCTGCCGCCCGGTGTGAATTCGTTCGACTTCGTAACGGCCGAGACAGAATCATCGCCGGAACCGATTCATCGGTCGCGATAGTCCGACGGAGGGGTCGAAACGGCGGACTCCGCTCAGCCCGTGTACTCCATGCTCGCCTCGTCCATCTTCGGGATGAGGTAGAGCGCGTCCTCGGTGCCGTCGATGACGCCGTCGGGCGCGTCGAGTTCCCAGTTGTCGGCGTTGTAGGCGCCGGCGTCGGGCTGATACATCGTTTCCATCTGTGGAACGGTCTGGTTCCACCACCACATCAGTTCCTTGTGGTACTGATCGTCGTCGGTGACCTGCCACTCCCGAATGTGTTCCTCGACGTTGAACGTCTTCGTCCCGCTCGAGCCCTCGGGGTCGCCGACGGGCATCGGAATCTCCGCGTTGGGATCGAAATGCGTGATCTGACTGAGCCAACCCGGCACGAGATCCAGCGCCCACATCGCCCGGACGCCGTTGGCCGAGGAGCCGTCGGGCACGATGTCGAACTCGCCGTTCTGTCGGCGCTCGGAGAGCGTCGCGTCGTCGACTTCTTCCTGATTCGTCGCGATACCGAACTCGTTCAGATTGTCCTTGAGAACGCCGAAGTCCTTCCGTTTGGTCCCACCCAGGACGTCGATCTCGAACCGGTCACCGTCCGGCGTATACCACGCACCGTCGTCTCGCTGGAATCCCTCCCGTTCGAGGAGTTCAGCGGCGCGTTCGGTGTCGTTCTGGCCGTACTCGGTGAAGTCCTGAATCCACTCCGCGGCGTCGTGGGAACCGCTGTCCAGCACGTTTCCGGGGACGCGACACGACGGCCAGTCGAACATCCGGTTGACGCCTTCGAGGACCTCGGTGACCTGCTGGCGGTCGAAGACGTGGCAGACCGCCTTGCGGACGTTCGCGTTCGAGAGGTACGTGTCGTAGGAAACGTCGTGTCCGCAGTTGAACGAGAACAGCTTGTTGGTCGAGAAGCTCTCCTTGATGAGCGTGTGTCCCCCGGGGAGTTGGCTTTTGACGTCGTCTTCGACTGGGAACTGCGTGTGTGCGGCGTCGACCTCGCCGTTAGCGTACGGTTGGGTTGGGTTGTTGTTCTCGTAGAGGTGGACCGAGTACTCGCTGAAGTTGATGTTGTCAGCGTTCGGATGGTCCTCGTACTTCTCGAAGACCATTACGTTGTCACCGATGTCGGCGACCTCGAACGGGCCGTTACCGATCGCGTCCTCGAGTAACGGATATCCCTCCGATGTGAGCTCCTCGAGGAGCGATTCCATCTCGGAGTCGTCGGCCTCCATGAGCTGGCTGTGCCACTCGCTCCACTGGTCGTCGTCGTGTTTGGTGAAGATGCCGCGGCTCTCGTCGCCGACGAGGTCCGCGATAGCGTTCTGGACCGCGACCGCCTCCGAGAGCGGATCGTGGAGGCTGATCTGTACCGTCTGCTCGTCGGGCGCTTCGGCGGACTCGATGAACTGGTGCGGACGGTCGCCGTCCTCGGCCTGGTGCTCGAGAATCGCGAGCGCCATCTGGAGCTGCATAACCCAGTCGTCGGCGACGAGTTGATCGCCGTTGTGCCAGGTCCACTCGTCGCTGAACGTGAACTCCAGCGTGGTATCGTCGACCATCTCCCAGTCGGTCGCGACCAGGGGATAGACCTCGTCTTCCGCCGGACTGTGGATGGCGGGACGGTCGAAGATGAGTGCCCCCGGATGCCACGTCCCGCGTTGGGTCGGGTTGAACGGATTACAGTGGCGCTCCGACGGGAGCGTCCCGCTCGACTGCGGATCGAACACCCGGAACCGATCCGTGCTACTTCCCCCACCGAGACAGCCAGCGACGAGAGCCGTGCCACCCACAGCGCCGTATTTTAGGACATCTCTTCGACTGTGATCGCCATTCCGACAGCTATTACCGTCTTCCATATTCGTTAATGAATTAGAGATGTGTACATATATTTACGGGTTTTTCTCAGTGGCGGGTGAAACGAGTCGGCGTTTCGTCGTCCGAGACAGCCCGTCACCGCCTCGTGTCATCCGGAGAGCGGATCGAACTGCTAGTCAGTGCGGCTCCGAACGGAGTCGCAGGGCCGGAGTGTCGATTCGACACTGACGCCGATCCGTCAATCGCAGCGATCCGAGGCGGGGTTCGATCGAGTCGGCGAACGCTGCTATCAGCCCGTGTACTCCATCGTCGCCTCGTCCGTCTTGGTAACGAGGTACAGCGCGTCGTCGATCCCGTGGACGATGCCGTCCGGCCCGTCGATCGTCCAGTTGTCGCCGTTGTAAGCGCCGGCGTCGGGCTGGAACATCGCCTCCATCTGCGGGACGTTCTGATTCCACCACCACAGCAACTCACGGTGGTACTGGTCGTCGTCGGAGATGCGCCAGTCCCGGATGTGTTCCTCGACGTTGAACGTCTTCGTCCCGCTCGAGCCCTCGGGATCGCCGACGGGCATCGGGATCTCCGCGTTGGGGTCGAAGTGCGTGATCGACTGGATCCAGGTCGGCACGAGGTCCAGTTCCCACATCGCGCGGACGCCGTTAGCGGACGACGTGTCAGGCATCATGTCGTACTCGCCGGCGTGGCGGCGCTCGTCGAACGTCGCATCGTCGACCTGCTCCTGGTTCGTCTTGATGCCGAACTCGTTCAGATTATTCTTGAGGACGCCGATATGCTTCTGCTCGGAGCCGTTCATGATATCGATCTCGAAGCGGTCACCGTCCGGCGTGTACCACTGCCCGTCTTCGAGCGTGTAGCCCTCTCCTTCGAGGAGTTCGGCGGCGCGTTCAGTGTCGTTCTGGCCGTACTTGGTGAAGTCCTCGACCCAGTCCGCAGCGTCATGAGAACCGCTCTCCAGAGTGGTCCCGGGGACGCGACACGGCGGCCAATCGAAGAGCTGATTGACGCCCTCGAGGACCCCAGAGACCTGCTGGCGGTCGAAGACGTGGCAGACCGCCTTCCGGACGTTCGCGTTCGAGAAGGGCGTATCGTAGTTGACGTTGTGACCGCAGTTGAACGTGAGCAGCTTGTTGGTCGACAGATTTTCCCTGACGAGGGAGTGTCCGTCGGGGAGTTGGCTCTTGACGTCGTCCTTCACGGGGAACTCGTTGTGTGCGCCGTCGACCTCGCCGTTGACGTACGGCTGCGTCGGGATATCGGTATCGAAGAGATGGATCGAGAATTCGCTGAAATTGAGGTTGTCAGCGTTCGGATGGTCCTCGTACTTCTCGAAGATCATGACGTTGTCCCCGATATCGGCGACCTGGAACGGCCCGTTTCCGATCGCGTCCTCGACCTTCGGATACCCCTCCGACGTGAGCTCACCGACGAGGGTCTCCATCTCGGAATCGTCGGCGTTCTGCAGTTGCTCGTGCCACTCGCTCCACTGGTCGTCGTCGTGTTTGGTGAAGATGCCGCGACCCTCGTCGCCGAGGATGTCGGCGGTGGCGTTCTGGATCGCGACCGTCTCCGGGATCGGATCGTAGAGGCTGACCCGCGCCGTCTGCTCATCGGGCGCCTCGACGGACTCGATGAACTGGTGGGGTCGCTCGCCGTCTTCGGCCTGGAACTCGAGAATCGAGAGCGTCATCTGCAGCTGCATGACCCAGTCGTCGGCGACGAGCTGATCGCCGTTGTGCCAGGTCCACTCGTCGCTGAACGTCATCTCCAGCGTGGTGTCGTCGGCCATCTCCCAGTCGGTCACGATCAGGGGGTAGACTTCGACCTCCGCCGGACTGTACATCACGGGCCGGTCGCAGATGAGCGCTCCCGGATGCCACGTCCCGCGCTGGGTCGGGTTGAACGGATTACAGTGACGCTGGGACGGCAGCGTCCCGCTCGTCTCCGGATCGAACACGCGGAATCGATCCGTGCTACTGCTCCCACCGAGGCAGCCGGCGGCGAGAACGGTCCCTCCCGCGGCGCCGTATTTGAGGACGTCTCGTCGGTACGTTCCACTGTCCTGTGAATCGTTATCTTGCACCACGAGCAGCAGTTACACGAAGCTCTATTTATAATTTAGTGACGGAGGTGATCACGACGCGAATAGCCCCGAGGCGATTCGCGAACGCGGACGCTGTCGCGGCGTCGCTAACGAAGCGAATTGGGCCGAGACGAGCGACAGCGCGTCGAATCGCGAGCAGTGTGGCAAACGTTTTATCGACGTTCCGAGACGAGTACGATATCGCATGGACGACAGCACTGTCATCGTCACCGGCTCGAGCAAAGGCATCGGTAAGGCACTCACGGAGCGCTTCGCCGCGGAGGGCGCGAACGTCGTCGTGAACTCCCGGGACGGCGCTCGCGCCGAGGCCGTCGCCGAGGAGATCGTCGCCGACGGCGGGACCGCCGTCGGGATCGAAGCGGACGTCAGCGACCGTGCCGAGGTGCAGGCGCTCGTCGACGGCGCCGTCGAGGAGTTCGGCTCGCTCGACGTCATGGTGAACAACGCCGGGAACACGGTCATCGCCCCCGCCCTCGAGATGGATCCCGACGACTGGCGGCACGTGATCGAGGTGAACCTGACCGGCGTCTTCTTCGGGATGCAGGCCGCGGGTCAGCAGCTGGTCGAGCAGGGGACCGGCGGGCAGATCGTCAACATCAGCAGCATGATCGGACAGCAAGGGTTCGCACAGCGGGCCCCCTACTGTGCCTCCAAGGCCGGCGTGGACAACCTGACCAGGGTCTTCGCGACCGAACTGGCCGAACACGACGTGCACGTGAACGCGCTCGCGCCGGGGTTCATCCGCACGGACATCACCGAACAGACCCAGGATGCGGCAGGCTACACCGACGAGGACGTCCACCGGCGGGCGCCGCTCGGACGGTTCGGCACGATGGAGGAGGTCGCGAACTGCGTTCGCTTCCTCGCCGGCGGCGACCACTACATCACCGGGGAGGTCCTCCGCGCCGACGGCGGCTGGATGGCCAACGCCTGGGGTCCGGACGAGTAGCTCTCGCGTAGAACTGCGCTCTCGAGGGTGAAAGGCGGCGGAGAAACGCACGACTCGAGCGCTCGGCGTGAACCGCTCACCGATCGTCGAGGACGACGCGTGACGCCAACTCGAGGTTCAGTTCTTCGATCCCGTCGAGGACCAGTTCGGCCATCCGTCGAGCCCCGTACTCGCTGAAGTGCGTGTCGTCGGTCACGCCGTCGGGATAGTTGGAGTGTTCGCCCGGCGACAGGTGAAGGTAGAGCGACGTCGACTCCTCCGGACCCAGTTCGCTCAGAAGCGACCGACTCCGCTCGTCCGCGTCGATGAGTGGCACGTCCCGATCGCGCGCTACCTCCCGCGTTAGCTCCGAATAGACTCGATGGGTGTCTTTCGGGGTTCCCTCCTCGTCGAAGTGACGGCGCGCGACGGGCGTGAGCAACACCGGCGACGCCCCGCACTCGCGTGTCTCGTCGACGAATTTCTCGAGATTGGCGGTGAACTCCGCTTCGGTCGTATACTGTTCTTTCGAGGGCACCTCGTCGTTGTGGCCGAACTGGATGAACACGTAGTGAGTCTCGGTCAGGTCGCGAACGACCGGCTCCCAACGGCCTTCCTCGAGGAAGGTACGGGTGCTGCGCCCGTTGCGGGCGTGGTTTTCCACCGTCACCGAGTCATCGAAGCGGTCGGCGAACGGCATTCCCCAGCCCGTTTCGGGGCGAGCGCTCGCCTCTTTCTCGGCTATGGTGGAATCCCCGATCAGGTGGACGGTGATCTGCTCGGACGACATTCAGCTAGTGGTAATCGGGTTGAAATATATAAGCATTGGTACCGGCTGACCCGCTCCGTGAACCACGGCGAGTGCGGGAATCACGCCGTAACGGGGCAGCCGGCAGCCGTTCGCGGGACTCGTGGGACGAAGAATTCGGTGCGGACGCCGCCGCGGCGGACGGCGACGGCCAGAGAGGTCTCGAGAAGAGCCGTTCGAACGCGATCGGCTAGTTAAACTCGGGAATGACCTCCTCGCCGAACAGACGGATCTGATCCTCGACGAGGTCCTTGGGCATCCCGGAGTGGTGGAACCGGAGCGTGAGGTGGTCAAGCGGGAAGCGCTCCCGGATCGACTCGATCTGCTCGACGATCTGCTCGGGCGTGCCGTAGATGAAGCGGTCGTCGGCCAGTTCCTCGAAGTCCTCGACGGAGTCGGCCGTCATCAGCGGGTGCGAGAACTCGCCGCCGTACTCGTCGAGGTAGGTCCGGTGGACGTACTCCTTGCGCTCCATGACCTCCTCCTCGGTCTCGGCGATGACCGCCTCGCGCATCAGCGGGTGTTCGACGTCGTCCCAGTTCTGGTCGCTGTCCTCGATGTGCTTGCGCTGTTGCTCCTTGCGGTCCTCGACGATGCCCAGGTCCGCGACGACGCCGGGAACCCAGGCGTCGCTGAACTTGACAGAGCGGGCGATCTGCTTGTCGCCCCAGCCGCCGACCCAGAGATCAGGCCGCGGCTCCTGGACCGTCGACGGGAGCGGCTGCCAGTCCTCGACCTCGAAGAACGGACACTCGAACGAGATCGGTTCGTCCGAGGAGAGGAACTTGTCGAGGAAGCGCAGCCCCTCGATCATGCGCCCTGCGCGCTCGTCCATCGGAACGTCGAACGCCTCGAACTCCTCTTCGACGTAGCCGAGCCCGACGCCGAGCGTGAGTCGACCGTTGGAGATGTTGTCGAGCATCGCCGCGCGCTGAGCCACGTGCAGCGGGTGGTACAGCGGCAGGATCAGTACCGACGTGACGAGCTCGAGCTCCTCCGTTCCGGTCCCGATGCTGGTCAGACGGGTCAGCGGCGACGGCCAGTAGTTATCGCCCTCGGTCGCCTGGTGGTCGTTTACCCAACAGGACTCGAACCCAACCTGCTCTGCGAGTTGGCATTGTTCGACGACACCGTCCCACGACCGTCCGCCTTCGACGGGGAAAATACCGAATTTCATACGTTACGATACTAGAATGCGGTCAGCTACTATATACATTTTCTGTTGCTCAATTTCCGCGCGGTCGTCCAGTTTTCGAAAACGGTGTTCGATTTGAGACAACCGGTCCCGTCTCGAGTCGGTCGTCGCGGCGGCGCCGATCGGTCAGTCTCCGATCGACTCGGGGAACGTCGGCGGCAGCGGGTCGGGATGCTCGACGCTCGTCTCGAGGGAGACGTGGGCGCCGTCGTCCGAGGCGTCGCGTATCCCGCCGAGGATCTCGAGGACGTGCTCGGCGAGGGCGCCGCTCGTCCGGTGGCTCCAGTCGCCGCGGACGGCGGCCGCGAGATCCGCGACGCCAGCCCCCCGGCCGTCGGTGTACTCGTGGGTCGGCTCGACGTCCGTCGTCGTCCCGTCCCCCGAGCGAATCCGAACGGGTCCCTCGAATCGGTTCGGGTCCGGGAGCTGGAGGGTCCCCTCGGTCCCGTAGATCTCGAACGCGGGGGAGCCGAACGTCGATCGGCCGGGCGCGTCGAAGCTCGTCAGGACGTTCGCGACCGCCCCGTTGGCGAAATCGATGACTCCGGACTCGTGGGTGGGGACCTCGACGTCGATGGTCTCTCCGCGGCGGGGATCGCTCGCAATCGTCCGCCGTTCGAACGTACGGGCGGTCGATCCGGTAACTCGACTGGCGGGGCCGAGCAGGGAGACGAGCGCGGTCACGTAGTACGGACCCATGTCGAAGAGCGGACCGCCGCCACGCTGGTAGTAGAGGTCGGGCGACGGATGCCAGCTCTCGTGTCCGCCCGACGTCCAGACGGCCGTCGCGCCCACCGGTCGGCCGATTCGCCCGTCGTCGATGACAGAGCGAGCGGTCTGTAACCCCGCGCCCAACACGGTGTCCGGGGCCGATCCGACCAGTACCCCCTCCGTCGCTGCCGTATCGAGAATCGTCTCAGCGTCTCCGAAGCTAGCGGCCAGTGGCTTCTCGACGTAGACGTGCTTGCCCGCCCGTAAGACGTCGCGACACGTCTCGCGGTGAACCGACGGCGGCGTCAGATTGACGATCAGTTCGACGTCGGCGGCGGTGAGTAGCTCATCGGGATCGCACGCTCGCAGGCCATACTCGTCGGCCGTTTCCCGCGCTCGCTCCGCGTCGAGATCGGCGCAGGCGACGATGTCGAACGCCTCGAAGCGGTCGTCTGCCTCAAAGTACGCGTCGCTGATCGTGCCGCAGCCGAGCACGCCTGTTCGAACTGAATCCATACGGTTCGTCCCGACGAAACGAAAGAAAAGGACTTCGGTCGAGACCCGTAGCGCACCGAGGTCGAAGAACGGGCACGCTCGGTGATCGAGGAAGGCCGTCCCGATTCGGATTCGAATTCGATCCCCGCTCGAGGAAGTAGAAATAAGTGCTCTCAACTGTTCTCCGCAGGTATGAAAACCGATAAACGGGCGCTGATCGTGGGCGGAAACCGGTTCCCGTTTCACCGATTCGAACGGATGGGGCCGCTGCTCGAGGACGCGCTCGCCCCGGCCGGCATCGAGGCCGAGCTGACGACCGACCGGGACGCATTGACCGATCTCGACGGCTACGACGTCCTCGTCGATTACACGACCGACAGCACGCTCACCGACGAGCAGCGCGAGGGCCTCCTGTCGTTCGTGGACGCGGGCAACGGCTACGCGGGCGTTCACTCCGCGTCGGATCTGACGACCGTCGACGGGGAGAACCGGGACGAGCCCGCACCCGAACTTCGGGAGCTGATCGGTGGCCACTTCATCACTCATCCGTCCCAGGGGGCGTTCGACGTGAACGTCGTCTACAGCCACCACCCCGTCTCGGCCGATCTCGAGGACTTCCGCGTCTGGGACGAGCCGTACGTCCTCGAGTGCGACGACGACCTCACGGTGCTCGCGAGGATGGACCATCCCGAAATCGAGGACATGCCGGTCTCGTGGGTGAAGGAGTACGGAGACGGACGCGTGTTCTACTGTTCGCTCGGGCACGACCGGCCGGCGATCACCGCCGACGGAACGCGAGCGCTCCTGCGAAACGGCGTGCGCTGGGCGGCCGATAGCTCGGCCGGCGACTAGCGATCTACAGCCGGAGTGCCGGCCCGACAGTCGGGCCGGGTCGATGTCTCGTACCTTCGAGTCGTCGGAACGTTCAAGAGCGAACCGGTCGCATCCCACACCGGATGCACGTTACAGACTACGAGCTCTACGCGGTGCCGCCGCGCTGGCAGTTCCTCAGACTCGAGACGAGCGACGGGCGCGTCGGCTGGGGCGAGGTCTACACCAAGTGGCACTTCGCGGGCGACAGCGAACCGGCGACCCGGAGCGCGGTCGATCAGCTGATGCACCAGTACGTCCTCGGCGAGGACCCGAGTCGCATCGAGTACCTCTGGCAGGCGATGTACCGCAGCAGCTTCTACCGCGGCGGACCGGTCCACATGAGCGCCATCGCCGGCATCGACGAGGCGCTGTGGGACCTGAAGGGGAAGGCGGCCGGGATGCCGGTCTACGAACTGCTCGGCGGTCCTGCACGCGACCGCGTCCGACTCTACCAGCACGTCAGGGCTCACGGCGCCGACGACGTGGCGGATCCGGCGGCCGCGGCCGCCGACGAGGCGCGCGAGCACGTCGAAGCGGGCTACACCGCCGTGAAGCTGGTTCCGACGGGCGGACTCGAGATCATCGATGCGCCGGCAGCCGTCGAAGAAGCGCGCGAAATCGTCGGCGCGGTCCGCGACGCCGTCGGCCCCGAGGTCGACGTCGCGCTGGATTTCCACGGCCGCGCCTCGAAGGCGATGGCCCGCCGACTGGCGACGGCGCTCGAGGAGTTCCAGCCGATGTTCGTCGAGGAGCCGGTTACCCCCGAGCACGACCACGCGCTGCCCCGGATCGCCGAGGGGACGACGATTCCGATCGCGACGGGCGAGCGCCTCTACTCTCGGAGCGAGTTCCGGCCGATCCTCGAGGCCGACGCGGTCGACGTCGTCCAGCCGGACGTCTCGAGCGCCGGGGGGATCACTGAGACGAAGAAAATCGCCGACATGGCCGAGACGTACGACGCCTCGATCGCGCCCCACTGCCCCATCGGCCCGCTGGCGCTGGCGGCCTCGCTACACGTCGACGCGGCCGCGCCGAACGCGCTGGTACAGGAGCAAGTGGTCGTCGACGACGAAGACGCGATGCGGTACGTCGAAAACGACGAGATCTTCGAACCGGCCGACGGCTATCTGGACCTGCCTGACGGACCGGGGCTCGGAATCGAGATCGACGAGAATCGCGTCCGCGAACTCGCGGGAACGGACCTCGGCTTCGACCGCTCGCCGGGCCACCGCGCCGACGGCAGCGTCGGCGAGCGGTGAGCCCCGGGTCGAGTGGGACGGTTCGTCGAATCGGTCGTCAGTACCTGTTCGCTACACCGAGTCGAACGTCCAGCGCTGGTTCGCGCCGCCGGTGTCGGGCCACTGGAGTACGTTCGCCCCGTCGCTGGTCGACGCTCCCTCGACGTCGGCTACCTTTCCGCTGTGGACCGCCTCGAGGATGTACTCTCCGTTGCCCACGTCGTTGATGGACCACCGCTGGCAGTCGCAACCCGTGTCCGCGTGCTGCTGGACGTTCGCGCCGTCCTCGGTGGAGCCGTCGGCGACCTCGAGCAACAGCCCGCTGTTCGCGTTCTGGAGGACGTACTCGCCGTTCCCGGTATCCTCGACGTACCACTGCTGCGTGGCGTGATCGGTCGCGGACCACTGCTGGACGTTGGCGCCGTCCGCGGTGGACGCGTCGGCCACCTCGAGCAGCTGCCCGCTGTTGACGTTGGCGATCTCGTAGGTGCCCGTCGGGATCGGACCGCTGCTCCCGTCGTCGCCGCTACCGCCGTCGGGCGGCGAACTGCCCTCCTCGACGGCCTGGGCCCAGCCGGCGAGCCAGTCGCGGATACCGCTGTCGGGGACCTCGAGCGAGTGGGTGTTCACGGGGAGCTCCGGATAGCCGCCGACCTCGTCGTGGTGGCCGACCCAGTAGTCGTACGGCGAGTCGAGGTAGTCGAGCCCGGCGCGGTCGGCGATCTCCTGGACGATTCGCGCGTCGTTTTGCGTTCGATCGGCCGGCCGCGCCCCGGCGTTGGTGAGGTTGTGGCTCTCGACGTCACCCGACGGCATCTCGCTGAGGCCGCTCGGCCACAGCGGCGGCGAACTCGTCGACTCCGGTTCGGCGATCGGCTGCTCGTCGACCATCGGCGGATCGTACGCAATGTTGTCGGCGTGGTACGCGGTCGGACTGCCCTCGAGAATGGCGTCATCGTCGTCCGCACAGATCGCCGCGTTACCGACGAAGCTCGTGACCGCAGAGTCGTCGGCGTTGGCCGACTCGTCGAAGAAGTACAGGAGGTTGTTGACGACGACGGTCTCGGTGTCGCTCTTGAGTCGCGGCGCGCGACCGCGGACCTTCCCCCAGACGTTGCCCGCGAGGGTGACGTTCGAGGCGCCGTCGCCGATCAGGCTCCCGTAGTTGTGGTCCGCCTCGTTGCCGTAGGGGTCGTACAGCCCCTCGTAAATGAGACAGTTGGTTACCGTCGTATCCTGCGTGTCGTAGCCGACGGAGAGGCACTCATCGGTGCCCCACGAGGCGCTGACGTGATCGACGACGTTGTTCTGGGTACCGTCGGCGGTGTTGAACGCGTCGTTGCTCTGGATCGAGCCGTCGGAACCGGGGCCGATTCGCGAGCGGATGTGCTGGACGACGCAGTTGTTCGCGCTGATCCGGACCTGTCCGTTGATGAACGTGATACCGGGCGACGGCGCGGTCTGGCCGGCCACCCAGCAGTAGTCTTCGGTGATCGCCAGATCGTTTCCACCGAGGTCGATAGTTCCGCTCGTCTCGAAGACGACCACGCGCGCTCCGCTGGCGCTGAACGCCGATTCGACCGCGCTCCGCGTCGGTTCGGTGATCGTGTGGACGTCGACGTCGTCGTCGAGCCACGACGTGTCCGCGAAGCCGGCCTCGAGGTCGAAGTTCGATTCCGCCGCCGCCGACCCGGAGAGGCCGCTAAGCGCGCCGATTCCGATCAGTGCCGATGCCGCCGTTCCTTTCAGGTAGGTTCGTCGTGTCTGTTTCATGCTACCGCATTACAACAAATGACAATCACGTACAAATAATTTTCCCCGAGAAGATGGTAAAAAATATAACCACTGGTGAGGGTATCGAACGTCGGTCCGAGCGCTACAGCGGTTCCATCGACGGACTGACCGCAAGCGATCGAGTCCCATCGAATCGGCCTCGAATGGCCATACTTCCACGCCTAGCAGTTCCACGGCTCGACGGAGCGTCGACGGAAAATCGATAACGATCCGGCGGCCGATACCGCTCTCAAGCGGTGGCGCTAGTCGTCCAGCGGTTCCTTCGGTTCGACCTCGCCCCAGACGGCGTCGGCCCCCTCCGTCGGCGCCGCCCAGGCGACGGCGTTGTCGAGCACCGTCCGAATCTCGTCCTGGAAGAAGATCGGGTACTCCTCGTGGCCGGGCCGGAACGCGAAGATCCGCCCGCGGCCGCGGCGATAACAGACGCCCGAGCGGAACACCTCGCCGCCCTCGAACCACGAGATGAAGACGGTCCGGTCGGGTTCCGGGATGTCGAAGGGTTCGCCGTACATCTCCGTCGAGGGGACCTCGAACGACTCCTCGAGGCCGTCGACGATCGGATGGCCGGGATCGGCGGCCCAGATCCGTTCGGTCTCGCCGCCGTGGCGGTACTTGATGTTACAGGTCGTCCCCATCAGCCGTTTGAACGGCTTGGAGTTCTTCCCGGAGTGGACCGGGATGAAGCCCATCCCCTCGTGGACGCGGTCGACGACGCGGTCGGCGACCTCGTCGGACACTTCGTCGTTGGCGCAGTGTGACCACCAGAGCAGAACGTCGGTGTTCGTGAGGACCTCCTCGGTCAGGCCGTGTTCCGGTTCCTGCAGCGTGGCCGTCCGGACGGTGCGGTCGTCGCCGTCCACCGCGTCCGCGATGGCCCCGTGAATGCCGTCGGGATACCGTTCGGCGACCTCGGGTTCCTCGAGTTCGTGGACGTTCTCGTTCCAGACCGTGACCTGTAGTGCCATGTGCGATTCTTTCAGGCGATTCGGGATAAGTCCTCTGTCCTCGAGAGCGGTTAGCTCCCCTCCAGACACCGCCGCGGGTTCCAGCCGTCGAAGACGTTCTCGAGCGTGTACGCCGCGGCTTCCTCCGCATCGAGTTGGTGGCTCCAGTCCGCACGCCGTTCCGGCGTGTACCCCGGCCCGGTGTTGTCGTATTCGGCGAAGTAGGCCGTCTCAGTCTTGTCGCCGTGATCCGGTTCGTCCCACGGCTCCCAGCCGACCGGACGGATGTGATCGCCGAGGTCGCACTCGAGGTAGACCGTCTGTCCGTACGGCTCCCAGGGCCGGCCGAGATAGACGGAGTCGGTCGGCGCGTCTCCGGTCACGTCGCAGTTCTTGAACACGTATCCGAACTCTTGCTCTTCGGGCTGTGCGGGCGCCGCAATGTACCCTTCGTCCTTGCAGAAGATCTCGCAGTCTTCGAAGAACGCCGTCGCGAGTCCGAAGATGAAGTCCACGTCGCCCTCGATGTAGCAGTCCGTGAAGTACTGGCGCGTGTCGCGCCCGTAGGTGTAGAGCGTGTCCTGATTGCCGATGAACCGGCAGTTCTCGAAGACGGCTCGGTCGGCCTTGATGCGAATCGCAACGGCCTGTGCGACGTCGGGAGCGGCGTTCTCGAAGGTGATGTTCTTCGCGGTGAAGTCCGGTCCGTAGACGAAGAAGCTCGCCGACTGGGACGTGCCGAGTTCCTCGCCGTGCTCGTTGGTCTTGTCGGCGTGGTCGTCGTACGTGAGCACCGTGTTCTCGGCGCTCTCGCCGACGAACGTCACGTCGGTTCGGTTGGAGGGGAGCTCCAGTTTCTCCTCGTACCGGCCCTCCTTGATGTACACTCGCGTTCCCTCGAACGTTCCCGGTTCGATCGCGTCGATGGCGGCCTGAACCGACTCGTAGTCGCCGCTGCCGTCCTGTGCGACGACGATATCGTAGTCGTCGCCCGTCTCGGGACAGCGGTACTCCGCGATGAGTTCTTCGACGCTCTTCTCGTCGTCCTCGGTATCCGTCTCGTTGTCGTCCGACGACTCGTTTGAGTCGGGATCCGATCCGCCGCCGGTACAGCCGGCGATCGACCCGAGCGCGCCGGTCCCCGCAAGGGAGACCAGCTGTCTACGCGATACTGACCACCCGCAAGCTCGACTGTTATCATCAATCACGGAAATTACGACTCGAATATAGTTATTAAAAGTTGTCATTCGACGAGCGGCGGCGAACGCGGACGCTCGAATCGGTCACTCCCAGCGTTCGGTTGCGGGTCGATACTATTGACGGCACAGGCACCGACTCGCCGGCTATCGTGACCGGTCTGTTCCCCGTTCCCGAACCATACAGTCGTATGGTTGTAAACCTTCAATACAAAGGTACGACTGTAAAACGTAACTATGTGAACGATTACCGGTATCCGAGTCACCGGAGCGGACTCTCCGTTCTCAGTGAATACTGTGCGAATACGGCTCAGAAGCGCCGATTACGACGGGTTCGCAGTAGGGAAATCTCGGCTCCGAGCGATTTCCGCGAGTGAGCGGAACAATACCGGCTATGGGCCCGATATCGGCGGAACGAGCCGCTCGAGACCCGATCGAGGCGATCGTTCGCCCGGTCAGTTGCGGTCGGACGCGTCGAATGTGCGCCCATCCGTTCCCGAGGCGAGAACAGGAGGAATGGTACCAATACACATACAGAGGGAACGTACGGCCGGCCGAAACGACGACCAACGGACTCGAGCGAGCGAGCCAGCGGGAGATGCGCTCGTCCGGACTGCGCGGACGGTTCCCGAAGGCGGAAACGCCGGCCGGCACACGCCGGGGATAGCTAGTGTATCGGCGGGTCGATCGCGGCCGAAACGAGAGGGTGGTTCAGTCCGGATCGAACGACGAGTACTCGGATGATTTATACGGTCGGCTGCGAATGCCCCGCATATGGATATCGCCGATGTGAGAGGGTACGCCCTCTCGTCCCCGATCGATCCGGTACAGGAACGGCCGTTTCACGGCGGCGTCCGACGCCTTCGCAAGCGGGACGTCGTCCTCGTCGTCGTGGAGACCCGAGACGGCCGACAAGGGTTCGCGACGGCGGGCGCGAGCAGCTCCGCGATGCGCGAGTACTTCGAGGGCGACTCGCAGGGAACGTTCGCCGACGTCCTCGAGGAGTCCGTCGCCGACGCGCTCGAGGACGAGTCGATCGACGAGATCACCGACGCTCACGACCTGATCGCCGAGACGAACCTCCCGGCCCACCTCCGGACAGAGGCGATCTCGGCCGTCGACGTCGCGCTGTACGACATCCGCGGGAAGGAGCTCGGTGCGCCGATCTACGAGCTGCTGGCCGACGAGTACGGCACCGAGCCGACCACCGAGATGCCGCTGTACGCCAGCGCCGGGATGTACATGGAGCCGGAAGGATACGTCGAACAGGCCGAAGCGCTTGAGGAGTTGGGCTTTTTCGGCTACAAGTACCGGCCCGGGATCGGGCCCGACGGCGACCGCCGAACGGTCGACCTGCTCGCCGACGCAGTCGACGATATCGAGATCATGCTCGACGTCCACACCTGGTGGAAGCTCGGCGAGGCCTACGGCCGCGACACCGTTCGCGAACTGGTCGCACACGCCGCTGAGCGGGGCGCCTACTGGATCGAGGAGCCGGTCGAACCTGACGACCACGCGGGCTACGTCGAACTCGCCGAGACCGGCGCGCCGCTGGCCGGCGGGGAGAGCGAGGAGTCGCCGGCGGGACTGGTCGAACTCGGTGAGACCGGCGCGGTCGACTTCCTGCAGGGCGACGTCCGTCACCACGAGGGCTTTACCGGCTGCCGGGACGCCATCGAGTACTGCGACGGCCGCGACGTCGAGTTCGTCCCGCACAACTTCGGAACCTGGCTCGGGCTACAGGCCAACGCCCACCTCGTCGCCGCGGCGCCGGACGTGCGACTGCTCGAGTACCCCGTCTTCGAGGACGACCCGGCGCTCGACGAGACGGCGGTCGATCCCGGGATGTACCCGTTCGAACTCGCCTACGACATCATCGAGGGCCAGCCGGCCATCGAGGACGGCCACCTGACCGTCCCGGACGGGCCCGGACTCGGCGTCGACGTCGACCTCGACGTCCTCGAGGAGTACCCGTTCGTCGACGGGCCGTGGACGGAGTTCCACTACGACGACGAGTAAGCCCCGGAAAAGCCGTTTTCTCGAGCGGGGTTCGGCCGTCGTCAGTCAGCTATTGCTGTGCTCCCGCGTCGGCTATCGCTGCGATCCCGATCTCAGGCCGCTTCCAGCAGCGGCGTCGACTGTACGGTTTCGTAGTACTCCTCGAGACGCGCCGCGTCGTCGGCGGAGAGATCGACCAGCGGATCGCGGAGGGAACCGCCCGTATAGCCGGCGAGATCCATCCCGCGTTTGATGACGGAGACGTTGTTCGCGCCGGAGAGCGCGTTGTCCTCGCCGGGTTCCTCGCGAAGGTCCTCGATCGGACGGAGTAGCCGCTGGATCGATCTGGCTCGCTCCCAGTTCTCGTCCTCGACGGCGTCGAACAGCGCCAGCGTCGCCTCCGGCGCGAAGTTGCCGAGACCGGTGGTGTACCCCGTCGCCCCCTCGATGGCGAAGGAGAGCGCGTACCGTTCGGCGATGCCATTGACCCACGTGACCTCGCCCGGGGCGTCCGCGACGGTCTGGGAGAACTCCTTGATATCGTTGACAGCGAACTTCACCGCGACCACGTTCTCGCGCTCGGAGAGGTCGACGATCACGTCGCGGGGCACCTCGGGACCGCGCTTGTAGATGACGACGCCGAGGTCGGTCGCGTCGCAGATCCGGTGGTAGTAGTTCGCCAGCCCGCGCTGGTGCAGGTAGGTGTGGTCGGGGTGCATCACCATGATCGCGTCCGCCCCGGCGTCCTCGTAGGCGTCGGCGAGCCGTTCGACCTCCGCGAGGCTGCCGGCGACGCCGCCGGCGATCATCGCCTCGTCGCCGGTCGCCTCGACGTGGGTCTCGACGATCTCGGTTCGCTCCTCGTCGGTCAGCGAGTAGTACTCTCCGGTGTTGCCACAGGGGATGAACAGGCGCGCGCCGGCGTCGTACTGCTTCGCGAGGTTGTCCGCGAGGTCCTCGTATAGCACGTCCGATCCGTCGTCGCTGAACGGGACGGCGGTGGTGAAGGCGACGTCCTGGAAGCGCTCGCTAAGGCTAGCTCTGGGCATGTCGTGGTCGGTACTACGACGAACTGCGGTGATAAATGTGTCCCCGCCGATCGAGTCGCTCCGGGAGGCCCGTTCCGGACTGGAGGCAACGCAAGCTATATTGGACGCGAGTCTGTCGGATGCGCTATGGAGATCACGGACGTTCAGGCGATTCCGCTCGCACACTCGTTGCCCGATGGAGAGGGACTCGGCGACGCGCGAGGGTTCGGAACCGACCGCGGGACGACGCTGGTGCGCCTCGAGACCGACGACGGGACCGTCGGCTGGGGCGAGGCGTTCGCTCCGGGGCCGATGGCGACGGCGACGATCGAGACGATGTTCGCCGACGACGTCGTCGGCATGGACCCCTTCGAGGTCGAATCGCTCGCCGAGAACTCCTACACCGATCCGTACCACTTCGGCGGCGACGTCGTCGTCCAGAGCGCCGTCAGCGCGATCGACGTCGCCTGCTGGGACATCATCGGGAAGAGCGTCGGCCGGCCGGCTCACCGGCTGCTCGGCGGCACGCGCTGTGAGAAGCTGACCCCCTACGCGTCAACGATGTACTTCACCGAGGCCGATCGGCCGATCGAGGAGCCGATCCGCGATGCCGTCGAAGAGGGATTCACCGCCGCGAAGATCAAGATCGGCGCCGATCCCGAGTCCGACGCCGAACGCGTGCGCACGGCGCGGGAGATCCTGGGCGACGACGCCGACCTGATGGTCGACATGAACGGCAACTACCGCCCGCACCAGGCGGTCAAATCCGCACGGGCCATCGAGGAGTACGACGTGACCTGGATCGAAGAGCCCGTGCCGCCGGAGAACGCGTCGGGCTACCGGGAACTGCGCGGGAAGATCGATATCCCGATCGCCGCCGGCGAGGCCCACTACGGTCGCTTCGAGTTCAAGGAACTGATCGACGACCGGACGGTCGACATCGTCCAGCCGAACCTGGGCCGCTGTGGCGGCCTCTCGGAGGCGCGCTTGATCGCCGGCATGGCCTCGACCGAGAACGTCGCCGTCAGACCGCACATCTGGAACAGCGCCGTCGGCATGGCCGCCGCGGTGCAGTTCGCCGCCAGCATCTCGAACTACCCCCACACGCGCAACGTCCCCGAGCCGATGCTGATCGAGTTCGACCGCAGCGAGAACCCGATGCGCAGCGAGTTGCTCGAGACGCCGTTCGATCCCGCCGGCGGCACCATCGATGTCCCACAGGAGCCGGGACTGGGCATCGAGATCGATCAGGACGCACTGGAGCGCTACCGCGCCGACTGAGCTGATCGCGGCGGACTATCGCCGCCGGAGGCCGGACGGAGATTCGGCGTCCGCTCGTCGGCTTGAACGGAGGTAGCTTTATCAGACTGCCAGCCAAGGTGCGTGGTATGCAACGCGCACTCGTCGTCATCGACGATACCGGGGCTCACAAACGACTCCTCGCCGAATCCGGCGAGTTCGCTCAGAACGGGAACGCGGAACTGGTCGTGCTGGCGTGGACGACGCCCGAAGCGGCCGAGGAGGGCAACGACGCGATCGAGTGGGTCGAGCGGATGGAGGGGACCAAATTCGAGGAAACCGACGCGACGGCGATGACCAGGCAGTTCGCCGAGGAGTTCACGAAGGACGTCCTCAGCGGCATCGGTCCGGACGTCGACGTCGAGATCGAACCGATCATCACCGAGGAGGGCGACCTCGACGACGAGATCCTCTCGGCGGCCGAACGGCTGGCCTGCGATCACACGTTCCTCGTCGGCCAGAAGCGCTCGCCGACCGGGAAGGCGATCTTCGGCGACCTCGCCCAGCGCGTCCTGCTGAACTTCGACGGGCCGGTGACCGTCCTGATGGAGTGAGCACGGGCCGCGCCGACGGCCGATCACGAACCGCACCGGCGGCCGCTCGCGCCGAGTGAATCCCGCCACGCGACCGATATTTTGATGGTCTCCGCGGAAGGGCTAGGCGTATGGACGTACTAGTGACCGGTTCGTACGGCCGATGTGGCACCGCGATCATCGATCACTTACACGACGACGATCGGTACGAGTTCACGTACTACAATCGCTCCGACCGCGAGGAAGGCCCATACGCCGAGTTCGAGACGGTCGTCGGCGATATCGCGGACTACGAGGCGCTCCGCGAGGCTTGCGAGGGACAGGACGCCATCGTCCACCTCGCCGCCTACCCCTACACCGACGGCGACTGGACCGACATCTTCCAGCCCAACATCGTCGGCATGTACAACGTCCTCGAGGCCGCCCGCGAGGCCGAGGTCGAGTCCGTTATCTTCGGCTCGACCAACCACGTGATGGGCATGTACGAGATCGAGAACGCGCCAGAAATCTACGAGCGCGATCACGACCTCGTCATCGATCACACCGATCCCGTTCGCCCCGACTCCTACTACGGCGCCTCCAAGAGCTTCGGCGAGGACCTCGGCCGGTACTACATCGAGGACTGCGAGTATCCGAAACAGTTCTACGCGCTCCGGATCTGCAGCGTTCGCGGCGAGGAATACGACCACCCCTACGGCGACGCCGAAATCGGCGTCGAGGATGGCGACTGGGAGCGTGGCAGCGACGAGTACGAGGAACAGGTCGCGCGGATGAAGGCGACCTGGCAGTCCCGTCGGGACTTCGCCCACCAGATCGACTGCTGCCTGCGGGACGACGACGTCGAGTTCGACATCTTCAGCGGCGTCAGCGACAACCGCCGGCGCTGGTACGACCTCGAGCACGCCCGAGCCCGGATCGGCTACGATCCTCAGGACGACGGCGAGGAGTGGGACGCGCCGCCGGAGTGAAGACGGCGGATCGGAGTATCGACCGCAGATCGGCACACCGGCGACGAATCGAGATCGGACAACAGCGCAGAATGACTGATCATCGGATGTAGTAAATCTACTCTGTATGATCACTTCCCCTGTGACTTGGTGAAAGTATAACTAATTGGGGGTACATTACCACTGCGTATGGGATCTCGGGATAGACGGGAGACAGTGACGGATAGCGGGTCCACAATTTTCGTCGAAGAGCAGACGAACGAATCCGCATCACAGGCCATAATACGTGGAATAGCTGCCGTAAAAGGAGTTCCCCCGCGGAATTTCCAGCCACTATACGATAGCGTCGATCCGGAAGCGCTGGACGGACTGCTGGAACATTCGCGGCGACACTCAACGGATACATCTGTGGAATTTACGCACGATGGCTGTTCGGTTCTGGTTCGGAGCGATGGGGAAATAACAATCAGCTATCCGCTGCCCGGCTACGAATGAGGACGAGGACGAACCCCCGCTGATCGGTTCGCTGCACACCGAAATCGGGACGATTCGGTTTCAGCCGCCGTCCGGAATGACGGACGAGTGTTACCGACTCCCGCGAGACGGAGCCGCGCTTGCGGCCCGGAATCGCGTCGAAAGGTTTACGCGCTCTCGAGGGATCCGTTCCGCATGGACTGTGCTAGCGAGACCGACAGCGCGCAGTATCGGGTGACCCGATGACGATCAACAGCGACTGGGGCGAGTGGTGGATCCGCGAGGAGATCAACGGCGCCGACGTCGACGGCGTCTCGCTGTGGTTCCTCGGCGTGGCCGGCTGGGCGATCAGGACGCCCGAGACCGCCGTCTACATCGACCCCTACTTCAGCACCGAGCGGGATCGCGAGTACATCGCCCGAATGCCGCCGGTGCCGATGGAACCGCAGTGGGCCGACGCCTGCGACGCCGTGTTCTGTACGCACGACCACCGCGATCACTTCTGGCCGCCGTCGTTCGGGCCGCTGCTGGACCACGGCGGCTCGATCCACGCGCCCGCCGAGTGTTACGAGAACCACGACGTGAGCGAGATCGCGGACGACCAGCAGGAGATCGTCGAACCCGGCGACAGCTACGAGATCGGCGACCTGACGATCCACGTCCGGGACGGCCGCGACCCCGACGCCGACGGGAGCGTCACTTACGTGCTCGAGCACGAGGAGGGGACGATCTTCCACGGCGGCGACAACCGCCCCTGCGAGGCGTTCCACGAGATCGGCGCGGAGTTCGACATCGACATGGGGATGCTCTCCTACGGCACCAGCGGCCGCATCAGAATGGACGGCGAGATCGAGCGCCGGAAGCTGTACAACGACGCCCAAGACGTCGTCGAGGCCGCAAACGCCCTCGAGATCGATCGACTGGTTCCGGAACACTGGCGGCGCTGGCGGTCGATCCAGGCCGATCCCGGCGCGCTCTCGGCGGCCGCGACGACCTTCGAGTACCCCCGCATTATCGAGGAGATCGAGGTCGGCGACCGGCTCCGACTCGGCCAGCCCGGAATCGTCCCGCCGACCTACCTCGAGGACGAGTGAGGACCGGGATCGGGCTCGAGCCGCGCGACCGCAGAATCGGAGTCATATCGCTCGTCGGGAGCGGCGTTCCCCAGAGGACGCAATTCGTTCTCCAGAGAGTGTCAGCGATTCTGTCCAGTTCGATCGACCAGCCGATCGCTAGCGCAGTCGATCGCACGATGGCGGTCCGGTCAGCGCGTGAACGGATGCGGTCGGGGCGAAAAAACCGCTGTCTCGAACCTGAACGGTCGAATCGAGCGACCGATCGACCGATGGTGAACGGCGCCGGCGTCGAACCGAACGGTGATTCAATCGGAGAGAAGAATCGAACTCGAACCGCGCGCTACGGGAGGGGTCGACGGCGGGTCAGTAGTTCATGTAGACCGTCTTCGTCGAGGTGAAGAAGTCCAGTCCGGCGTCGCCCTGCTCGCGGTAGGTGTTCGTCGAGGAATCCTTGTAGCCGCCGAAGGGCACGTGGAGCTCGAGGCCAGTCGTCTTCTCGTTGACCTTCGCGACGCCCGCCTCGACGTTCTCGGCGAACTGGTTAGCCTCGGTGAGGTCCTGCGTGACGATGCTCGCCGAGAGCCCGTAGTCGACGTCGTTGGCGACCGCGAGACCCTCCTCGAAGCTGCCGACCTTCAACACGGCCAGCACCGGCCCGAAGACCTCCTCCTGAGCGATGCGCATGTCGTTTTCCACGTCGGCGAAGACCGTCGGCTCGACGTAGTAGCCGTCGGCGTACTCGCCGTCGGTCAGCGCCTCGCCGCCGGCGACCAGATTCGCGCCCTCGTCCTCGGCGACCTCGATGTACTCGAGGCTCCCCTCGAGTTCGCTCTCGGTAACGTGGGGACCCATGTCCGGATCGTCCGCGCCCGGCCCGACCTCGAGGGCCTCGGCGTAGTCGGCGATGGCGCCGACGAACTCGTCGTAGACGTCCTCGTGGACGATCGCGCGAGAGGCCGCGGTACAGGACTGGCCGGTCGTCCCGAACGCGCCCACGCCGACGATGTCGACCGCCTCGTCGACATCGGCGCTGGGCATAACGACCGTCGGGTTCTTCCCGCCCATCTCGCACTGGACGCGTTTGAGGTCGTTCGCGGCGGCCTGCGCGACGGCGGTGCCGACCTGCGTGCTCCCGGTGAAGGAGACGGCGTCGACGCCCTCGTGGTCGGTCAGCACGCCGCCGACCTCGCTGCCGGAGCCGGTGACGTAGTTCGCGACGCCGGCGAGCAGTCCCGCTTCGTCGAGCGCCTCGATCAGCTTCAGGGAGACGGTCGGCGCCGCCGAGGCGGGCTTGAGGACGGCCGTGTTGCCGGCGGCCAGCGCCGGCGCGAGCTTCCAGGCCGGAATCGCGATGGGGTAGTTCCACGGCGTGATCAGCGCGGCGGTTCCCAGCGGTTCGCGTTTGGTGTAGAGGTTCTTGTCCTCGCCGCTGGGGGACTTGACGGTGCCCCCGAGGTCGCTGGCCTTCTGGGCGTAGTAGTAGAAGATGTCGATCGCCCGCTGGACCTCCCCGCCGGCTTCGCTGCGCGTCTTCCCTTCTTCCCGGACCAGCGTCTCGGTCAGTTCCTCCTTTTGGTCCTCGAGGATCTGGGCCGTGTCCTTGAGGATGGCGCCGCGGGCCGGGCCGGGCGTCGACGCCCACTCGTCCTCGGCGGCGACTGCGGCCTCGACCGCTTCTTCGGCGTCTTCGGAAGTCGACGACTGGAACTCGCCGACGACCTCGGTCGTGTCTGCGGGGTTCAGTACCTCGAACGTGTCTCCGGAACGCGATTCGACCCACTCTCCATCGACGTAGTTGCGGTGCGCTGTCGGCATTCGGCTAGTCGTTTCGGTGTTCTCCACACCAAACCTCGTTTTCCGGCAAAATTCCCATCACGCGTACCGACGATCCCGACGGTCGGAGCGCGACCGCCGAACCCTAACTAATTTATACAGGAGACGCGAACTATCGTGGTAATGGGTTCCACGCAACGAGCGAACGATCCGGAAACGACGTCCCAATCTCGAGACTCGATCCTTGAGCCGCTCTTCGACTCCCTCCTGTTGAAAATCGCAGCAGCGGGTGCCGCCCTCGTCGCGCTGGGCGCGATTCTGAACGGAGTAACATTGGGAGGAGAGGGCGAGCTGATGGGACTCTGGGCGGCTATTTTCGCCGTCTGGGGATCCGGACTGATCCTCGTCGGACTGGGCCTCTATAGCTTCGTCTGGTGGCGACGTCGCTGAGCACGAGGGAGAGGAGACAGTACCGCACTCGGCAGACACGGAGCTGACTGATGCGTTGGCGATTTTCTTCGGTGACGGATGAGAGCGAACGGTAACGGAGGGAGGGAAACCGCTTCGCTCCCACCGATCTGCCGCGAATCGAACCGCGACTTCAGCGGCGGCTGAGTTGTGAGACGTTTCGTTCGCCCGGCCGTCGCTCCAGGGAGAGCCCGTCGATCTTCCGGATCGTTATCTCGCCGAGGACGTTGATCTCACAGCCCTCCTCCAAGTGGCCGCCGACGGTCCGCTCGCCGTCGAACGCGGTCACGTGAAGGTGGGGTTCGCCGTCCGCGATGACGCCGTTGATGTCGGTGACCTCCCAGGCGCCCTCGAGTTCGAGGTCGACGTTGCGGTCGGACCGGTCGTCGGGGAGATCCGTCCGGTCGACGTAGTGGATGTTCAGCGTGCTGAACGTGCCGATGCCGGTGACGACGGCACCGGTGTCGACGTCGTGGTCCTCGCAGGCCCGCTCGATCGACTCGAGGGCCATGTCGCCGCGGTCGAGACGGACGATCACGTGTCCGTCGTCGGATTCGAACGATTCCATGTCACCCCGTGGAACGGCCGTGGGAATAAACCTTGACGCCGCGGAACCTAGTTTGAAGTACGGACGGGCAGTTGGTACGGTATCACATGGAGACGGAGACCGTTAGATACGGAATCGTCGGTGCAACGGGATACGGCAGCAACCACGCGGACGCGATCGACGCCATCGACGGCGCCGAGGTCGTCGCGGGCACGGCCCGAAGCGAGGAGTCGATCGCGCCGTTCGAGTCGACCTACGACGCGGTGGGATACACGGACTACGAGGAGCTGCTCGAGCGGGAGGAACTCGACGCGATCAGCGTCTGCACCCCCTCGGGAACCCACGCCGAGATCGCGGCCGCCGCCGCCGAGGCCGGGATTCACGTCCTCTCGGAGAAACCGCTGGACGTCTACCTCGATCGCGTCGACCGGGTGATCGAGGCCGCCGACCGGAACGACGTGCGCCTCGGCGGGATCTTCCAGCGCCGGTTCACGCCCGAGCGGTGGACCGCCCGGCAGTGGGTCGAAGAGGGGCGGTTCGGCGACCTGCTGCTGGCCGACACGGCCGTCAAGTGGTACCGGCCGCAGCGCTACTACGACGATCACTGGCACGGGCAACGCGATCTCGACGGCGGCGTCCTCATACAGCAGGCGATCCACTTCGTCGACCTGCTCCAGTGGCTGACCGGCGGGATCGAGCGCGTGACCGCCGACACCGGGACGATGGCCCACGAGATGGAGTGCGAGGACGTCGCGGTCGTCTCCCTCCGATTCGAGAACGGCGCGCGCGGCACGATCACGGCCACGACCGGCGTTCGCGGCGGCCGAGAGCGCGTCGAACTGAACGGTACCGAGGGCTCGTACAACTCGGGGACGTTCGTCCTCGAGGACGAGGAAGTCGAGCCCGACCTCATCGAGCCGCCCTGCGGGACGGGACTCGAGGGACAGATTCGGGATTTCGTCGCGGCGATCCGCGAGGACCGCGACCCGATCGTCAGCGGTCGGGACGCCCGCGACGCCGTCGAAGTCGTCCTCGCCGCCTACGCCTCGGCGGAGCTCGATCGGCCCGTACGCGTCGACGAGGTGCGCGACCTGCAGGAGCACACCTGACCGGCGATTCCCACCCGACAAACGGTGTTCAAACGGTCGGTTGCAGGAGGATCGGGAAGGGAAACGTTACGCCGACTCGAGGAACGTCGCACAGACCGGTTTCGGCACGTCGAGGGCCGCGATCTTCTCGAGGCGTCCGGTCTCGTCGATGGCGAAGCTCACGACCGCGTCGCCGTGCTGGTTGCAGGCGAGGAGCACCTCGCCGTCGGGAGCCAGCGCGATATCGCGGGGCGTCTCCCCCCGGGTCGGTTCGTGGGCGAGGAGCTCGAGACGGCCGGTCGCCGCGTCGACCGCGAAAACGGCGACGCTGTCGTGGCCTCGGTTAGAGACGTACACCCATCGTCCGGACGGATGGACGTGGACGTCGGCGGGCTCGTTGGTTCCGTCGAACGCGGCCGGCAAGGTGGTCGTCCGATCGATCGCCGCGAGCTCGCCGCTCTCGGCGTCGCGCTCGTAGGCGGTCACCGTCGACTCGAGTTCGTCGACGACGTAACAGTAGGGCTCGGTCGGGTGGAAGGCGATATGGCGCGGTCCCGCGCCCGCACGGACGGTCGTCGGTCCGGCCTCGGCCGGCCGGAGCGCCCCTGACTCGTCGGCGCGATAGATCTCGATGCGATCGGTCCCGAGGTCCGGCGCGTACCGGAACCGGTTCTCCGGGCCGGGCGCGATCGCGTGCGGGTGCGGAACCGCCTGCCGCTCCGGGTCGGGTCCGGAGCCCTCGTGGCGGACGACGTCGGTGGCCTCGCCGAGTCGCCCGTCGTCCGCGAGCGGATACGCCGCCACGGTCCCGCCCTGGTAGTTCGCGACGAACGCGTACTGGCCGGTCGCGTCGACGCTGACGTAACAGGGACCGGCGCCTTCGCTCGAGCGACCGTTGAGCCGCTCGAGTCCGCCGCTCTCGGCGTCGATTCGATAGGCCGACACGCGCCCGCCATCAACGCGCTCGACGGCGTACAGGGTCTCCCCGTCGGGACGGAGCGCCAGAAACATCGGATGCGGCGCGGTCGTGCGCGCCCGTTCGGTCAGCGTTCCGTCGGGCGCTACCGCCACGGTGACGATGCCGTCGCCGTCGCTCCCGGCCGAACAAACGAACGTCTGATACGGACCGCCTCGAGTCACGATCGAACGAAACGGGCGGGCGGACCTTGGGTCCACCGGAACCAATCGTCCGGCGGATCGCCTACTCGTCGGGTGCGGGATTCGACTGCCCGTCCCGGTCGGCGCCGGCGTCCGCGGCCGTCTCGTCGGTCTCGTCGTCGGAGACGTATTCGAACACGTTGTCTGCGGAATCCTCGCGGTCGTCGGTCGCCTCGTCGTCGACAGCGGTGTTGGTTTCGATACCGGTGTCAGTGCCAGTGTCGGTGTCGATGTTCTGCAGTTCGTCGGCGACGACCCTGTCGGGCTCGGCGTCGACCGCCGTGTCGAATCGGTCGAGGGTGTTGCTCAGCTGTCCGGCCTGTTCGGCCAGTCGGCTGGCGTTGTGTGACACCTGGGTCAGCGCCGACGTCTGTTCCTCGGCGGAGGCGGCGACAGATTCCGTCTCCTGAGACGTCTGCTCGCTGATCATCGCGACGTCGTCGACCACGCTGGCCGTCTCGCTGACCGCGACGGCCTGATCGTCGGTGGCCGTGCTGATCTCCTGGATGCCCTCGTTGGTCCGTTCCGCGTAGGTGGCGATCTCCTCTAAGGCCTCGACGGCCTCCTCGACGGTGTCGACGCTCCTCGTGACCTGCTCGCTCGTTCGCCCGACGACCGTCGCGGCGTCGTCGGCCGCCGACTGCAGGCTGGCCAACTGCTGTTCGATCTCGTCGGTCGCCTCTCGAGTCTCCTGGGAGAGCTGCTTGACCTCCTTGGCGACGGCGCCGAACCCGTCGCCGCCGTCGCTGTTCGTTCTGGAGGCCTCGATGTTGGCGTTGAGCGCGAGCATGTTAGTCTGCTCGGCGATCTCGTCGATGAACTCGGTCAGCTCGTCGATCTGTTCGATCTCCCGCTCGAGGCGTTCGAACTGCTCGACGACGTCGTCGGTGTCGTCGGCGACGACGGTCATCTCCTCGGCGGCCTGATTGGCCGCCTCTCGACCGCGGTCGCCGGCCGTCGCGGTCCGTTCGGCGATGTCCGCCACTTCGTCGGAGGACGACGCGATCTCCTCCGTCGTCGACGAGAGCGTGTTCAGTTCGCTCGTGGCTTCCTGGACGTGTTCGTGCTGGCGCTCCGCCCCGTCGGAGATGCGCTGGACGGATTCCGTCACCTGCTCGCTGGCGTTCCTGACCTCCTCGGAACTGGCGGTCACCTCCTCGCTCGCGGCCGCGACCTCTGCGGCGAACTGCTTGACGTGTGCGGTCGTCTCCTCGATGGCGCCGATCATCTCGTTGAACTCCCGGGCGATCGACTCCATCGCGTCGTTGTCGCTGTCGGGATCCATCCGCTGTGTGAGATCACCCTGGGCGCACTCGCGCATAACCCGACTGTACTCGTCGGCCTTGCGTTCCAGTTGCTCGTTGGTGCGCTGGGTCTCCCGTTTCGCCTCTTCGGCCGCCTGCCGGGCCGTTTCGGCCTCGCGAATCTGGTCGCGCAACGCGTCTCGCATCGACCCGAACCCATTGTAGAGTTGGCCGATTTCGTCGATCCGAGACGTCTCCAGATCCACGTCGAGTTGCCCCTGTTCCATCGTCTGTGCCTTGTCTCGCAGCCGCGTGAGCGGCCCCGCGGTCTGGCGGCCGATGACGACGGTGATCCCGAGCAACGCGATCAGTCCGACGCCGACGACGCCGAGCATGGACTGGCCGACGATATTTGCGGTCTGGAACGCGACCGATTTCGGGACGGTCGTAACCAGCAGCCAGTCGGTGCCGACGATCGACGTGACCGCGTGGACGTGCGAGTCGCTCTCGAGCGTCTCGATCGACTCGATGCCCGGCTGGGCCTCGCCGTTGCGAACCTCGGCCGGGAGCGGCGCGTCCTCGGCCCCGGCGACCACCTCGGCGTCGTCGCCGCGAACGATCGTCGTCTGTTGCTCCTCGAACGGCTGGTGGAGTCCCAGCACCTGCTCTTTGATCCCGCCCACGAGGACGACGACCCTGTCCTCGTCGCCCATCACTGGCGTGGAGAAGTAGACGGCGCGACCGTCGGCGGCCTCGTACGACCGATCGCTCATGTCCACCTGGTACACCGAATCGCTGATGTCCTGGTACTGCGAGGCGTCCGCCCACGGTTCGTCGATTTCCTCGAGCGTTTTCCCGCTCGAGCCTTTCGAATGGGAGGCGACGAGCGTCCCCTGCTCGCGGTCGATCACGTGGATTTCCCTGACCGATTGGGGCATATTGTTCGATCTAGCGATTAACTGTCCCTCGACGATCTCGGGATCGTCCGCTGCGAGTTCGTCGTCGGTGGCTAACGCGCTCGTCTGACGTTTCAGCTCTCGGATCCAGTCTCCGGTCTCGTCGCTCTGGATCGATGCCACCGAGTGCATCTGTTGGTCCGCGTTATCCTCGACGGAGTTGTTAGCGCGGACGTACCCGACGCCACCGACGAGCGCGAGCACGACGACGACGATAAGCAGCAACACGCCCAGTTTGTACGCGAACCGCCGTCGAATAACCGACGGCGTGATCGTCCGAGCGATCCGTCCCACGATCGAACGGTCGCTACTCACCCCGAACCGCCTCCACTGACCAGTCTACGTTCATATCCTATCTCGTGATGTTCTTCTCTCCAAATAAATCTTGCTAGAGGACATGATAATAGACCGTTATCGTTAAACAGTGATGGAATTTACTGTGGAAAACAATCGAAATGTCGGCGACGCTGGCGGTATCGATTCGCGGGGAATCGGTCGCGGCGGACGAAACGGACGGCGAAGAGAAGGAATCGATTCAGTCGAGCAGTCCGTCGCCGACGAACGAGTACCGGTCCGCGAGGTCGATGCGCTCGTCGGCGCGACCGGACTCGTAGGCGGCCATCGTCACGACCAGCGTCCGGAACGCGTCCCGGACTGAGATCGGCGGCTCGGTGCCCTCGAGGACGGACTCGGTAAACGCCTCGGCCTTGGTCTCGCGGCCGTGGTAGTCGAGGTGGCGGTCGTGTTCGGTGCCCTCGGCGTCGATCGTGTAGCCGGTGCGCTCGTCCCACTCCCGACCCTCGAGGTAGACGGCGCCGTCGTCGTCCCAGATGTGGATGTGCTCCCGGGTACACGCGACGATCCCGGTGTCGGAGAAGTTGGCGATCGCCCCGTTGTCGAACTCGATGGTGATCGAGGACTGCTTGTCGAAGAGCTGCTCGTCGTCGTGGAACTCGACGTTGGCGTTGACGTGGGTCGGCGTGAGGCCGGTCACCCAGAGGATCGCGTCGATGACGTGCGAGCCGACGTTCAACAGGTGGCCGCCGCCGCTCAGTTCGGGATCCATCCGCCAGTCGTCCATGTTCTCGTAGTACGACCGCCAGTCGTGGGTGATCTCGCCGGTGATGAACGTCGGCTCGGCATCGCCCTCCGCCCACCGCTGGCGGGCGTTGATGAACGCCGGATTCAGGTGTCGCTGGTAGCCCAGCATCATCACCCGATCGGTCTCCCGATCGCGCCGGTAGAGGTCGCGGGCGTCCTCGAGATTCGTCGCCAGCGGCTTCTCGCAGAGCACGTGGAGATCGCGCTCGAGCGCGGCGACGGTCTGATCGTAGTGGAGCCCGTTCGGCGTGGCGATCGCCGCCGCGTCGAGGTCGGCCTCGTCGAGCATCGTCTCGTAATCGAGGAACTGGTTCGAGGACGGGACCTCGAGTTCGCCGCCCGCCTCGGCCAGGTTCGCCTCGCTGACGTCGGCGATCGCGGCCAGTTCGGCGTCGGGGACGGCCTCGAACTGTCGTCCGAGTCGGACGCCGAGGCTCCCAAGCCCGACGAGTCCGACGCGGAGATCTGCTGCTGATGAATCGACCATGTCGTAGTCACGCATACAGGCAAACCGATTATAATTGTTTTGTTCGCTCTCGTCGACGTCGACGACCGCTGCCGGCGCGAGCGTCGATCGATCTCACTCCGAACCGGCGAACGTCGCGGAGAGTCGCTCGAACTGCTCGGCGGAGAGCGACACGTCCGCGGCGCCGAGATTCTCCGTCAACTGCTCGACCGTGCTGGCGCCGACGATGGGCGCCGTGATGTCGGGGTGGTGAAGCTGCCACGCGAGGGCGACCTGCGCCGGCGTCGCGTCGATGTCGTCCGCGATCTCGAGGAGGACCTCGAGCGCGTCGAAGTTCTCCTCGGTCAGATACCGATCCGCGAAGCGCCCGTCCTGCGCGGCGGTCGACGACTCGTCGTTCCGATCGTCGCGCCGGTACTTGCCGGTCAGAAAGCCCCACGCCAGCGGGCTCCACGTCACGGCGCCGAGCCCGTAATCGCGACACATCGGGAGGTAGTTCGCGTCGATTTCCCGATCCACGAGATTGTACCGCGGTTGGGTCACCGTGAACGGTTCGTACCCCTCGCGCCGGGCGATCTCGTTCGCCTTGACGATCTTCCACGCGTCGGGACGGCCCGAGGAGATACCGAGATAGTTCACCCTCCCGGACTCGACGAGTCCGTTCAGGGTGCGCATGAACTCCTCCGCGGGGGTGTCGTCGTCCCACCGATGGCAGTAGAGCAGATCGATGTAGTCCGTCCCCAGTCGCTCGAGGCAGGTGTCGATCTGCCGGCGCAGGTGCCGACGGTTGAGTCCCCGTGCGTTGGGGTCGCCCTCCCGTCGGGGACGGTGGATCTTCGTGGCGATGACGTAGTCCAGTCGGTCGCGGTCCTCGAGCCAGTTGCCGATCCACCGCTCGGCCCGCCCATCGCCGTACTTGTCGGCGGTGTCGATGAAGTTCCCGCCCGCGTCGGCGTAGGCGTCAAGGAGTTCGTACGCGCGGTCCTCGTCCGTTTCGACGACTCCCTCCGCGTCGTAGCGTTCCTCGCCGTCGACCAGCCGTCGGCCGAAGCGCCACGTCCCCAGCGCGAGCTCGCTCACTGAGAGTCCGGTGCTACCGAGAGACACGTGATCGAGTGCCATGTTTGGCTCGAGACCGGCTACCGCAATGAACGTACTGCCTCTCGATGGTCGCTCGCGGACTCAGTGCTCGGGACTTCCCTACAATGAACAACGTCGATTGGTATCTCAGCGACCCGTTGCGATATTTTGCGCATAAATTACAATCAAAATACATATATTGGGTCACTACGAGCGATCCTACATGGCTCCGTACACCCCGTTACGGTCTCCCTTCAGATACTTCAGCGACTCTCGACACGATCCGCTTCTCACCGGTCTCGGCGTGTTTATCGCGTACGTAATCGCGCAAATCGCGACAGTGGTCTCGCTGTTCTACGTGATCGTCGGTCAGGTAGCGAACGCCCCGCCGGAGTTCGATCGGGCAGTCGACCCATTCGCGTCGGATATCCTGCTCTCGACGATCGTGTTCCTCGTTTTCTCTTTGGGTATCGGATTGTTCGTCGTTGCGGCCGTCATGCATTATCTGAGTCGAACGCACGGAGCCGTGGGAACGTTCGGGGATGCGCTAGCGGTGGCGGGTTGGGCCTACGCACCGAATCTCCTCTTCTATCTCCCCCTGCAGTATCTTCACGCACGCTACTCGGTCGAGCAACAGACGTTCGACGGGTCCGATCCGCAAACACTCCAGCGGGAATTCGAAGCGCTACAGATCGACGGCGGTGGAGCGATACCCCTGTTCCTGCTCGCCATCACGGTCGTGTGGAGCGTGTACATCCTCGCAAACGGGATTGCAGCGACGCACGAGGTCGACACGAGCGACGCGTTCCGGCCGGCAGCGATTGTCGGGATCGGTGCGTTCCTCTTTGGGATCCTCTAGGACGCTCGAGTCGTCTGTCTCGCCCAACGAACGGTCATACTGAGAGTATATCTCTGTTATTGATAGTTATGGTCTGGGTTGGACACGTGTGACGGTCCCGGACCGGAACCGTCGTGATCGAGGACCGAGCGCGGAACCAGCAGTCGAGAACAGCGGGCGTAAGCAGACCGTACTCGGGTTCGAAGCCGGTGTCAGCGTTTGAGGGACGGTATCAGTTCCCGGAACTAACGGGCATTTCCATCCCGGATAGCCATACCGTAAATTACAGATCTATCGATGCGATTTTTGCGTACGGGTATAGGGAACAGCTGCCACAATCGACGTCTACCTTGACAACTGAGTCGCACGGTTTGCAGTCGCACACCGCTATCGCGGCTGGCATTTCGAGTCAAGAGTGGACCGACCCGCGCTAATCGGACAGTCGTCTACACATCTCTCTATTGAGAAAGAATAGCAAGTATGTCAGTGGAGGTATATTTGAGTTACGCCAATCCAGTCGCCACCAAAACGCGGCCGGTTCGAAATCGGGGTC